>JBJEJI010000031.1:0-63709 GCA_051877895.1 Lachnospiraceae bacterium | reverse complement strand
AAATACTTTATATTTTCTGTAACCATGCTTATAGCAGCTCTGCAGCTATACTCAAAGGTAATATTCCCCTCCAAAATCAGCTCAAAAACAGCAACACTTACAAGAATCAGGACAAAATAAACCAGTGCGGCTGCCAGGCACCACAGACATTTACTAAGCCACCATCCTGTTCTGGATTTGGAGTGAATCAGAACCTGTCTGCCATGTTCCCTGAAATCCTGTTCCGGATAATATGCAATTATGTAATGAAAACAAATCTGTACACAAAACCACAAAACCGGGACGTAAAAGTAATTTCTGACTCCAATAACATATGGTGTCATGCCTTGAAAATTTGCACACAGATAATCCCAAAAGCTTACAACGCTGCATCCCATGCCCATCTCTTCAAGGCTGTCCAGCTGATCACGCATGCGAAAGGAGCAAACAAAAACAACAATGACTATAAATATATACCGATGCCATTTTTTCAGAAGACCCAGATTCAGGTCCCTTTTCAGCATTCCGAATCCCTTCACTTTTCAATCACCTCCGTGTCAACAAAGGAGCCATCCTTCAGCACGTAAATTACATCACTAAGGTACTCCAGCTCCTCCCTGTCATGACATGCAATGATAATCAGTTTCTCTTTGTTTCTGAGTTCTATGAGAACATTCTTGATTCTCTCAACGCTTTCCTCATCCAGAGCATTAATGGGCTCATCCAGTATGATAATGTCAGGCTCTCCCATTATGGCGTTGGCAATTCCCAGCTTTTCCTTCATGCCGAGAGAATACTTTCTATAGGTTCTTTTATCATCCGGATCCAGCCCGACCCTTTCCAGAGCCAGCCTGATTTCTTCATCACTGACCTTGGTTCCGATGCTGCCCAGCATTTTCAAATTTTGAAAGCCTGTATACCGGGGCAGAAAGGCCGGATTTTCAATTAAAACCCCTATACTTTCCGGAAAGTCCATATCCTTGTGAAGCTCCTTGCCGTTTATTAGCACTTTACCTGAATCGAGGTACATCAACCCACTGATTGCACGCATCAGCATGGTTTTCCCGCAACCGTTTTTTCCACGAAGACCATAAATTTTTCCGGATGAAAATTCCATTGAAATATCTTTTAAGATTTCCGCCTTTTTTATGGTTTTGTTAATGTTTACCAGTTCTATTTGAATCATAATTTCCTCCATACCACACGTATTAAAACATTGCAAAGGGCTGAAGCATTACAAAATATCCCTTTTTCTTGCCTTACAGACAATCCACACCACAGCAACCAGAAGCATAATTCCCAGCATAGAAAATAATCTTGACTCATCTGCAGCCATCACCTGTTTTGGATTCAGCATATCTAAAAGAGAAAAGTTGCCTTCTCCTCCATTACCAAACAGAAAACCTGTAAGAATATACACCACAAAGGGCGTGGTGACTGCAATAAAACCACTGTCACAAAAATCTGCCACACAGACAGAAAACAGGGAAATAATCCCTGCTGCCAGCCCATCAATCAGAGTAAAAATAATTGCATAGGTCAGAGAAGAATTATAATAAACATCTGCAAACAGATATGCATCAACAGTTCCGCCATAAAAAAGCAGTTTTTCAGGTATGCGAAGAGGGAAAACCCTCATGAAAAGCACAAAATTTAAAACCAATGGAATCATTACTGCCGCAGCAGCGGTACAAAAAACTGCAATGCTTTTTGCTGTGAAATACTCCTTTCTGGAAGTCTTGACACAAATATTTTTAATGTATCCGGAACGCAAATCACTAAAATATGAAGCCCCATAGGGAATGGCAGCAAACAGTGGAAGCAATAGGTAAAAAAGATTATTAAAGAGTAACTGAAAATTAGTTCCCAGCCATCCCTGAATTACAGTTGCCAAATCCGGCATTTTTGCATATAAGCAGTAATAGCATCCGAACTCAACAATGCTGATGGAACACCCCAACAAAAGACTGATGAGAAATGTTCCGGATTTAAAGCCTCTCTTCAATTCGAATTTAATTATATTAAACAAGTTTTTTCCTCCATTGTTCATCTGCTCATTGTCCCTTTTCCCGGTTTTCCCAGAACAAATTTTACAGGCTCAGGATAAATTGACAGAGTATAGTAAAACTCTGTATCATAAATCCTGTCCCAGCCTTGTTTACTAAAAGATATTTCACTAATCCCTGTAAGAAGTAAAAAACGAATTTCTTCACCATTTTTAACCGTGGAAGAAGAATATGTGTTTATCATCGCACCGGTAAATGGGTCCGCGCTTGAACACCAGGTATGAGATTCAAATCCCCAGCCCACATCTCCAAGAAGATAGGACAAATCAACATCAAAACCGGATTCGTTTTTTATGGAAAATTCTGCCACTATGTATAAATCACCGCCGTTAACCGAATTAACCATGTCAATTCCAAATGCTTCTGCAAACTCATCATTGTTGTAAAGTCCCACCCCTTTAGCCGTAAATGAAATATCTCCATTAAGAAAAGACTCATTTAATTCAACATATTGTGTCGGAATGTAGCTTTTGGCATTAACCTTCTTGACGCCGATTACCCAGTCTGTTATCAGCATAACCACAAGAACCGGCAATATAACCTTTACTGCCTTTTTAATCATGAATTCCCCATTTCCTTAAGGTCCGCCACCTTAAAAACAAACTTTCCGTAAATCGGACTATATGGGGAACTACCTGAAAAATAATCATCCAGTAAGGTTAAATCGTCATATCCAAAATAAATATAATCCAAATCTGGTACATCTGTATTATCTGTTTCATAAATATAACGATATGCTTCAAAACCTATAATACAGTCTAAAGTTTCGCCGGGCTGAAGTGTGCAAGCATAAAAGCTTTTTGATGCTTCTTCATCTGCACCTACATATAAAGTTTTATCAAAATAGCACAGTTCCGTCGTAAAAAAACTTTTGTAGCCTTCGTCAGTAATCATTGCTACCATATTGTTTACACGTAACTCCTGTTCATTATTCGAAACATTTTCAAAGCGGCATTGTAAAAAGATGTACCTCACGCCATATTCAACCGGAACTCTGTAATTATCTGCTGCCGCCTTGTATTGGTCTACAATATCCCATATTTCATTTTCAGGGAGTCCGCTGTCAAATACATTTTCATAAGCCTCACACAGTTCCGGCATTTCTTCCTTAAACCTTTCTTCATCAAGATATCTTTGAGTTTTGGTGGTGGCAGGTTCATCTCCAAAGAACTCTAATGGATATTTGGTTTGAGTCAGGATATCTTTTCCCTCCACTACATCATAGGCCAGAAATGTATGTTTTATATCATTATTTATTACAGGATCCTCATAGAGAAATTCCACTACACCATCATGAACCAGACCAGAATCCGGTGGCGGCAGCTCTCCACCTTCTTCTTTATTAAGCTGTGTTCCCGTATTCTTTTCAGTATAGTTTTCTACAGGAGTTTTTTTGTTTTCCTGCAGGCTTGTAGCAGCCAAAATACCCACTGCAACTACAGCAGCCGTGAGGATCCCTCCTAAAACATAGCCTTTTTTCATTTTTAACCTCCATATTCTTAATAATTATTTTCTTTATACAATAGCCGGCAGAATAGTCTGCCGGCTATTATTATTAATATACTGTATAATACTGTGTAGAATCAGGACTCCATACTCCGGATGTTTTTCCGGGATTATAATTTTCGTTATAGTATTTAAGCATCACATAATCACCTGTTCCGGCTGAACTTCTCAATGTTGCCTTGGTTCCACATGGAATTGAAACCGCAGTTCTAAGATCTATACCACTCTTCTGAACAGTATACTTCAATGTTTGTCCAACTTTAGGATAAACATAAACATTAGTGTTGTCTTGTTTTGTTCTATGGTCTGTGTTACCCTCACTATTTTGATTACTAAACGACCAATCCGTATCTTTAACATTTGCTGCCCCAACTACTCCAGCCATGCCGGATACACACAATGCCACTGTTGCAACTGCTGTTAAAAAGCGATTTTTCTTCATAGTACCTTTACAGTCCTCAAAGACTGCTTCCTCCTATTTATGTTTTCATACTTTGGTATGATAATAATATAATAGCATACCATTTATCACAGTTCAACACGTTTATCCAGTTTTTACCAAAATAAAAAGAGACAATAAAAAACTCCCTTTTACCCCATTTCCCGGAGCAAAAGAGAGCCGACTTCAAGAAATTATTTGTTCTAAGCTTCCTTTTCTGCAAGTAACTGATTTATCTGTGCAACAAGCTCATCCGCATCAATTCCGTGCACAAAAGATGCTTCTTCAATAGTCTCTCCCTGGGCAGAAGGACAACCGAAGCAATGCATGCCCGAATTCAATAATACAGGAATAACATCTGTGCTGACATTTAATAATTCTCCTATTGTCATATCTTTTGAAACAGTCATAATAAACCTCCTAAAAATCTATTTGTACATAATACAGTGTTGGCTTTTCCGACGCTGTTTTATACTCATGTAAAAAATTAAACTACAGCATATCTGCCAGACGCTGTACTGCATCATCTTTTATAATCAGCTTGTAATGTTCTTTATAAAAAGGCAGAGAGCGATTTTTAAGCACATCACCATACTCACTGGCTATGTTACATGCCTGATTAAAATCCGCTGCACTGCTGTCCTTTAAAAACACAACCATATAGTATTTGCCTTTAACGGGATCCTTGTATAAATTTGAGTGTCCCTGAAAGTCAAAGCATGCTGCTTTAGCATATTCTCCCATTTGCTCCATATTGTCAAATCTGAATGTTCTGTACTGTTCTTCTTCCGGAAGCGGCTTAACTGCTTCCTCCCGAAACTTTTCTTCAGCCCTCTGTTTTTCAATAGCTGATTGTCTCAGTTTTCCAAGAGCTTCAGTAAAATTGTTTTGAACATCACTGCCAAGACCATGACCTGAACAAGCAATGGATATTTCTGAATTATCAGAACCGTCTGCAAAAAGATCTCCTATGCCAAGGTCATCCATATCCTCATCATCTCCAAGTGGTGTGAAGTTGGAAAAACGCGTATCAAGCTCTTCAGGATTATCCACCTTTGTAATTATTAAAACCAAAGAATCCTTAACCGATGGTATTGCTTCTACCATAATTGGCATTTCTTCCCCGTCAAAACCACACTCAACCGCTGCCATATGCATCATATCGCGAAACAGCTGCTTGGCTTTATCAGAACCGTATACCAGCTCACTCAAACGAATCTTTCGTTCTTCCAAATCCTGTTTGGAAAGAGTACACTTTATCTGGTTGTCATTTATCTTTTCTATTTTCATTAACATCACCCTTTAACTCTTGCTTATTTAGAGAGTATAAACGAACTGTCGATTTAAGTCAATATGACAAATTGTTAAAACTCTGTAACATAACCATGGAGCCGTGATATGCTACATTTTCTCTACATTTTTTCCAAATAAGGTCACAATCACATTTTTTTCAAAGAATTAACTTGTATTTATCGCATTTTTAGAGTACAATGAGTCAAACAACAGATTACAAGGAGGAAATACCAATGGCATATGTAATTAACGATAACTGTATTTCTTGCGGCGCATGTGCTTCCGAATGTCCGGTAGGTGCTATTTCTGAAGGCGACGCAAAGTATGTAATCGATGCTGATGCATGCCTCGAATGTGGCGCATGTGCAAGTACATGTCCTACCGGTTCTATCGAAGAGGCATAAACTTCACAAAAAATCAGAACATATTAAAAGGGATGTTTACGCATCCCTTTTTATTTTTACTTTATTTACCTATCTGCCTCTTCCCTTTCTCAGCTGCAGCACAAACCTCCCTCAAACGTTGATCAATGGACTTGAAACGTTCTTCTTCCACATCCTCCTGTTTTTTCATTATATAACTCATTTCTTTTACAACAGAATCTGTTACCGTATATTTAATCTGCTGACCAAGGTCCTCATTATTCATTTTCAATGCATCCAGAACAATTCCTGTCATAATATTTTTAAACTGCTGCATTTTATCATCTGCATTCTGAACCGGTTCCGGACCGGTCTGCACAGGTTTTGCCGGAAAAGTACCTAAAACAGATACTCCTTCTTCCGAAGTTTTTCTGTCCATAACTGTATCCAGCTTGTCCCGGAGTTCTAAAAGCTTTTCAGGCGGAAGCTTTTCTATTCTGTGGATGTCGTCCATTACCATACGAATTGCTGAAATATCAAAGCCTTTCTGTTTTAAATTCAATACCGATGCAAACAATTCCAGCTCCTGTTTTCTGTAATAACGAAGTCCCCTTTCATTTCTGGGAATATTTATTGCAAGAGCATCCTCATAATATCTGAGCATATATGGTGGAATGTCCAGCTTCTTTGCTACGTCGGCCATTAAGTATTTTCTTTCTCCCAATTTATGTACCTCCCAACAATCTGAAATATAGGTTCAAGTAGGAGTATAAATCAAATACTTAATAAAATGTGTAGAAAAAATGGAGACCAACCATTTTTTCATCTTCATATGCAGACAGTAATCTCCATAATTCATTTTCTTACACTTTACGTTTCCATTTTTTTCATAATATCATTACACAGAACACAGTGTGCTCTGTGAACTACCCACCGTCTAAAGACGGTGAGATTGCGGTAATTTTCTAAAAAAATCCCGCACCGGGTGTAGTTGCAAACGCCACATTATTTTTTCTGAAGATTAGCAAACTTTGTATATTCCGAGAGCCATTTTAAATTAACAGTTCCGGTAGGACCGTTTCTCTGTTTTCCGATAATAATTTCAGCCTCACCCGGATGAGCCGTTTCTTTATTGTAATATTCATCACGATAGATAAACATTACAACATCGGCATCCTGCTCAATCGAACCGGATTCACGCAGATCTGAAAGCATAGGTCTCTTGTCCGGTCTCTGCTCTACTGCACGTGATAACTGGCTTAATGCTATAACCGGACACTGTATTTCTCTTGCAATAGCTTTCAGAGAACGGGAGATTTCCGAAATCTCCTGCTGTCTGGATTCTGCCCTTCTGCCGCTGGTCATCAACTGGATATAGTCAATGATTACCACCTTCAAGTCATTCTCCAGTTTCATTTTCCTGCATTTGGAACGCAGTTCGGTTACCGAAATACCGGGGGTATCATCAATAATCAGTGCAGAACTTCCGATGACTCTGGCACTTTCCATAAGATCTGCCCACTCTCTTTCGTCCAGCTTACCGGTACGTATATTCTGGGCATCTACTCTGGAATGCATGGAAAGAAGTCTGTTAACCAGCTGGGTTTTTGACATTTCCAAAGAGAATATGGCAGTCGTGTTATGATTTTTAATTGCCATATGCTCCGCCATATTCAGGACAAATGCGGTTTTTCCCATTGATGGTCTTGCCGCCACCAAAACCAGGTCAGAGGGCTGCATACCTGCAGTCATATAGTCAAGGTCAAGGAAGCCTGTGGCAATTCCGGTTACTGCACCGGTACTTCTGGAAGCCTTTTCAATACCGTTCAGACTTTCAATTACAACATCTTCAATGGAAGTCTGCTCCTTTGCCAAGGTTGATTTCTGGAAAAGGGCAAACAGTTCTTTTTCCGCCTGTCCAAATATATTTTTAGTATTATCTTTATCCAGATAACAGGTGTTTACAAGATTTTCTGAAGTCTTGATAAACTGGCGAAGCAAAGACTTCTCCCTGACTATATCTGAATAATATTTTACATTAGCCGATGTTGGAACAGCTTCAACCAGATGAGAAATGTATTCCAGCGAAACATATTCCTCGGGAATCTCACGGGTTCTAAGCCTGTCCTGAATTGTAATCAGGTCTGTTTCTACCCCCTCATTGTAAAGCTGTACTATAACATCAAAAAACACACCCAGTCTTTTTTCATAAAAATCCTCAGGTACAAGTATTTCCATGGCTGTGACAATGGCATCCTTGTCCATAATCATGGACCCGATTACCGAGCTTTCAGCCTGCTCACTATGAGGATTTACCTTTTTAATTAAATTCTCGTCCACAATTGTACCCCTTTTGTAACAACTAAACTCATCTTATTGTTTTTAACATTCTGCAGTGATTCACTGACCGGGATTACTCGTTTACTACATTACACTTTAGTTCTGCAGTTACCTTTGGATGAAGCTTGACACCTACAGTAAAGCTTCCCATGTTTTTAAATGGCTCCATAACAAGCTTCTTTTTATCAATGTCAAATCCAAGCTGGGTTTTTATAGCCTCAGCAACCTCTTTTGCGGACACTGCACCAAAAACTCTTCCGTTTTCACCGATTTTGATTTTACAGGTAACCTGACTTGCATTAATCTTTGCACCCAGTTCCTGTGCCTGTGCCAACACTTCTGCCGCATGCTTTGCTTCACCCTGTTTCTTTATTTTCAACTCATTGAGAGCCTTAGGTGTTGCCTCAACACCCAGTCCCTTATGAATCAGACAGTTTCTTGCATATCCGTCACTGACCGTAACAATCTCATCTGCTTTTCCAACAGATTTTACATCCTTTAATAAAATAACATCCATGATTATTCCTCCGTTTATTTTTATATATCCCCATTCAGAGACATTTCTGACAATACATTTTTTACACTGTCCATAGCCTGACTGACTGTACAATTTTCAAGCTGTGCTCCTGCCACACTCATGTGTCCGCCGCCACCAATTTTCTCCATGACAACCTGAACGTTAAGTTCATCAATGGACCTTGCACTGATAAATACCTTTCCTTTATATTCGGTAAATACAAAGGAAGCTTTAATTCCGGTAATTTCCAGCAATTCGTTTGCAACCTGTGCACCAAGAATAGTAGGTGACTCAACACCCTCTGCAGAACATTTTGCAAAAGCAAAGCCGTCCATAAAAATCTCAGTTGAAGTAATTGCCGCCGCCTTGGTTACATACTCTGTCATGTCTGCACGGAAGGCCTTGCGGATTCTGGTTACATCAACACCGTTTTTACGAAGATAAGCTGCTGCCTCGAAGGTTCTTACACCTGTCTTGGTCAGGAAGTTATTTGTATCTATCATAATTCCGGCATACAATGCCTCTGCCTCCAGTGGCTTCAGCTTAAGTTCATCACCGATATACTGTAGAATCTCAGCTACCATTTCACTGGCAGATGAAGCATATGGCTCCACATAAGAAAGTACTGCATGCTTTACGGAATCGCTTGCAACTCTGTGATGGTCAAGAACAATTACAGTAGGAATCATGTCAAACAAATCCGGACATTCTGTATGTGTTGGTCTGTTTACATCCACTATGACCAGAAGTGATTCCTTTGTAGCAAGTTCCTGAGCCGTAAGATTTCCCACAAACATATCACTTGGATAATCCGGGTTGTCAAAGAACCGTGTTACCATTGGTCTTATGGAAGAATTTATCTCATTTATTACAATATGGGCAGTTTTTCCAAGCACCTGGGCAATACGGTACACACCTATGGATGCACCAAGAGAATCCACATCTCCGATGGAATGTCCCATAATAATAATGTTGTCATGTGCCTCTATCAATTCTCTAAGGGCATGTGCCTTTACTCTGGCTGTAACTCTTGTACTCTTTTCAATGGAAGCACTCTTGCCGCCAATATAAGTAATATCATCGCCGTGCTTAATAACCACCTGGTCACCGCCTCGTCCCAACGCAAGGTCAATAGCTGCTCTTGCATATTCATAGCTCTTTGCATAGTCCGATTCAGCCACACCAAGACCCATACTGATGGTAATGTCGCTTTCGGTTTTACCGGAATTGATTTTTTTAACATCTTCTAACAGAACTTTTGATGTCTGTTTAACTTCCTCCAGATACTTTTTCTGGAATACAAACAGATACTTATCTTTTTCCAGCTTTTTTATGACCGCATTCATATGAGTCATGTATTTATTAATTTTTCTGTCTACCAGAGCAGAAAGCAGGGAACGTTTTACCTCGTCCACCACGTCCAGAACTTCGTCATAGTTGTCAATGTAGAGAAGTCCGATAATCATCTGCTGGTTATAATTTTCCTGACGCAGACATTCTATTTCGGTTTCATCATAGAAATATATACTGATTAGGCTCTGTTTATGATTACCGTCCACATCAGAAATAATGTTTAATGTTTCATCAAACAGCTGGGATTCCATGGCCGTCATAACAACCTTATAGCTTCGGTCTCCGATTTTAGCATGAAAAACCACATCATCACTAAGTGTCGGCAGCTTCATTTTCATAATGTTTGGAATCACATCCGTCATTTCATAGCTGCCTCTTTTTACGCTGTCAATGAGATCACGCATTTCATAGTTGGTCCAAAGCAGACTGCCATTGGTATCCATAATCGCATATGGAACAGCCATCATGCTGAGAATCTGCTCTTCAACTTCATTAAATCCGATTCCCACCGATACCATATCCCTCTTCATGCGTCCATGAATCAAAACAGCACATATGCACAAAAACGCCAGATAAATCATGGTTCCGCTGAATGCAATTAAAGAAGCCGTATCATTTTTGCTAATAACCATCAGAAGTAAATCCGACAAAAACAAAACAGCCGCACCCAGTATCGGAAGCAGTATATATATTCTGAATCTGGAAAATTTCATGTTATTCCTCCAATCATTTGCCGCAAGCCCCTACAATTGTAGGAGAGTAACCCCTCACTGTAAAAAAAACAGCACCCTTTAACAAGAGCTAAAGATACTGCTATCATATCACAGCGGGATATTATTTTCAAGGTCAGGAAAATTATTAAGAAAATTATATTACTGCCGGAGTGAAATGTTGGGGATTTGCAGGTTGTGACATGCTTATGACGCAAAAAAAGGACTGTCGCTTTACAGCAACAGTCCCTAAGTAATTATCTTGTAAATTCTGCATCGATTAACACAGCCAGGCTGTCAGAAGTATCTGTAACAGTCATTGTATCTTCGTCAATATCTACATAGAGATAATCATATGTATCAAGTATTATCTCTTCATCCCCATCAAATTCGTAGCTACCTGCAAATCCTGTTTCCATATTGCCGCAGACTGTTGTAACCTCATCAATACATGCTTCAAGTGTTTCCTCTTTGTACTCATCATAACTTGCATATCCGTTTTGAACCAATGACTCTGCCAGTTCATATTCATCCACATTGAGCTGCTGGCAGGTCCATACAATGCTTGCTTCCAAGTAAGCCTCAGCAAATTTTTCAATTTCTTTATCAGATGGAACATCCAATGCTTCAGCTTCATAGACTCCGTTTTCACCAAATTCCCATTTCAGATAAATATAAAGATCTTCATCTACTTCTATTCCTTTAAGAACATATGAAAGCATATCAGCGTAGTTCAGTTCAACTTCCCACTCACCGACGATTCCGTCTTCATCGTCCTTATCATCTTTATCATCCTTGTCATCTTTGTCGGCATCGTCATCATCTTCGTCATCCTTGTCGGCATCGTCGTCATCTTCGTCATCCTTGTCGTCTTTGTCGTCTTTGTCGGCATCGTCATCATCTTCATCATCGTCATCTTCTTTGTCGGAAGACTGCTCTGTTTTCTTCTTGTCGTCATCATCATCGTCATCTTCAAAGCCGCAGGCAACAAGACCACATACAACCATGCAGAGCATCATGAGAAGTGCAAGTAATTTCTTTAATTTTAATTTCATAGACTATCTCCTTTGTAAAAAATAATATCACAGATTACCTTACAAAAAAGGACTGTATCAACAGTCCTTAATTGTAATCAGGTTAATTTTATTATCTGATTTAAATATGTTCCTGCATTATCTTTTGCAAGGTAAAATTATCTTGTAAATTCTGCATTGAGAAATGCTATAAGATCGGTAGAAGAATCTGTAACAGTCATGGTGTCTCCATCAATATCTACACAGATATAATCATATGAATCAAGAGTTATTTCTTCGTCACCATCAAATTCGTAGGTACCTTCAACTCCGGCCTCCATGTTATCGCAGACGCTGACAACCTCATCATAACATCCTTCAATCATATCCTCTGCATAATCATCATAGCTGTCATAGCCCATGGAAACCGCATAGTCTTCAAGGTCAGATTTAGACATATCAAGCTCGTCACACATCCAAACCATCATAGCATCAAAATATGCCTCTGCAAATTTTTCGATTTCCTTATCGGATGGCATATCACCTGCTTCAATTGCGTAGCTTCCGTCCTCATCAAACTCCCATGTCAGATAAATATAAAGGTCTTCGTCTACTTCCAATCCGTCAATAACATAGGAAAGCATCTCAGCGTAGTTCACTTTAACTTCCCATTCACCGACAATTCCGTCTTCACTATCTTTGTCGTCTTTGTCATCCTTGTCATCCTTATCGGAATCCTCGTCATCCTTGTCGTCCTTATCGGAGTCTTCATCGTCCTTGTCATCCTTATCGGAATCCTCGTCATCCTTGTCATCCTTATCGGAATCCTCGTCATCTTTGTCTGAATCCTTGTCGTCTTCATCATCCTTGTCATCAGACTGCTCTGTTTTCTTCTTGTCGTCATCATCGTCATCGTCATCATCACTGGAACCACAAGCAACACAGCTGCATACAATCATGCAAAGCATCATGAGAAGTGCAAGTAATTTCTTTAATTTTAATTTCATAACATATCTCCTTTGTTAAAAAATAATATCACAGAGCACCATATCATGTTTTTGTCAAAAAATCAAGTATAATGTGAAAAAATTGTGAAAAATTATGAAACCCCATATGTAAACCCGGAAACACAGGAAACCGATTCCTGATTTTTCACTGCTTTGTAAATTTCAAATGAAGAAACATATCAAAATCACCGCTCTTAGAAGCATCTACAACCTGAAAGGTGTTTCCGTCAAACTCAACATCCATATAATTACTGCCGTCTAAATATATTCTGCTGCCGTCTAATTCATAAGTACCGCTGTCTCCGCCCTCCATTATGTTAAAGGCCGCAACAATGCTGTCTATGAAAAGCTCTGCCGTTTCATTTTCAAAAGCCTGTATGGAGGGATACCCCATTGCACTTAGTTCATTTTCCAGTTCTTCCTCCGTCATGCCTTCCGCTGCCATAGACTGTGCAATCCATGCAGAGCATAACGCTTTTCCGTATGCATCTATTTCCTCATTGGAAGGAAAATTTTTTAAGGTTACTGAATAATTTCCCTCTTCATCAAATGTCAATATTACCGTAATGTACAGGGATTCCTCTACCTTACCTTCCAGTTCCATACCTGTTTCCAGAATATCGGCATAATCAAATTCTACAGCCCATGCACCAAGAATGCCACCATCCGTTTCATCCCCGCCATTGGTGTTTTCCCCGCTGCCGGAGCCGTTCCCATTGTAGAACCCATCCTCACTGTCAGATTGTTTCTCCCCATCAGATTGTTTCTCCCCATCGGAGTTCTCCTCTTGTAAATTATCACCACTGTCGGAAGCACCGGTTTGCTCTGTCATACTGTCATAGCCATCTTTCTCAGAACCGGAAACACAGGCTGCGCAGCAACAGCAAATCAGTAAAAGCATCATGATAAAAGCAAAACTTTTTTTATGTTTCATAATTGCTCCTCTTTATCCTCTTTTATTATATTATTTATTTACGATAGCATATTTTTGAAACGGAAACCAGCAACTTTCTGCAAAATCCATGAAAAATTATGTAAAAAAATAAAGGACATCCCTTCGGATGTCCTTTCCCTGTCAACTTTATTAGTCTGTAGTATATGGTAATAATGCTACATGACGTGCTCTCTTAACAGCTACCGTTAAAGCTCTCTGATGCTTTGCACAGTTTCCTGTAATTCTTCTAGGAAGAATCTTGCCTCTCTCAGAGATGTATCTCTTTAACTTATTGGTATCCTTGTAAGAAATAATGTTGTTCTTGTCAGCGCAGAATACGCAAACTTTCTTTCTTCTGCGAACAACACGCTTTCTTGCAGGAGCATCTGTCTTATCACCTTTAACCGGTTTATCAATAGCCATGACGGTTACCTCCTTAATCCAATTCTTTTGAGTTTTGCTCTTTTTTAGTTAAACGGCAGCTCTTCTTCAATTCCGTCAGGAATGTTCATGAAGCCGTCGCCTGCTGCGTTCGGATTTGGACGATTATCATAAGCGCCCATACCAGACGAATTACTACTGTTCTTGCTCTCAGCAAATTCCTGTTCATCAACAATAATCTGAACACTGTAAACCTTCTGTCCATCTTTATTGGTGTAATTGTCGTTCTGTACGCGGCCCGTAACTAAGACCTTTGTACCCTGCTTGAAATACTTCTCTGCAAATTCCGCACCTTTTCCAAATACGGTACAGTTAAAGAAATCAGCATCCGGCTCACCATCTCTCTTGAAACGGCGGTCAACCGCAAGTGAGTAACGACATACTGCGGTATTGCTGTTCTGAGCATAACGAACTTCGGGATCTCTGGTTAATCTTCCCATTAAAATGACTTTGTTCATAAAGGAAATCCCTCCTTATTCTTCGTCCTGTCTCACGCACAAAAATCTGAGTACATTTTCCATGATACGAACTCTTGATTCGACTTCTGCAGGAACTGTAGACTCAGCATCGAACTGGATGAAATAGTAATAACCCTCTTTCATCTTCTGGATTTCATAAGCCAGTCTCTTCTTACCCTGATCTTCAACGTTAGTAATAACGCCGCCAAATCTGGTAATAATACCTTTAGCCTGTTCTACAACAGCTGCTCTGGCCTCATCCTCGATTTTTGCACTTACAACTAAGACTAATTCATACTTATTCATAGTTGCCTCGCACCTCCTTTTGGTCTCTGGCCCCCGACTCTTGGTGGGAGCAAGGAAAATTTGTGTAATCTTCACAGGTTGTCATTGTATCATACTTTTGTGTACAATGCAACGATTAATTTCATTTTTTTAATCTATGTGAGTTGCAGATATAATCGCATAATGTACGAACATACAATTCATCTTTTGCTAAAACCGCCAGCATTTTCTCTATACATACCTCCTTGATTTGTGCTTTCGCGACCACCATAAACCACTGCAATATGCTTCGTCAACCCCAAAAAAATTTTTAAAAAGATCTTTGGTCAATCTGCTACCGGGTAACTATGCCTTCAAAAAAAGTGAGTCGATTCCTCATTGTATTATTATTCTTGTCTATTTAAAAGCTTCTGAGCATTTTTCCTGCCCAAATTTTCATCCTTCACTTTGAATTTTGCCATCGCAAATATTGATAATTTTGTTAGCTCTGTTAGCTACCTTTAAGTCATGGGTAACAACAATTATTGTTCTTCCCATCTCATGTAATTGGTCAAAATAATCCATTATCTCTTCACTGGTTTTACTATCCAGCGATCCGGTTGGTTCATCTGCCAATATCAGAGGGTTATCTGAAATCATCGCTCTGGCAATGGCGGTTCTCTGCTGTTCACCTCCGGATATCTTTGTAACCTTTTTCTTTCGTAAATCTAAGATTCCAACCTTTTCCAATACATAATTTATTTTTTCACGCTTGTCCTTTTTTGACATCTTGCGATTTTTTAACGGTAATTCAACATTTTCTTCAACGGTATAATGCATCATAAGAGCAAATTGTTGAAATACAAAAGAAATATTATCACGTCTAAACAGGTCCAATTGATTACCCTTCATCCTGCACACATCCGTTCCCAGAAACAAATATTCGCCTGAAGTAGCATCATCCATTCCCCCCATTATGTTCAGCAGAGTAGTCTTTCCGCATCCGCTGCTACCCATAATTGCAATGTATTCACCTTTATTAACTTTAAGATTTATATCTGATAAAACAGTCTTTTTGACTTCTCCGTCAGTATATTCTTTAGTTATCCCCTTTAATTCCAATAATACTTCTTCCATGTTAATCTCCAATCCGTATACTTTTTTTGATAGAATTAATTCGATTCCGTCAAAATGTTTTTTTTGATAATACCTTCGCAGGAGAAAGCTTTTTAATTCTGATATAAAAAACAGATGATGTGATTATGATGGGCAATAATACCACTCCAAATGTTGTTAATTGATTTATTGGAATCTTAGAAATCAACATAACATCTTCTGTTCTAAGTAAAGCATATATTAAAAATACAATTTCTCCGATCAGAATTCCTATGATATATATAAAAAACATGTCCCCAAACACTTCAACAAAAATGTCAAGGGCCCTTTGACCGAACGCTTTTCTTATTGCAAATTCATTATATCTCCTCAAAAACCATATATATGTAAAAAAAATACATACAGAAATGATATATATATCCAAAATTATATTTATATAGTCGCCTATTTCACCAAAATTAGTTAATTCATTATATTCATCATAGGAAATGTCACTGCCTTCAATATAATCGCCGGCTGAATCAGTGCATGAGTTAATTTTGTATTCATCCAGGCTTTTTTGAGAAATTCCCATATATACAAGAAAAAAGGACAAAGAAGAGGACACAATAATCAATATGGCAAAAATCAAATCTCTGCCGATTACATTTGCAACTTTATTTATCATGCGGCCTCCCTTCAGCATTCGACAATTATTTCTTCATGAGCCCTCTAATTGAACAGATACGCTACATTTTATCAGGTTCCGGTTTTACTAATAATATACTCCCCACTTAATAAAATGGGGAGTATAATTTACACTGAGAAAAACCATGCCGGTTTTTTTCTTTTCATTATCATTACCGGTATTACTGATGCAGCCAATGAAACTAAAACCGCAACCAAAAATAATAATGGTGATGAATATAAGAAAAATACGTTTCTAAAAACTTCTTTACTTTGAACTGACTCATTTACATTATACAATGTCAATAAAAAGATATACAAAATGCCTTCAGAAATTATATATGAAAAAATACATTTAATTATGTTTTCTATAAATATACTTCCCAGAACCTGCTTTTTGGTAAATCCTATCGAATACACAATTCCATATTGACCTTTTCGTAAAAAGATATCCACCAGCACTGTTGATATGAGAATAATAACAGCAACAATGATCAAAATAATTGAAAACGGCATTATATAATCAAATATACCTTTCTCCTCATTTTCATACCGTTGTTCCAGCAGGTCGGAAACTGTTCCAAATTCAGACTCTATTCCATGCTCATTTAATACCTTACTAATTGCCAGCTGTGAATCATTAAGAGAATAACCCTCTGCATTAACATAGAATTTTGTAGCTGTTTCAGGGTAATAGTCAAACGAAGAAATTTCCACAATCATATTATCCAGACTTATCATATCCCTATTTTCAAAGGCACCGCACATTATATCCAGACTAGGGTTAAACCACGTTTCCCCTTGACTAAGTCTTCCACCCACATATAATGTTATTTCATGATCAAAAATATAATTTTCTTTTATTATTTTTCCTATTTCAACTGAAGTAACATTTGAACCTATATAAATAACGGAATCGTATTTTTCTAACAAACCCGGAAGTTCTCTGATTTCTGCACCTTCTTTTATCTTTAAAGGCTTAATTGGCAACAGATCATAAGAAATTTTTAATATTTCCACAGTTCCTTCAGATACCGTTCCCGGGGTATATCCACCTATTCTTCCTTTTTCTTCCTGCTCTCTGCTTATTTTCGACCAGGTTTCTTTGTCAGTTTTATATTTATTAAGATCTAGTAAGTACCAGCCTAGAGCCTTAATCTCATCCAAATTGTTCAGTTCATTTCTTATCTTCGCATGATTATCTATATCAGCTGCATATTCCTCATAATCTTCATACCAGTCATCTGTATTCAGAGTCGGAACAAAATAACTCACATATCCAATTTCATCAGCTGAAAATCCACTGTTTTCTATTGACTGTTTTGCGCTTCCGTTAATAAAAATAATATATAAAGACATTCCGCATAATATAAATGCAATGACACTTATTAAGGTAACACCCAAAAAAGTCTTAAATCTTCTGGAAATATTGTCAAATGCTAAAAATAACATACCAACTAGTCCTTCTACTTATAAGATGCATAAATATTGATATAATTTGTTCCTCCGCTTTCAGTACTATGCACTTTCATACCTATATATTTATTTGTTGTATTGAACGTTTTAGAATAATTAGTAGTTCCTGACATATGTACATGATCAACCTTTATTACATCAACATCCTTCCCAGTCCATACATATAAATAGCATGGTAATGCTTCATGATTAGAGCCTCCTTTATGAGCGTTATATGTTGCTGGACGAATAAGTGCATTTTCTGTAATTGATACGTATCCGTAGACATAAGCACTAGCAGTAGAATCATATGAATCAGATGCGGAATGAAGTGTGCCTGCCAGGGCAATTCCAAAAATAGTTAATATAAACATAAACATTATTAACAAAGTTGTTAAACGTTTTCTTTTCATAAGAAACCTCCAAAAATATTTTTATATAATATCACATACAGTATAATAAGTCAACGGGACTAAGTATTATGTCAATGACACGATAAATTTTATTTTTTTAATGCAAAAATCTGCACAAGAAATCAGTTGTTGGTCCCTATATCATTCTTAACAAACTCTCTGCGATAAACACTGCTACACAGGCTGCTACGGCTACTGTTGTCAGGCTCTTTCCCTTCATGGCAAAAAGCACTGCAACCACAAGTCCTACGGCTGCTGACAGCATATAATCAGTGACATAAAGAACTGCCGGAAAGGTCATAGCTGTCAAAACCGCATAAGGAATATAATATAGAAAAGATTTGATAAATCTGTTTTCTATTTTTCGTCCGACTGCCGCAAATGGTATTGTACGAATCAAATATGTTGAGCCTGCCATAATCAGCAGGTAAATCCAGAATTCTTTTAAATTCATTTTTTCTCCCCTAAATAATTTTTGTAAGTTACTTAATATTGAACTCGCAAAAGTTTCAACTTTTGCTCGTTATAATAATTTTTGACTACTCTTCTTTCTCTTCTTCAACCGGGAACAGCCATGCTCCCATTGCCGCAACAAAAATTGCACATATGCTGACGGAAAGTCCTGTGGATATCCCCTTTAATACAGGTAGATAGTAAAAAAGGCTGCTTACACAAAGAGCCATTATTACAACAATTACAACTGCCCTGCTTTTTTTCATTTCCGGCACTACAATGGCAACAAACATGCCATAAATAGCAAGGCTCAAAGCACTCATAAGCCTGTCCGGCAACACATTTCCCAGAAGAGCACCAATCAGCGTTCCCAAAGTCCATCCGCACCATGGAATAACAGAGAGTCCTGCAAAAAATGAACGCTTAACCTCTTTTTCCGTACTTGCCACTGCAAAAATTTCGTCTGTCATAAAAAATCCCAGAAGCCATCTGTATATGCCCTTAAACTTACTGTCTGTTTTCTGGGACAGAGATAAAGACATAAATGAGTATCTGATGTTAATGGTGAGCTGGGAAATCAGCATCTCAATATACTGTCCCGGCACCATCATTGTGCCTATTCCGGAAAACTGTCCGGCAGAGGTTACGGTTACCATGGAAATCAAAACTGCCTGCCACCATTTTAGTCCGTAAGACACTGCCATAATGCCAAATGTAAATGAAACCGACAGGTAACCCAAGCCAATGGGTACCCCGGCCTTTAATCCTATTTTAAAGGAAATCATATTTTCCCCCTCTTTTCATATATATTTAACGAATAAGCTTCTGACAGGCCAATCATGTCCATAATATCCCAACTTTCCAATTATATGATTCCTCTGATTCTTTTTCTCATTGCCGGTGCGGCTTTCACCTGCGGGAAAAACGGCTATGATGTTTTTACGGAAGGAGCAAAGGATGGACTAAAGGTATGTGTTGGACTTATTCCAACACTCATCGGACTCCTTGTGGCCGTAGGCATACTCCGTAATTCCGGTGCACTTGACGGACTGGCAAATGTGATGGAGCCGGTGGCGGAATTCATTCATTTTCCCAAAGAACTGGTGCCTCTTGCCATCATTAAAATGTTTTCGTCTTCTGCAGCAACCTCACTGCTCCTTGATATTTACAAAGAATTTGGAACCGATTCATATAATGGTCTTTTAGGTTCACTTATGCTTTCCTCTACGGAGACCATTATGTATATGATGTCCATGTATTATATGTCAGCAAAAGTAAAGCACACCAGGTATACGCTACCCGGTGCGCTGTTGGTTACGATTTCCGGCATAGGAATCAGCACTTTTCTTGTTAATTTAATCTGCTGAATATTCCGCTCATCCATCTGTAATAGTTGGTGTCTACCTTTTTTTCTGCATCAGGCAACATTCTCCACTGCCAGTTGCTGCCGCAGGTTGCAGGTTCATTGATTCTTGCGCTGTTATCCAGTCCCAGCAGGTCCTGCATCTGTACAATCACAAGGTTTGCAGTAGATTCATACATCTTTCTGATAACCTGTGCATGAAGTTCTTCATCTTTCAGAATACCGAAATATCCCTTCATCCAGTCAAACTGCCATCTCGGAATGCTTTGTAAAAATCCTGCCAGTGTTTCATTATCATGAGTTCCCGCATATACTACGCAGTTTGGATTTGTATAATTGTGAGGCAAATACTCATTGCCTGAATCTCCGCCACAGGCAAACTCTATTATCTTCATGCCCGGATAACCACACTGTTCAATTAAAGCCCTTACAGGAGGAGTAAGAACACCCAGATCCTCAGCAATAATCTTTGCATCTCCTATGCATGAGTTGATTACGTTAGTAAGGTCCTCGCCCGGTCCTTTCTTCCATTTACCTTTCCTGGCTGTTTTAGCCTTTGCAGGAATTGACCAGTAATTAACTATACCGATAAAATGGTCGATACGGATTACATCATAAAGTGAGGCATTGGCCTTCATACGTTCACGCCACCACTTAAATCCGTTCTTTTCCATAACATCCCAACGGTAAAGCGGATTGCCCCATCTCTGACCTTCATCGCTGAATGCATCAGGAGGAACTCCTGCAATATTAATCGGCTTAACATCCTCGTCCAGTTCGAATAATTCTTTATGTGCCCAGCAATCAGCGCTGTCCATTGAAACATAAAGCGGAATATCTCCGATGATTTCAACTCCCTGATTATTGGCATAACTTTTTAAAAGATGCCACTGAGTAAAAAATTTATACTGTAAAAATTTCTGGAATTCATACTCATCTTTAAGGAGTTCTTTGTATTTAGCAACTGCTCCGCGTCTTCTGAAACGAATAGATGGTTCCCATTCCTGCCAGCATCTTCCGCCAAAGTGGGTTTTGCACGCCATGAACAATGCATAATCCTCAAGCCAGAAACGGTTATCCTTCTCAAAAGCAGCATATTCTTCGGTTTCTGTATAATTACTTTTCTCTGCCGCACTGCGGAGAACGGTGTAACGGTTTTCATACAATTTTCCGTAATCTACATGCTCAGGGTCATCACCCCACTTGATTTCTTCCAGTTCCTCCTGTTCCAGAAGTCCTTCTTCACAAAGCATATCCAAATCAATAAAATAAGGATTACCTGCAAAAGCCGAAAAGCCCTGATAAGGACTGTCCCCAAAGCTCGTAGGTCCTACAGGAAGCACCTGCCAATAGGAAGAACCCATGGATTTAACAAAATCTACAAAGTCATAGGCTGCCTTTCCCAATGTACCACAGCCATATGGACTGGGAAGTGAAAATACAGGCATCAGAACTCCTGCTGACCTTTTCCACTCACTTTTCCTTTTTTTCATGTGTTCATCCTCCGCTTTATAGCAGTATTATTAAAATATATCCGTCATGTCAATCTGAGGAAGTCCATCATCTTCTGACGGATTTTCTTCATAATTTTCTTCCGGATTTTCTTTTTTTGAAGCCTTTTTCATTTTATCAGCATTCTCTAAACCGGCCGCAGCTTCATCCTCGTCGGAATAATCTGCATAATCCTGGGAATATTCATATTCATCATCTTCCGGGTAATCATCTTCATCTTCCGGGTATTCATCTTCCGGATATTCGTTTTCCGAGTTTTCATCACCTGAAATTCCATCATCTGCTGAAGATTCTTTATTTTCTGAATATTCCTCATTCAATTCCGTTCCATCTTCATAAGAATTGTCTTCAGAATTATTTTCACCCAGACCGGTAAGGTCCAGACCTTCATGTATAGGATATACCTTTCTGCACCTTGAAGCAATACGCTTACTGTGGGTAGAAATAATAATGGTATAGCCTGCACTGTTGAGAATTTCCAGAATGTCCATCAGCTGCTCTGCGCCGTAACCTTCCAGAATATCAGTAGGTTCATCGCAAATAAGCAGCTCCGGTTCAGTAATAATCGCCCTTGCAACACAGACCTTCTGTCTGTCAAGAGTATTTAATTCTTTTGGGAAGAACCTGCCCTTGCCTTTAAGCCCAAGATTGCGAAGAACTTCCTTGGCACGGGCTTTTTTTACCTTCATGCTGCCACGGCTGTGAGACAGTGCCATCAAAAGGTTATCATAAACTGTCATATCAGGCATTAATATTGCCTCTGTTGTTATGTATCCTATTTTCCTTCTTCGGAGCTTACAAAGTCCCGCTGTTTTTCCTTTTTTGCCTACGAGTTTTTCATTATAGAAAATTTCTCCGGCATCTATGGGAATAATGCCTGCAAGCATCTGCATAAGAGTTGTCTTCCCTCTTTTTCTCTTTCCTACCAGGGCAATCATATCTCCCTGCTCAACTTCAAGAGAAAAATTTTCAACAACGGGAATATTTTTATAGCTTTTACTGATATTTCTTACTTCAAATAACATACCGCACCCCCTAGCTATATGCTTCTCAGTTTTTTACCGGCATCCCATAAAACAATACGAATTGTATTGACCAGCATACCCGTCAGTGAAATGACAGCCGCAGGAAGTATTATGTATTTTACGCCACATATACTTGCTGAGGTTAGTCGGCAAAGTGCAAACAAAACAACATAGGATGATGCTGCGATAATAATGAAGTATATTATCAGATGAAGTATTCCAATTAAGCTAAATTCCAGCTTTCCGGTACCGGTCATGTATGACAGAAACAGATAACGGCTGCTGATACTGTAGCTTGCAATCAGATATCCAATCAGAATCAATGTTGCCAGAATCATGGCAAAGTAACTGATTTTACTTACAATTTCTGTAATTTCACCAATATTGTCACGGAATACGATGCTGTTTTTGTAATCAGCGCCTTTAACCAACAGTCTGTACGGCAGTTCTTTTTCCTCCATTAAATCATCCAGATATTTCTGAAGGGCATTAGGTGACATATCAGTGCAGATAGTTCCCTGATTCTTTATACGATAAATATCGTACCAGCGTCTGCGTCCCTCCTGGGTTGTTGGAAAAGTATTATTTTCCATATCCTGTAACGGAATTATTATATACTTGTCCAGCTCCAGTGTGACATCACTATTTGTAAATACAAAACCTTTGGTTACATAGCCCTGGGCACATATTTTATAGTTGTCCACTTCCGAAATAATTTCTTCCGAAGCAGTTCCCAGCGGAAGACCTTCCCCCAGCCATTCATAGCCAAGAAGCACCTGGGTATTTTCTTCATAATCACACGGAATATCAAAAACATATAACAGGTGATTAAAGCCTGCTGCTTCAGCAGTTTCTCTGTCTATGAAAAGGGTTTTTACTTTATAGTTTTTCTTTCCGTCAGCCCCATCTCCGTCTGTTGTAGTATCTGCATCTACAGACAAGTCCAGATTTGTCAGCTTTGTAATTGTGCTTGTTGTATCATAAAAGCAGGAATAGGAGAAGTTCTCATCTTTACGCAAAAGTCGGTTCAGTGCAATTTCATTTTCCAGAATTTCTGCACTGATAACATGTTCTTCTTCGGCCTCTATTGTAAAGGACAGATTTTTCTCTGTACTTCCTTTATCCTTGAAGGCCAGGTCTACAGTATTATCCAGACTGATGCCGTAGGCAAAGGTCACAACTGACAGCATTGTCCATAGAACCACAAGAAAAAAGAAATGTCTGCGGCTCTTCATTATGAAATTAAACTCTCTCAAAAACCTTCTCATATCTCACCTCAAATCGTTTCAAACCACACTCTTCAAACTAACAGATTTCAGCACCTGCCGGCATAAATTTTTCAGGTGTCATTAATGCAAGTTCTCCGTTTTCGTCTTCTGCACACAAAAGCATACCTTCTGAAGTAAGTCCTGCAAGTGTAGCAGGTTTCAGATTTACCAGTACGCAAACATGCTTTCCGATCATCTCCTCCGGAGAATAAGCTTTCTTGATTCCGGAAACAATCTGCAGGGTTCTGCTGCCTACTCTTACCCGGCTGACAAGAAGCTTCTTTGATTTTTTAACCTCTTCACAATGTTCAATTACACCAACCTGAAGCTGAAGTTTTGCAAAATCCCCATATTCTATCTCTTCTTTCGGTTCCAAATCGATGTATCTGCTTTCATCGCCCTGTTCCGGAAGTTTCTCTTCTGCTTCTTTCTGTGAAAGCTTTCCTGTAACACCTGTAATGGCAGCTATTTTAGCCTGTTCTGCTTCATATTCAGCCTTCTGTTTCTCACGAATTTTCTCTACTTCAGGCATAATCTCATTTACATCAAGTCTTGCAAAAAGAATTTCAGGCTTTTCAACTACCTCTGCGCCATAAGGATAAAGTCCGAAGGTTTCAAGATTTTCGTAGCTTCTGAGTTCTGTGTTAAACATTTTTACAATTTTCTCAGCGGTTTCCGGAAGGAAACTGGAGAGAAGACTGGCACCGATTATAATACTTTCGGAAAGATTATAAAGTACCTGGGCAAGACGATCTTTATCTGCCTCATTCTTTGCAAGTACCCATGGCATTGTTTCATCAATATATTTATTACATCTCTTAAACAGAGTGAAAATTTCGGTTATTGCATCTGCTACACGAAGGTTGTCCATTTTTGCATTAACCTTGGCAACTGTACCTGTAACCACTGCTTTCAGATCTTCATCTACATCCTGACATACACCTGTGTTTTTAACAACTCCGCCAAAATATTTGTTGGTCATGGATATGGTACGGTTTACAAGATTTCCAAGGGTGTTTGCCAAATCAGAATTTGTTCTTTCAACAACAAGCTCCCAGGTAATGATACCATCATTTTCGAAAGGCATTTCGTGTAGTACGAAGTAACGTACCGCATCTACACCAAAGAGTCTTACCAGATCATCAGCATAAATTACGTTTCCTCTGGATTTACTCATCTTTTCTCCACCCTGAAGAAGCCAAGGATGACCAAATACCTGCTTAGGAAGCGGTTCGTCCAAAGCCATGAGGAAAATCGGCCAGTAAATAGTATGGAAACGTATGATATCTTTTCCAATCAGATGTAAATCTGCAGGCCAAAATTTTGCATATTTTTCTCCATGATTACCCTCTGCGTCGTAATCAATACCGGTAATATAGTTTGTAAGTGCATCAAGCCACACATATACCACATGCTTCTCATCAAAACTTACTGGAATTCCCCAACTGAAAGATGAACGGGATACGCATAAATCCTGAAGTCCCGGAAGAAGGAAGTTGTTCATCATCTCATTTTTACGGCTTACAGGCTGAATAAACTCAGGATGAGTATTAATGTGTTCAATCAATCTGTCTGCATATTTGCTCATTTTGAAGAAATATGCTTCTTCCTCTGCAGGCTGTACTTCACGTCCGCAGTCAGGACATTTTCCATCTACAAGCTGGGATTCAGTCCAGAATGACTCACATGGAGTACAATAAAGTCCTGTGTAAGAACCCTTATAGATATCTCCTTTATCATAGAGCTTCTTGAAAATTTTCTGAACCTGTTTTTCATGATATTCATCTGTAGTACGGATAAATTTGTCATAGCTGGTATTCATTAAATCCCAAATACTCTTGATTTCACCTGCTACGCCATCAACAAATTCCTTTGGTGTAACCTGATTCTGAGCTGCCTTTTCTTCAATTTTCTGGCCATGCTCATCCGTACCTGTCTGGAAAAATACATCATAGCCCTGATATCTTTTATATCTGGCAATAGAATCTGCAAGCACTGCTTCATAGGTGTTGCCGATATGCGGCTTTCCTGAGGTATAAGCAATTGCAGTTGTAATATAATATGGTTTTTTACAATTATCGCACATAAGTCCTCCTTAACAAACCAATATAATTTATATAGACTAAGCCATTTCGGGCTGTTCTTTTTCTCTAAATAAAATTTTAAGCAGTATGGGTGTTGCTACACTTGATACAATTATCAGCAAAATTACTGACGCGAAGTAAACAGAATCGACCAATCCGATTGCAAGACCCTTCTGAGCAACAATCAGGGCCACCTCACCTCTTGTCATCATTCCCACACCGACTTTTAATGTGTCCTTACCATGGAAACCGCACAGACGTGCCACAAGACCACATCCGATTATTTTTGCCAACAATGCCACAATAATAAAGCCTACAGAAAACAGTAATATACCTGTATCAACAGAGCTGATATCTGTTTTTAATCCTATAGAAGCGAAGAACACAGGACCAAAAAGCATGTAGGAACTGATATTCATTTTTTCATCAATATATTCTGAATCCCTTGTACTGCAAAGAATAATCCCGGCAAAATATGCACCTGTAATATCTGCTATTCCGAAAACTTCCTCTGCCAGATAAGCCATGACAAAACAAAGAGTCAGTCCCATAATAGGGATTCTTCTTGTGTGAGGCCATTTCTTCTCACCAAACCGGAAACCTTTGTAAAGAATATAGCCCACAATAATGCTGAATGCGAAGAACAGTACAATATTCAGCAATGTTTTTCCGATGTCTGCCTCTCCGCTCTTAAATCCGACTACAATCGTAAGGACAATAATACCGATTACATCATCAATAATAGCGGCGCTTACAATGGTGGTTCCCAGTGTGGAATTAATTTTCCCAAGTTCTTTCAAAGTCTGAACGGTAATGGAAACCGACGTAGCTGTCATAATTGTTCCGATAAATACAGCTTCAAGGAATTTGGTGGAGCCCACAGGAGCAAATCCATAAAACACCAGATAGTACAACGTTCCCAGAAACAGCGGAACAAATACCCCCGCACAGGCAATTGCAAAAGCCTTAGGGCCTGTTTTTAACAATTCATTTAAATTTGTTTCCAGACCGGCAGAAAACATGAGAAGAACCACTCCGATTTCTGCCATCTGCGTAAGAAATTCCGTCTGTTCAACTATCCCAAAGCAGCTTGGACCTATAAGAAGTCCCGCTGCAATCATCCCCACTACCTGCGGTGCTTTCAGTTTTCTGGCAAGAATACCTAAAGCTTTGGCGCAGGCAATAATAATTGCCAGATCGAGAAAAATATCATACGATTTCATAATTATGCCTCCGAAAAATGTTTTCGCCCCCTGAAACCCATAACCTTTTCATGTTGTCGGAAACACATTATTTCAGTTTTATCCCATAAATCTGCTTTTCGGTTCCCAGTATCAGCATGTCTTCATACACAACCGGACTGGTCGTAATTCTTTCTCCCAGTTCCCGTGTGTCCAAACACTCTCCTGACTTTCCGTCAAGCATAAATACATTCCCCTTATTATCGCAAATAATCACATAGCCTGTTCCGTCTTCGCCATAAGCTGCAACCGGGTCACTTATGCTGTAGTTTTTCAAATCAACAGAATAATGTTCTCCTCCGTCTTTCTTTTCCAGACATACAATTTTTCCCGATTTTCTGCCGTCGGAACCGGCAATTACAAAATAAACATAATCACTGAGTCCGTTCTCCCCAAGGCATGCGGTGGCAACCACTCCACCATCTGTTTTTTTAGTGACAGACGCATGGTATTCACGCCGCCAGATAATATCTCCATTGGCCGCATTCAGTTTATAAAGATATACTGTTCCCTCATTCTTTTTTCCTTCAGAAAGGCTTAACGAGGTTCCAATGTAAATATATGCTGTCCCACTGTTCTTGTCCACTTCTATGCATGGGGTTGCACTACAGGAAGCTCCCAGATCTCTCATCCATACAGTGTCCCACTCATTTACATTTGTACATACCAGATTTCCTTTAGTATCTGTAGTGTAAATATATGAACCCCACGCCGCAGGAGAAGAAGCAAATTCTGCAATACTTTTTCCCCCTTCACCGTCGTTTACTGTATAAGTATACTCCGCTTTCTGAGACAAGGATGCACTTAGTTCACTGCTGCCCACTTTGGCTTCAACGCTATAGGAATATATTACCCCATTTTCTCCCTGGGTAATCAGACAGTCTGCCGCTTCGGAAAAGACTGCCGCTCCGGAAAAATTAAACCGTTCCTCCGGAAGGTCCATAGAAAAATTGCTTCTTTCGCCAAAAGTATAAATCACTTTTCCGCTAATAAGGTCAATTACATAAATTTCCGAAGTAGCTCCTTCAGAGCAATCACCTGCACCTACCACATAAAGCGGAGTTCCGTCAGAACAAATGGTTCCCGTACCTGTTACCGGGCACCCCAGTTCAAGAGGAGTTCTGGTATATGAACCATTATCCAAATCCAGGAAGTAAACCTTTCCGTCCATTGTGGCATATATAATTTCCGTCAGAGTTTCTTTACTCTGTTTACTGTCACTAAGTTTAAGGATGTTTTTTTGTTCCTCATTCCAGTGAATAATAACCGGCTGTCCGGTAAAATCCAGATTGTCGATCAGTGCAATGCTTTCTTCAGTTTTTATCTTCCATGTGGTGGAAAATTGCCCATCCTTTATACCGGCATTGCCGAAAGTAGCACTGTTTCGCAGAGCACTTCCGCGATATGTAAGTATTCCGAATACTTCTTCGGAGTTTTCTCCAAAGCTTACATGATTCTGACGATAGTAATTATCTACCATCACTCCATCCAGACTAAGATACGGGGTAAATCCTCTTTTAGCCGGGTCTGTCTGTTCGGTACAGGAAGCACCTGAAACCAATAGCATTGCATCCTCTGAAATTTCATCACCAATATAAACTTCAGCCTGCCCGTCCCCTTTCTCCGGTTCATGAATCAACGTAGAACAGCGTTTTGCAGAAAGAACCACAAACAAAATTATAGCAATTCCCAGAACGATATACACAATAAGTCTTCTGTTTGTATTTACTCTGCCTCTCATCCTTTCGCACGCATCCTTCCTGCATCTGTTCTTACGTCTTCCCTGCTGTTTATACGCCCGGCAAGCTAAAGTTTAGTGGATATCCAAGTTAAATTATGTTAAAGCACAGACTTTACTGCTGCAGCAACATTTTCTGTTGTAAATCCAAACCTCTTGAAGAGAAGCTTATTAGGTGCGGATGCACCAAATCCCTTCATTGTAACTGTAGTTCCGTCAAGTCCAACGTATTTGCCCCAGCCAAAATCAGAAGCAGCCTCAACTGCAACTCTTGCACGAACTGCCTTTGGAAGAACGCTTTCCTTATATTCTTCGGACTGTTCTTCAAACACATCCATACATGGCATGGAAACAACTCTTGCATCAATTCCTTCTTCTGCCAGTGCTTTCTTAGCATCAATACAAAGAGCAACCTCAGAACCGGAAGCAATCAGAATTGCATCAGGAACTTCCTTGGCTGAATCATCAATAACATATGCACCCTTTAACGCTTCCTTAGAGGAACCTGCAAGCGGTGCCAGATTCTGTCTTGTAAGAACAAGAGCAGTAGGTGTCTTTTCAGAAGTAACTGCTGCATACCATGCCGCCAGTGTTTCAGTTGCATCTGCCGGTCTGAAAACATGGAAGTTTGGCATAGAGCGAAGCATTGCAAGCTGTTCAACAGGCTCATGTGTAGGTCCATCCTCACCTACACCTATACTGTCATGTGTAAGTACATAGGTGGTCGGAATCTGCATAAGAGATGCCAGTCTTGCCATTGGCTTTACATAATCAGAGAATACGAAGAATGTGGCACAGTAAGTTCTGCATCCGTGAAGAACCATGCCGTTTGTAATTGCTGACATTGCAAATTCTCTGATACCAAAGTGAAGGTTTCTGCCTGTATAATCCTCAGCAGAAAAATCACCTGCACCCTTAACATAAGTCATGTTGGAAGGAGCAAGGTCTGCAGAACCACCAATCAGGTTCGGAATTGCAGCAGATAATTTTTTATTTAAAACCCAGCCACTGATATTTCTGGAAGCATCTGCATCTTTTGAATAATCCAGAACCTTTGCAGGCTTCATATCATTAATCATGTCATTCCAGTAGGAATCATCATCAAAAAGTTTCTTGCCTGCACTCATATCAAGGAATTCATCAAGCTCTTTTGCTGCATCCGGATATTTCTTTGCATATTCAGCATAAAGAACATTCCACTCTTCCTCATAGGAAGCAAGCTTTGTCTGAACTTCTTTCATGTGGTCATAAACTTCTTCAGGTACGAAGAATGGCTCTTTGCTTGGCCATGCGAAGTTGTCCTTCATGACCTCAATTCCTTCAGCTCCGATAGGTGAGCCGTGAACTGCTGCGGTTCCTGCCTTTGGAGTGCCATAACCGATAGTTGTCTTTACTGTAATCAGGGATGGACGACTCTTATCTGCCTTTGCAGCTTTTATTGCAGCACCGATTGCCTCAAGATCATTACCGTCTTCAACAGTAATGGTCCGGAAGCCCATAGCCTGAAATCTTCCTTCTACGTTTTCAGTAAATGCTATATCTGTATTTCCTTCGATGGAAATTTTATTGCTGTCATAAATAACAATCAGTTTACCAAGTTTGAGGGTTCCTGCAAGAGACATTGCCTCGTAGGTAATACCTTCCTGCATACATCCGTCGCCACCAAGCACATATGTATAGTGGTCAATTACAGGACATCCTTCTCTGTTAAACTTTGCTGCCATGTGAGCTTCAGCCATGGCCATACCTACTGCCATGCCCATACCTGCTCCGAGAGGTCCGGTTGTAGCTTCAATACCTGTTGTATGTCCATACTCAGGATGACCCGGAGTAAGGGAATTTTCCTGTCTGAACTGCTTTAAATCATCAACTGTAAGACCATAGCCAAACAGATGAAGAAGGGAATAGAGCAGAGCTGAGCCATGTCCTCCGGAAAGAATGAAACGGTCTCTGTTAATCCAGTCAGGATTTGCCGGATTGTGCTTCATCTGGTTTGCCCAGATTTCATAAGCAACCGGTGCTGCTCCTAAAGGAAGCCCCGGGTGTCCGGAATTAGCCTTCTGGATTGCATCAACCGCAAGAACTCTTAACGCATTAACTGACATATTATCAATCTGATTCATGTTAAACCTCCAAATATTATTATATTACCCGGATATAATCCGGTCATTTTTCTTTTTATTGTACCTCATCACCCTGAAGGATTTCTCCGTTCAAAACCCTTGCCATAAGATCGGAAGCCTTTGCTACCGATTCTTCATCAAGAATAGTTACATAGAGGCGACTTCCCGAATAGGACCAGCAATATCTCATTTCCTGGTCGCCGTCATTAATTCCCGAAGTTGCATAACTGATGAAATTCCATGTTGCTCCGTCATTTAACTGCATCTTAACAATTTCTGTAATTTCTTCTGAAGTCATATTTGTTTCGATGTTATCCGCAGCCAGGTCAAGAAGCTGGGAATAGTTTGCCAGAATTGCAGGACTCATTGCTTTATTCAGCACACCCTTTATAAGTTCCATGTGGTTACGTCCTCTTGAGTAATCACCACCTGCAATGGTAAATCTTTCTCTTGCAAAAGAAAGTGCCTGTTCACCGTTCATTTCATTGTAACCCTTGTAGAACTGGAACTTACCATGTCTTCCCACAAATTCATGTTCGGAATATACTGTTACTCCGCCCAGAAGATCTACAATATCAACAACACTGGTAAAGTTTACCCTCAGATAATAATCAATATCCACACCGTAAATGTTTTCAAGTGTTGCAATTGAGTATGAACAGCCGGAACCGTAAAGACCTGCATGAGTAAGCTTGTCGCGCTGGGTGCTGTTATCTGTTTTTCCCGGAATTTCAACGTAAGAATCACGTGGTGTTGTTACCATTAAGATTTGCTTGGTAACAGGATTAACGCATACGATTACATTTACGTCAGAACGGCTGACTGTAGAAATATCACCTTTTACATCTATACCGCTTATATAAATTACAAACGGTGTTATGGAAGTATTAATAGGTGTTCTGTCTGTGCTTCCCACACCTATTCCGCCGGTAGTCTGGGATTTTACCGTAATATTATAAGTAGTAATTGTTTTCATTTTTGAAGAAACCGTAACTCTCTGACCATCAGAATCAAGTCCCAGATAATACTCGTCACCTTCTTCAAGAGTTTCATAGGCTTCCTCAAGGGTAGAAACATATGCTGAATTAATAATTAGAATATCAACCTCTCCCGAAAGAAGCGCCTTGGACAAAGTAAAGTTATCGGAATATTCTTTAACCGCAACTTCGTGCCCCAGTTCTTTTTCTATGAGTCCAATCACCTGTTTATCATGTTCATAGCTGCTTTCATCCTTGGTAATTCCAAAAACACCGCTTCCGAACTCTTTAATGTCCGAAGCGTTATTGGTTTTCAGTGCCATAACCTCCATGGCAATCTGAACAGTGTCTCCGGCCTGCATTCCTTCATTAATGGTTCTTTCCGCCTTTCCTACTGCAACAAAAACAAAAATCATTACCGCACTTACTAAAACAGAAAGGACTTTGCCTACTATGTTAACAATATGAAAAAACTGCATTACCACTACAAGGGCTATTGCCACAAACATTAATATAACCATTGCTGCAATATATTTCCCGGGAAGGATGTCAAACCTTACCACTCTGTAAAGTGCCATACAGGATACAATTGCCTGTAAAACAACCAGTATTATGCCAATAATAGCCATTATTCTGGATTTATTCATAAAAAAACCTCTTTTCCTCATAAATCTCAAAAGTCATTCTAACAGACACCCTATAATTTGTAAAGTTAAAACCTTTTAAGTTATTTTTAATTCTCTGCAGAATTAATTATTATTATCATCAATAATAATAAGTTTATCTTCCTGAACCGAAAAATGTTCATTATTGTTGGAACGGATATCTAACTTTTCACTGCAATTTTTCATTGTCAGACCACCCGTATAATTCCTTGTGCCGTAGCACATAACAGATGCGCCTTCACAATACCAATCCAAATCACAGTTATCAAGACAGATAAAGGCATTTCCACCATCAGTACCGATAAGGTTAATGTATTTGCAGAAAATTTTGCAGGAAACACTGCTGTTTTTTATTTCCACGTTTCCATCGGAAGCAGCAAGCGTACCCAAAATTGTAAACATATCCCCCTCACCAAAAACGAATATTTCAGATTTGTTTACAGATATTTCCGCATTTTCGTCCAGACTTCCAATTGCAACACTCTGCCTGCCTCTCATATCAAAAGAACATTTGCAACTCTCCATTTGAACAAAAGAATTACCAAACTGCGAACCGATTCCCACACATTTCTGAGTGGCTGCTTTAATGAATAACTGCGTAGTACGTATTTTGATTATACTGTCAGCCTCATTATTTATGCCACCAATAGCAACGCCACTATTACATTCAAGAGAAAGTTTCAATCCTCCCGGCATGCTTATATCCAGATTACCGAAAGATTCTCCTCTGCATCCTCCGATACAGGTCCTGTCCTCTCCGGATTCTTCAATTGCCAGACTTCCGTTACCTATTATTCTGAGTGAAGATGATTTCGGAACAGAAATCCCACCTTTTATAAAACTGTTTTCACCCTCAAACACCATTGTAACATTGGAATGCTCACTAATTTTAACAATTTCCGCATTATCAAGAAGCTGTATACTTACATCCTGAAATGTAACCACATAATTCTTGTAATCTTCAAAACGGAATACCACCGGAACATATTTCTCCTTTGTTCCCTTAATAAAAACATTATTTCCGGTAATAAGCACCTCGGAGTACTTGTTTTCTGCCACCTCATTTATATCTACTACAGCATCCGGACCGGTAACAAAGGTACGTTTCATCATGGTATTGGCCTGACGGTTAGCATATGTCAGTATTTCACCACGGATTGTTTCATCAATAGTATCCACTACAGTGTATGAAGGTCTTCCTGTGTAATAGCCCTGTACATAATCTATGCCCATTCGGATAACCGCTTTCAGCTCTGCACCATTTTCAACACCTTCTGCCAACGCTTTAAAGCCATTATCATGTGCATATTTAATGATTCCGGAAACAAATTTCTGTTTTTTGTAGTCGGAGTGAATGCCCGTAATCAACGAACGGTCAATCTTTACATAGGCAGGAAGACATTCAACGATACGGAATGAGTTGGAATATCCTGTGCCAAAATCATCTACTGCAACTTCAAGCCCAACCCTGTTCAGAAAACCAATGATACTTATAAAACGCTCCTGCTCAACAGCAGTTTGTTCCGTTACTTCTATAACCATCCGGTCTACCAGATGCTTGTATTTTTCCAACAGTTCTTTTGCCTCATCTTCTGTAAAAACCGCACTGATAATACTGTTGATAAAGATTTTCCGTCCATGGAACAACTCCGGATTTTTATCTACAATCTTAAGTACATTGTAAAAGGTACAATGTTCAATATCCTCAAGCCTGTTGTATTTTTTTGCCAGGCTTATCATTCTGAGAGGGGAAAGCTGGATTTTCCCACCACTTCTCATTAATGCCTCATAGCCCCAAATGGTGCCGTTTGACACATCAACAATTGGCTGGAACATATATTTAAACAGATTATCCTCAAGAATGCGACAGAGATCTCCGTATTCACGTAATTCCTCTTCGTTATTCTCATCATTAATGTTAACATTTGCCCGTTTAACTTTTTTCTGATGCTTACTCTCCAGAACATCCTTTATAAGTTTGTTCACTTCATCCTCATCCACAGGTTTTCCCACTATATAATCATAATTTACCATGAGGGAATATGGTTTCTCAACAAGGGCATTGTGGTTTTTTATACTGTTAAAAATACTCTTACAAAGATTGTAAACAATGTATTCACAGTCTTCTTCCGTAAACACTGCACACAGAAATTCATCCGTTCCGAATCTTGCACATATGTTTTCCACAGAAGAAGCAGATTTGATGATTTCAGCGATAACTATCAGTGCCCGGTCACCTTCATCATGACCGAATGCTTCATTAATGCTTTTGAGTCTGTCAATATCCAGCGACAGTATAATCATGCTGCAGTTGCCCGGATTGTCCAGATATTTTTCTCTTACCTGACGTATAAAACCATGATTATTATACAAACCTGTCAGTGGATCTCTGGTCTGCATTTCTGTCATTTTTTTGTTGGCAAGACTAAGCTTGTGACGGTCAAATACCATGTTAATTGAAATATTTGCCATATTTACAAACCGTCCGTGACAGTAGGCATTTTCCACCGTTCCATCAAGCAATACCACATAATAGCCGAAAAGACGGTTCATGTACCTAAGCGGATAAACTCCAATTAATTCATCCTGTTTATCAAGAGTATCCATGCTCGGAAGAAAAACATCCAAAGGGAAAAGTTTTTTCTGTCCTGTTAACACTGCCTTATTGCTACGGATAAGTGTAACGGTTTCATCAAAGCTAATTTCTGATTTTTCGCAGATATCTGAAGTATCCTCATTCCAGATACTGTCTCTTACAGCAATATAACCCTGTCCCAGTAATTTTTCCGCAAAAACAGTTCCCATAGTCCGCTTATCAGAAACATCAGACAGGCGGCCTACCATTCTGAACATGTGCTCTTCATGATTATTAAATTCAGTCAGTCTGTTATACAATACATTAACAGTATTGTTTATATCTTCAATTCCGCAGAAATTACAGCCACAGGACTGGGCGGTCCGTAATCTGAACTGCTGCTTTAAGTACATAACATTAAATCCCACACCGAAGAAAGCATTATCCAGGACCTCCATAATTATATCGCAGGACATTGCTTCATTTCTGACTCCGGTGGTTAGTCTCGGGTAATGGTAACGTTCTCTGACAATTCCATCAAATCCGGTGACAATAATATTCTCCGGAACACTATAGCCATGATCTGAGAGACATTTGCATACAGTAATTGCCATAACGTCATTTGCACATATTACTGCTTCCGGAATAACAGGTCTTGTTAACCATTTTTTCATGATTTCATAGGTAGGGCTGTTCCAGTAATAACCAAATCCGATTTTGCTCTCATCAAAAGGAATGCTGTTATCATCCAGCACCTTTTTATAGATGTTTATCCAATTTTCCGACAACTCGTTATCCGGAACACCGGCAATAAAATAAACATTTCTGCATCCGTGATCTTCTATTACATGTCTGACAATTGACTCAAAACAGTCATCACCCTGATATTCTATGGCAAATGCATCATCACATCTGGCACCTACAACAATCCTAGGTTTATCATTCTCTTTGGCAATACGAACCAGCTCATTAATCATTTCTTCGGACATTAAATGGTCATGAATAATTACCAGTGCATCCACAAAGTCATAATTAATCATATTTAAATTGCCCGGTTCGGAAATGGAATCTTCCGAAAATCTGTAAACATCTGACATCAGATGATAAACAATAACCACATAATTTCTCTCAGCGGCCAGAGTATGAAATTCCCTGAGATATGTAAGCGTCTCTTCATTGTTTGATTTACTGACACATACCGCAATGACTTTCTTACCGTTTACCATGTTACCCTCTCCTTCGTCTAAGTTAACACCTATGATAATAGTATACCACAGAAAATGCGATACGCAAGAAAAAAAGCCATCACAAAAGTGATAGCTTTTTGAGAAATCATTTTCTATGGTATTTTATGAAACAGTCAAAGCGAGAATTGAAAGCTCTTCACCTGTGCTTCCTTCTGCCGGCTGAATAGTGATCGTCAGACCCTCATTGTCCGGATATTTGCCTATTTCAATATATTCTGCATAATTACCCCAGCCATTTTCGAAATGACCATCAATTGTTGTAACACATTCGCCATTTACATAAACATCAAACTGACCGCTTTTACCATCTGTTGTTCTCCAGAAAATCACACCTACATTATCAACATTTTCCAGTTCAAAAGTAATGGTGCCTCCTGATGTTGTTTTCCATCCGTTGTTATCAAAGAGATTGGAATAAATGGTTGTCTTTTCAAATCCGTCCATGGTAGCAGCATCAATTTTGTCGGAATAAAGAATATCAGCATTTTCATAGCGGGAAAGAGTAAGCAACTTTTCCGGAACTTCATACTCTACATACCTGGAATCATTGATTGAATAAAGCACCTTGTTATAAAAATATGTCAGAAGATGGGCAATAACAGAATGACCGCCATTGTTTGGATGTGTTTTATCCGAAGAACCAAGCTGACTCCACTGCCAGGTTCCGTTCTCCATATTTTCCTGTGCTACCTTGGCATAGCTTACAATGGGTACCTGAAGGTTACTTGCTACAGCATAGTGATCCTGATAGTAACTGTTTTCAGTACAAAGAACAAGAGAAACTACTGCGGGCTCTGTTTCCGAAAGAAGAATTTTTCTTAACAGTGATTCATAGGTTTCTTTATTCATTGAACGATAGTCATTTACGCTGAACTCCACGACTACCAAATCCGGTTTCTGAGATAAAACATCATCCGCAACTCTGTGAACACCAATATAGGAATCGGTTGCACCCACACCGGCATTAACATAGTTAATGGTTGCATCCTGGAAGGTATATTCCCACCATACCTGAGTAAGACCTGCATAGCAGTTCTTTTCCTGAGGAGAGGCTACGGAACCATCTGTAATAGAACCACCAATGTAAGCAATTGTAATATCTTCGCCTGCGGAAGCCTTAGCCATTACAGAAGCAAGACGCTGTAGGTTGCCTTCACTGACAATTGCTTCTTCACACATTTCGTCGGTAACGTCAACATCAACTGTAGGGATTGCCGGATAGGAATCTGCAATAACCTTATCAGAAATTGTGTATGTAATGTCGCCCTCCTGAGTCTGATTTCCATCCTGCCCATTTTCACCTGCAGCCTGTGTAGGAGCTGTGGCAGGGTTGGAGCCTTCATTATTTTCATCCTTTCCACATGCTGTAAGTGAAGAAAGTATCATTGCCATAATCAGTAAATATGCTGTTATTTTTTTCAATTTTTCCTCCATTCCAAAACAAAGTCCGTTTATTCTACAATTGTAAATCCGCAAACATAGAAATCATCTCCTGCAGATTCCTGCTCAGTGTTCATCACCAGTTTGATGATATGTTTTCCGGACTCACTGTATTTGCCGATTTCATAATATTCCATATAGCTGTATGTAGCATCTTCCGTGCCGGACAAATCCCCGTCAAGTGTAACAACAAACTCTCCGTCTACATATAGATCAAATCTTCCGCAGCTTCCGTCAAGAGATTTCCAGTAAAGCATTCCTATACACTTTCCTGTAACTTCAAAGGTTGCTTCTTGTCCGCTGGTTGTTGCCATGCCCTGTGTTACAAAAGTACCACCCTGATCAGGAAGTCCTGTAAGGATGTTATCCTCTCCGTCATGAGGAACCTTTTCAGGAGATGTAAAATAACCGTTCATATATCTGACCATAGAGGTTGTAGAATCTGTAAGTACATACTCTGCATACTTAGAGTCATTGATTCCGCTTAATACTCTGCTGAAATAACCTGTAAGCAGATATGCAATAAATGCATGACCGCTGTCTGACGGATTCAATGTTTCATCTTTAGTAGATACATCATTCCAGGACCATGTGCCGTTTTTGATATTGTTTTCAAGTACATCTGCGTAACTGATAACCGGAAGATTCAGTTTAAAAGCAAGTGCTGCCTGAGAATCTCCTGCATCGTTGTAGGAAGAATTGGTTGTAACAAGTGGAATTACAGCCGGTGCCGAAGATGATGAAAGCAACATTCTTACCATGCTTTCAAATGCCTCCTCATTAATGGCGCCACTGTCTTCAGATGCTGTATCGATAATTACAATGTCCGGTTTCTTTGAGATGACTTCAGATGTAACTCTGTGAGCTGAAACGTAAGAATCACAGTTAACCGCACCAATATTTACTTCGTTAACAGTTGCATTAGGAAATGTGGTTTTAAACCATGCAGTAGTCAGACCTGCATAGGATTTGTCGTAAGAGCTTGCACCCTTGCCCATTGCAATTGAACCGCCGATATAAGCAATTGTAATATCTCCGCCGTATGCGGCTTTTTCCAACACTCCGGCAAGTCTTACAAGACTACCCGGACGTGATATACCGGTATCGAGCATTGATTCAGTTACATAAAGTGATCCGGTATCAATGGTTCCTGCACCTGAAATCACTGAATTATCAACCGAGTAAGTAACAGTTCCGCCGGTTTCAACAATTCCCGAACCGGACTGCTGCGAATTATTGCCGCCATTAGTATTGCCTGCAGGAGTCTCACCCTTGTCGCCGCATGCAGTAAATAATCCTAAAGTAAGTGAAGCTATTAATAATAAAGCAAATATTCTCTTCATGCCTTGTCTCCTTCTCTACACTTAATTTTTATATCTATTTATACAAAAAATATAAAGTTATGTTACATTAATTTTACAATAAAATCAATATTTTTTAGTAAATCCTGTAAAGTTTCAAGAATTTTTTACATTAAACATGAAAAATAATGCTTTTTTTATTTTAGAAACCATAGCAAAGAACCGATACATTTTCCAAGTGCAAAAGAAAGAACAATCCAGCTTACACCTGTATCCAGATGAAATTTCCGCATAAACACGGGAATTGCATTAATGCTTTCTGCAAGAGCCAGTGCCAGGCAGCCTGTGAACACCCCTGACATCACTCCATAAAGCAGCAGCACTGCATATCCGCCATACAATGCCGGATTGAAAACCGATATAAGATTTCCAAGTGTTCCACCCAGTACAATCATACGTTCATAATGATTGATACGGTCCGCTGTTTTGGTCAGGGCAATCATTCTGGTTATAATCCCAACTTTTGTTAAAAGTGCAAACATTCCGCCGGAAACCAGAATACCGCCACTGATTCCTGCAAACACCAATAATCCGAATTTCAAAATCATTTTACCTCACCGCTTCTCACTGCTTCCTGAATTACCGTCTGATTGACTCCCTGCTCATAGCTCTGCATCTGCACTTTGATAGGGGTAGGGTCCGCAGTCATTTTTTTTCGGGAATAATGGTTAAAAAACAGGGATATTCCGGCGAAAATCCCTATGGAATAGGATATTTCAAGAACCTTGCTTCCGGTGTTAGCATAACCCATGAGTCCATAAACTGTTTCAAAAACCGCTGCCACATCCACATCACTGTTAAAGGTCATAATGGTAAACATGGAGCCGATTAAGATTGCCAGTGATACTATGGTGATTTTTACCAGGTCATATATTTTATTTTTTCTTCCTGCAGCCGGCTTATATTTTATTATGACCTCTGTATTGCCATCATTGCAAACGGTCAGGCCCGGGAATTCTTTTTCCAAAAAACGAATTACGGTCAGGGAAGAGAAAATTACCCTTTCGTCCTGTTCCCCAAACTCATAAAACACCTTTTCCCCCAGTTTTTTTACAAGTTCCTCATTGCTGCCCGCAATCTGAACCATGTCCTGTATTTTTACGGTTTTATCCTGCACAACCACACATATGGGAAGATTCATTGTTACATGCTGATAATCCATACTCACTCCAATTCTATTTTCCAATTTTGCCTTTTCATGTCAATCCAACACTTTTTCACCTACTAAACATTTTCCCAAAAAAGGTAAAAAATATGCAGGCTGAGTTTACAGCCTGCATGCAAGTTTATTATCTTTCAAATTTATCCTGAGCTTTTATGATATTATTGCAAAGTCTTTCAAGGGTGAAATACATAACCATTATATTTTCTTCCGGAATTCCTTCATCAACAAACTTAACAATGTCCATTGCCTTCTGCCTTACTTCCGTAGCAATCTGGTTTCCGGTTTCTGTAAGTTCATACTTGATTTTGTATTTCTGTTTCTGTCCTTCTACCGGTTTTATATAGTTTTTTTCACATAGATCTTTAATCACCCTGGACATCTGAGCTTTGTCAATTTCTTCTCCACTCATAAGTTCTCCTGCAGTCTGTCCCGGTGTTTCCCCCAGCGAAATAACGCACATGGCATGAATGCTGCCAAGTCCGTATTTACTCATATGCATATACTTGATTTTCTTAAGTTCCTTGCATATCTGGTTAATTATTTTACTGAATCTCTCAAAACGGTTTATGTTAACCATATCTGTCACCTGTCACTTTTAGTTTACTTTTCTATTCAGTTCGCGTGCCTGTCAAACCGGCAATCGCTCCGCTTTTTGCTCGTTATAAAGTTACATAATTGCAAATGAGAACTCTGCCTCTACCATTAAGTTGCCATTTACATATCCTTTTCCTTCTGCAAAGTAAAATGGTTTCTTCACTCTGGTAATCCTGCAGTGGCTTTCCAGCGTGTCACCCGGTTTTACCATCTTTCTGAATTTTACATTTTTCATGCTTGTGAAGTATGGGGTTTTTCCTTCATCTTCGTTACAAAGGAGCACGCTGGTTGCCTGTGCCATCATTTCACAGAGTATGACTCCGGGTACTACCGGATTTCCCGGGAAGTGTCCCTGCAAAAAGAATTCATCTCCGCGGATATAATACTTTCCTACTGCTTCTTCACCGCAAAGTTCTGCTTCATCAACCAGAAGCATGTTGTCACGGTGTGGTAATATATTCATTATTTCTTCTTTATTCATTTTCTGTCCGGTATATGCTTTTTATACCTGCCCTTTCTGATAATTTAAAAGCTGCGGAACCGCTCATATCGTGCCTGTACCAGCTCATCAGTATTCTTTTCCGTACTTTCATTTAAGAATGCTGCAAGCACCAGACTTATATCTCCGGCAATTTCTGCTACATTATTTTCGCCGGCCGGTTCCGACTCCGGTATAATTGTATCAACAACTCCAAGTTTTTTCAACTCATAAGATGTCAATTTCATTTCTTTTGCTGCCTGTGAAGCTTTGGAGGCATCTTTCCAGAGTATGGATGCATAACCTTCCGGTGATAAAATGGAGTAGCAGGCGTTTTCAAGCATTACAACTCTATCTGCAACTGCCAGTGCAAGTGCACCGCCGCTTCCTCCTTCCCCAATGAGGAAAGAAATGATTGGCGTTTTCAGAGTACTCATTTCGAAAAGATTTCTTGCTATAGCTTCTCCCTGACCGCGTTCTTCTGCAGTCAATCCGCAGAAAGCTCCCGGTGTATCCACAAAACATACTACAGGACGGTGAAATTTTTCTGCTTCCTTCATTAAACGAAGTGCTTTTCTGTAGCCTTCCGGTGATGGCATGGCAAAATTTCTTTTTATATTCTCGGCTGTATTTTTGCCTTTCTGTTGGACAATTACTGTTACAGGCATTCCTTGATAAAAAGCAATACCTCCAACAATTGCGCCATCATCACGTACTCCTCTGTCACCATGAAGTTCAAAGAAATCATCAAATACAAGATTTACATAATCCAAACCTGTAGGTCTTTCATTACTTCTGGAAATTTGAACACGCTCCCATGGAGAAAAACGGGATTCTCCGGCATATCTTTCCCTGAACTGTTCTGCCATACCGGAAATTTTTTCCGTCTCATTCTCTGCGTAAACAATATCGTCGTTTTTTTCCGTATGGGTTGTATACATATTTTGAGTTATATCTGTATATGCTATGCCTTTATGGGAATTCCGGTGCATTATAAGCAGTTTGCCAAGGACTTTTTTATAATCGTTTCTTTCTACAATGGCATCTACATAGCCGTGTTCAAGCTGAAACTCTGCTTTCTGAAATCCCTTAGGAAGCTTCTGACCTATGGTCTGTTCAATTACACGCGGACCTGCAAATCCGATTAAAGCATCAGGCTCTGCTAAAATTATATCTCCCAGCATGGCAAAGCTTGCTGTAACGCCCCCTGTGGTTGGCTCTGTTAATACAGAGATATATAAAAGACCTGCGTCAGAGTGTTTTTTTAATGCCGCAGAGGTTTTTGCCATCTGCATGAGACTTACCATGCCTTCCTGCATTCTGGCTCCTCCGGAACAACAGAACAGTACTACCGGAAGTTTCTTCTCAGTTGCAACTTCCACTGCACGGACAATTTTTTCACCTACAATTCTACCCATACTGGCCATCATGAAACGGTTATCCATGACCCCAAGTACATATTCCATTCCATCAAGCTTTGCAAGTCCTGTTACTATGGCCTCATTCAGTCCTGACTTTTCCTGAGCAGCCTTATGCTTTGCCTCATAATCCTTTTTACCGATTGGATTTACAAAATCCATTGTCTCATCCCACTCTGTAAACTCATCTGTAACCTGGGCAATACGTCTTCTTGCATGAAGTCTGAAATAGCCTCCGCATTTCGGACAAATAAAATTATTGTCAATAACATCCTCTGTAAACAAGGGCTTGCGGCAGTGATTACATTTTTTCCACATTCCTTCCGGAACCTCCGGTGCCGCAGTATTCTCCAGATGAGAAGTAATGGACTCCTCAACAATACGTGTTACGGGACGCTTTTTAAACAAATCCTTCATAGTGCTTCTCCAATTTATTCATCTGTCAATTAAGATACCCTGTGTCAAAATTTCCCTTTACATAATTCTCTTCGTGTACTATGTCATACAGAAAATCCTGTGTTGTGGTAATTCCTTCAATAATCAGTTCCCCAAGAGCACTCTGCATTTTATGAATCGCTTCAGTTCTGCTGTTGTCATGAACAATAAGTTTTAACAGCATTGAATCATAGAATGGTAACACTTCAAAGCCCGGATATATACAATGCTCTATGCGTACACCCTTTCCTGCCGGAAGAAAGCTTTCTGTAATCTTTCCCGGACAAGGTCTGAAATTCTTCTCAGCATCCTCTGCGTTTATTCTACACTCTATAGCATGACCGGATATGTGGATATCCTCCTGCGAAAACGACAGTGCCTCACCGGATGCAATCTTAATTTGCTCTTTTACAATATCAATTCCGGTTACTTCTTCGGTAATGGAATGTTCTACCTGAAGTCTTGTGTTCATTTCCATGAAATAGAAGGTTTTATCATCAGGCACAAGAAATTCAATGGTTCCTGCATTTTCATAACCGCAGGCCTGAGCAGCAAGTACAGCTGCCTTATTCATTCTTTTTCTCAGTTTATCCGAAATTGCAGCCGCAGGAGCTTCTTCAATCAGCTTCTGATGTTTTCTCTGAATGGAGCAGTCACGCTCTCCAAGGGAAACCACATTACCAAAGCGGTCTGCGAGAATCTGCACCTCTATATGTCTGGCACAGGTTATGTACTTTTCAATATACATACTGCCGTCACCAAAGGCATTAACTGCCTCTGCACGGGCAATGGAAAACTGTTCTTCAAAATCCTTGGCTTTTTCTACAACTCTCATGCCCTTTCCGCCACCGCCGGCAGACGCCTTTATAATTACCGGATATCCGATTTCATCCGCAATTTTTTTACCTTCTAACGGCAAAATAACTGCCTCATCACTTCCCGGTGTAACCGGAACTCCTGCATCCTTCATGGTTTTTCTGGCACTTGCCTTATCTCCCATGGCAGAAATAACTTTTGAAGAAGGTCCGATAAATTTTATATTACATTTTTCACATAATTCTGCAAATCTGGCATTTTCGGAAAGAAACCCGAATCCCGGATGAATTGCTTCAGCTCCCGAAGCAATTGTTGCAGATATAATATTTTCCATATTCAGATAGCTTTCCGCAGGAGATGCAGGTCCGATACATACTGCCTCATCTGCAAGCATAGTATGAAGTGCATTTTTATCCGCTTCCGAATAAATGGCAACTGTCTGTATACCCAGTTCTCTGCAGGCACGAATGACTCTGACGGCTATTTCACCCCTGTTGGCTATTAATATTTTTCTAAACATGTTCTTACTCCATTCCGGATTGCCGGTCATATTTGTGGATTATTTTACCCTTATAAGTTCCTGTCCGAATTCTACCATTTTACCATTTTCAGCCAGTATCTCTGTTACCACTCCGGAAACGTCGCTTTCGATTTCGTTCATCAGCTTCATGGCTTCAATGATTCCGATAATCTGTCCTTTTTTAACAGTATCGCCTACTTTCACATAGGGTTCTTTGTCTACTCCCGGTGCAACATAGAAGGTTCCAACCAAAGGAGCTTTTACAGTTTTTCCTTCTGCCAAAGCAGCTTCACCGGACGTTTCTGCCACATTTACGCTTTCCATTGCCGCACTACCTGCCGCATCTAATCCCACCGCTGAAGGTGCCATGTTGTTTGGTGCAAATACCGGTGTGCCCGGCTGTGGAAAGCCTGCTCCGAAAGGCACCGGTGGATGTGGCTTTTTGTGTTCACGTTTCAGTGTCAGCTTTTCATCCTTTCCCTCATAGGCAATTTCGGTAAGTTCATATTCTTTCATTATTTCAGCCAGCTCTTTAAGACTGTCTTTCTCTATCATAATAATCTCCATTCTGCCGTCTTTAACTTTCGGGGCTACGCTTCCCATTTTTTGGTAAGGATGCATGCATTATGACCGCCAAAACCGAAGGAATTGCTGAGTGCATATTTAACATCCCGTTCTACACCCTTGCCCGGAACATAGTTTAAGTCACATTCTTCATCAGTAACCTTAAACCCTATTGTCGGATGAACCCAGCCTTCCTGGATTTCTTTAATTACGGCAATTTCCTCAACTGCTCCTGCTGCTCCGAGCATATGTCCCACCATGGATTTTGTTGAGTTTACAAGTAACTCATCCGCATGGTCTCCGAACACTTTTCTGATTGCTCTGGTTTCAAACAAGTCATTGTGATGAGTACTTGTTCCGTGAGCATTGATATAATCCACCTGTGAAAGCTCTATGCCTCCGTCTTTCACCGCCATTTCCATAGCCATTGAAGCACCGCTTCCGTCCTCTGCCGGAGATGTAATATGATATGCGTCACAGGTTGCTCCATAGCCTATAATCTCAGCATAAATATTTGCTCCCCTTGCAAGTGCATGCTCCAATTCCTCTAATATAAGAACACCTGCACCTTCTCCCATTACAAAACCGTTTCTTTCCTTGTCAAACGGAATGGAAGCACGGGTAACATCAGTTGATTCGCTAAGGGCAGTCAGGGAAGTAAAGCCTGCCACCCCAATTGGACAGATACAGCTTTCAGCTCCTCCTGCAAGCATTACATCAGCATCACCATACTGAATAGTTCTGAGTGCCTCACCAATAGAATGCGTTCCGGTGGCACATGCTGTTGTTACACTGATATTCTTTCCTTTGAGTCCGTAAGCAATAGCAACATTTCCGGATGCCATATTGGAGATAATGGTTGGAACAAATAAGATTCCTACTCTCTTCGGACCTCTTTCCATAAGATTTGTATGTTCTTTTTCGAAGGTGCTTAAATCACCAACACCGGAACTTACAATACAGCCTACACGGAATGGATCTTCCTTCTCCATGTCCAGACCTGAGTCCTTAATTGCTTCTCCGGCTGCTGCCACTGCAAAACGGGAAAACTGTCCCATACGTCTTGCCTGACGAGGATCCATATAATTCTTCGGTTCGAAGTCCTTCACCTCAGCTGCTATTTTAACTTTAAATTCAGTAGTATCAAAGTAATCAATCATTCCGATACCGTTTTTACCGACCTTGATACCTTCCCAGAATTCCTCCACAGAATTTCCGATAGGAGTAATGGCTCCCATTCCTGTAACAACTACACGTCTTTTACTCATGTTACATTCCTTTCCAAACTCTAGGTTTTAACTGTTCTCCGATTATGTATTGCTGCCACTTTCACGATTACAACATCTATTTATTTTATATTTCCGCCGGATTTTTCAAATGTCAAACGTCGCAAACGCTCCGCTTTTTTTAACGTACAAAACAGCGTAACTATCTACATTGCCATGCCGCCGTCTACGCATATTACCTGTCCGGTAATATATGCCGCTTCATCCGATGCAAGAAAAGCAACAGTATTTGCAATATCCTCCGTGGAGCCAAAACGTCCAAGAGGTATCTGTTTTACTAAATTTTCCTTTACCTGTTCCGAAAGCACATCTGTCATATCGGTAACGATAAAGCCCGGAGCTACGGCATTGGAGGTAATTCCCCTGCCGGCAAGCTCTCTTGCAACCGACTTAGTCAAACCAATAATTCCTGCTTTGGAAGCAGCGTAATTGGCCTGTCCTGCATTTCCTAAAACTCCGGTTACGGAAGAAATGTTTATAATACGACCGCTGCGTCTCTTTATCATGGATGAAGACACATGTCTGATACAGTTAAATGCACCCTTTAAATTAGTGTTCATAACGTCATCAAAATCAGATTCCTTCATTCTCATAACAAGACCGTCTCTGGTAATACCCGCATTGTTTACAAGAATATCAATGCCGCCATATTCACTAATCAGTCCTTTGATGAAGGCTTCTGTTTCTGCAAAGTCAGATACATTGCATTTAAATGCTTTTGCACTGCCTCCTGCCTCCTGAATTTCTGTTACTGTCTGTTCAGCGGCGGTCTGAGAGCCATTGTAATTTACGATTACAAATGCACCTTTTGCTGCCAGAGTTTTGGCAATTGCACGTCCGATTCCTCTGCCTGCACCTGTTACCAGGGCTACTTTTCCCTCTAAACTCATGTAAATCCTCCACTAAAATCCGGATATTTTCAAATCAGTTCACGGCTCAATCCGTGATTTTCTTCAAATCCTCTACCGTAGCAATGTTTATTGTTTCTGCTTCCGGTGCGATTTTGCTAATAAGCTTTGTAAGCGTGTTTCCCGGTCCGATTTCCACAAAACAGGTCACACCCTTTTCGGTCATTTTACGTACACTCTGAAGAAACTTCACAGGACTGTATACCTGCTTTACCAAAAGCTTCTTGATCTCGTCCGCTTCATAAACGTAGTTTCCTGTTACATTGGCCACATAAGGAATTGCAGGTCTGTCTACCTGAATGTCCTTAAGGTTAAGTGCCAGCTTTTCTGAAGCGGTATCCATTAACGGAGAGTGGAAAGGTCCGCTTACTACTAATGGTACAACTCTTTTTGCACCCGCCTCTTTGAGGGCTGTGGCTGCCTGCTCCACGGCACCTTTTAAACCGGTAATAACAGTCTGGGCATCGCTGTTATAATTAGCAATCCAAACATTTTCCATGCTTCCCAGAACTGCTTCTATTCTATCCACGGGCATACCTAAAACCGCTGCCATGGCACCCTTGCCGGCAGGAACTGCCTCCTGCATATAGATGCCTCTTTTTCTTACCAAAGCGGCAGCATCTTTTACAGACATAGCGCCTGCAAGAACCAGGGCCGAATATTCGCCAAGACTCAAACCACAAGTCACATCACAGAAGCCGTCTGTAAGGATTCCCTCCTGTTTCATTGCCGCTGCCATTGCAAGCTGTGCAGTGACTAATGCAACTTGTGTATATTCAGTAAGATTGATTTTATCCTCTTCCTCAAATACCAGTCTGGCAAGATTCAATCCGGATGCCTGGGATGCACAGTCAAACACATCCTTCGCCGCCTTAAACTGATGATAAAAATCCTTTGCCATTCCAAGTTTCTGGGCACCCTGCCCCGGAAAAATAACTGCTCGCATAATTAATTATCCTTTATTTCTGTTTATCTGCAAACTTGTTGAATAAAGCTTCTGTTTCAGCCATAAGCTCTTCCACAATTTCTTTACAGCTCTGTCTTTTGTTTACCAGGCCTGCAATCTGACCTGCCATAACAGTTCCGTTATCTACATCTCCTTCAACAACGGCTTTGCGGAGTGCACCTACAGTCAGTCCTTCCAGTTCATCAAATGTAGCACCTTCCGCTTCCATTTTCAAATATTTATTAGTCATTTTGTTTCTAAGGGAACGAACCGGATGTCCTGTGCTTCTTCCTGTTACCTTAGCATCTACATCCTTTGCCTTTTCGACCTTTGTTTTATAATTGTCATGTACCTGGCATTCATCAGCAAGCAAAAATCTGGTTCCCATCTGTACAGCTTCAGCACCAAGCATAAATGCAGCAGCAACGCCTCTTCCGTCACCGATTCCGCCTGCTGCTATAACAGGAATGCTTACTGCATCCACAACCTGCGGAACAAGCGGCATAGTTGAAAGTTCACCTATATGTCCGCCGGATTCACAGCCTTCAGCAATTACTGCATCACAACCCACTCTTTCCATTAAACGGGCATTTGTTGCAGAAGCGACTACCGGAATCACCTTGATTCCGGCTGCTTTCCAGTCACCTATGTACCTGCTTGGATTTCCTGCACCTGTAGTAACTACTTTAACGCCTTCTTCAATAACCACCTTTGCCACTTCATCTGCAAAAGGGCTTAAAAGCATTACATTTACACCAAAAGGTTTATCTGTAAGAGATTTGGCTTCACGCACCATACTGCGAACCGCATCTCCCGGTGCAGCACCTGCTCCGATAATACCAAGTCCTCCGGCATTGGAGACAGCAGCTGCAAGCTTGCCTTCTGCAACCCATGCCATGCCTCCCTGAATAATCGGATATTCAATGCCTAGCATTTTCGTAATTCTGGTTTTCATTGTTTATTAATCCTCCATATCCGCCCTATGCTCATCTATACATCAGTAAGGCGGTAAGAATTTGTAGATTTTCGAGCCAAACACTGCTCATAGAAAAGTGCAACTCTTATTTTTTCTTCTCAATGTAGCTTACAAGATCTTTTACAGATACAATGCTTTCAAGATCTTCTGCTGCAATTTCGATACCATAAATTTCTTCAACCTGAGATACAAGCTCAAAAAGATCAAGAGAGTCAATATTTAAATCCTTTTTAAATTCTGTTTCTTCCTTGATTTCATCAGCCTCAAGACCAAGATTCTCAACCATTAAATTTTTGATTTCTTCAAACATATTTTCCTCCGTTCTGATGTGCTCTCACATCACTAAATTTTTTTCATATTTCATTCCGGTTTAAACCATGTAAACCATGTAAATGAACAATGTAATTAAATATATATCTTAAAAGGTTACCACTCAAGAAGAAGTGCTCCCCATGTAAGACCTGCACCAAAGCCGGACAGGATGATTTTCTGCCCCGGCTGTATTCTTCCGTCCCTTACCATCTCGTCTAATAACAATGGTATTGATGCAGAAGAAGTATTTCCGTATTTTTGTAAATTCATGGGAACCTTACTTACTGAAACACCGATTTTTCTGGCAATTACCTCAAGCATTCGTCCGTTTGCCTGATGAAATACAAACCAGTCAATATTTTCGGCTGTTTCCCCATTCTTATCAAGAAGTTCACCCACTATTTCAGGTACAGTACGGGTGGCAAAGGAATATACTGCCTTTCCGTCCATGTACATATACTCTTTGTAAGGCTCAGATTTAGGATTCTCTTCAGATTTTTGATTATTATAAAAACCAGGATTTTTTTCATTTTCATGGCAACAATTATTTCCATCAGAACAAGTCCAGTGGTTTTCCACAGGTGCCGCTTTCATAGTTATACAACCGCCCCTGTTTCCGTCAGAGCGGAAAATACCATCAACGATTCCTTCCTCGGCAGAAGCAGTAAAAAGAACTGCTGCCGCACCGTCTCCAAATAATATGCAGGAGCCTCTGTCGGTATAGTCTACTGTTTTGCTCACAATCTCAGTTGACACAACCAGAACAGTTTTTGCCATTCCGGAAGAAATATACGCCTGTGCTGCCGATGCTCCAAACAAAAAACCGGAGCAGGCTGCGTTCAAATCAAAACACATTGCTGTGTGATTTCCAAGTTCCGCCTGTATGAGACACGACATGTTTGGATATACATTGTCACCGGTTGCTGTTGTACAAATAATGATATCTATTGCTGCCACATCAATACCTGCCATGTCAATGGCCCGCTCCGCAGCTTCTGCGCCCATAGACAAAGCTGTTTCTGAAACCGCAATTCTGCGCTCTTCCATGCAGGTACGTTCTTTAATCCATTCATCACTTGTATCAAGAAATTTTTCAAAATCCGTATTCTGTATTTTTAATTCCGGTACGAAATGACCTGTACCGATTACTTTAGCCCTCATTAAATATCCTCCCATCAGGAGCGGCTTCTAATTTACCACAATCTGTCAGTAGACTATCACACTTTTGTTGATATGTCAACATTTTTATTGAGTTGTCAACAAAAACAATAAAATTGCAACAATTGTTTATTCTATCTTGAATATCTCAACATCAAATAATATTTGAATTAAACTAAATAAAAAAACAACCCGGAAGCAATTCCGGGTTGTAAAAAAGGAAGACAAAATCATTTATTAATTTTCAGCAGTTGCCTGCGGAATTTCAACTTTGAAACCATTTCTTGTAAGTTCTCCATCCACTTCAACAGCCATCGTACAATCTACAATACCATCTGCAAACAGACCATCCGAGCCGGCACCATTTACAACAAAAGTAGAAATATTTTCTGCGTATCTGGTATAACTTCCGCTACCACTGTCAATATTGTCACATGCTTCATTTATCTTTTGTGCATCTGTAGTAGCAGTGGCTGTATAAGTTCCCTGATACAAATAAAGAGACTTTTGTGTCGGATTATACATTAAACCGTAGTATTTCTCGCTACCGATTAAGTACAATACAATTCTCTGTTCACTACTGATGTATTTAACCTGCAGATCAGAACTCTGAATCATATATCGAATGTTATCAGAAACCTCTGACCACTCACGCTGGCTTGTTACATCCTGAGTGTCATTGTTAATCTTTGAATTCATTACATTAACCACAACCAAAATTCCAGAAATGATAACAGTTGCGATTGCCATAATGATGATGATATCTCGTGTTTTATTTTTCATGTTATTTACCCTCCACGCAGAACCTTAATTCTGCAACTACAATCTGTGATTATAGTAAAATATATTCTCTTTTCTGTCAAGTAAGAATTGTTTTTACATTAATTACAATCGATTGTGTATGCACAAACTACCGGTTTGTTACCGCTGGCATCATACCATGAATAATTAAATACGTAAGAATCATATCTGATCTTATCAACACCGTTCTCTGTAAAGGCCTCTGCCTTTTCAAGCTTCGGTATTGTAATTTTTATATATTTGCAACGTCCGTTAGTATCCGTTGCAGTTGTATAGTATGTACAAGCCTGCTTCCCTGTTGACAATTCCGTATTTGCGGTAAGCATCTGACCGCCGGAATCCGGAACCTGAGCAAACATTGCATCACTGTCCTGGAAATAAACCGTTACAACTACACCTGTGTAATCATTAGAAAGGGAAGTATTTTTGATTTCAAGTTTACCTGTCTTAACTGGTCCTTCTTCAGTTATTGTAATATAATTACTTTCAGTTCCGGGATCCATAACACAATCACTATAATAATACTGACATCCATTATGTAAACAATGATATACATTTTTTATGCTTCCCCAGTCTACGGTACCTTTAAAAATCATTCCTTCTGTATGATTATTCGGACACATCAACACTGTTCTTGATGTCGTTTCTGTTCCACTATAATCATAACCCGATTCATAGCAAACCGTAATATCCGAATGCTGGGAAATCTGTGTTGTATCAGGAACATCAATATTTCCGCCATTAGTTAATGTTATTCCGGAGCCCGCACCAATACTCGGAGTCGGAGTAGGCGTTGCGGTTATGGATACAGAAGCTGTAATGGTCGGACTTGAAGTATCTTCAACTGACATATTGGAATTCCTGAGATATACGTTCTGTGTAATGGAAGCTTCTCTGGATCCATATGAAAGCTTCAGTTCAACAACAACATAACCGGAATCAAGTCGATCAACAACCGTAAAGCTGTCTACATTATTAGACAACAGATATTTTGGCTTTCTGATAGTTGAAGAAGATACTGATTTAATCTTTTCATCAAATTTTGAAGGATTATAAGTATAGGTCGTCTTTCCGTCAGCGGTTGTTGCATCCAAAATGTCCAACGGATTATATGAAGCATCATATAAATAGAGTTTATGCTTACTCTGATCAAAATCTATAATGTGATAAGTAGCAGAGGATGTAGGTATTTTCAAATCTCTGTCACTCTGGGACTGATTAACTTCCTCATCAAAAATGTAAACTCTGTTTCCGTCAATTACAAGAGCTCCATACTTATTTTCAATACCACGATTTACAGACTGAGCTTCTTTCACAAGATTACTTACAATACTGTAGGTAGTCTGTACACTGTCCTGCAGCTGAACCTCACGCTGGGAATTACCGAAGGACTTTGACATGGCAGATAAAATCCAGCCCACAGCAATCATAACGATTGAGAGAATTGCTACAGCAACCATCATCTCAACCAACGAAAAACCTTTATTATTTCTCCTCATATCCATAGCTGTCACCTCATCTAGTTAGTCTGGGATTCGAATGTTACCACACCGGTATTAGTTGCCAGGTCAAGAACAGAAACCTTTTCCCCATTTGTAAACCTGATCTGTACAGGAGTTGCAAGTGTACCGTCAGCCTCTCCCGGAACCTGCACCTGATCAAAGCCACCGGTACTTCTGTTAAACTTTATATCTGCTGAAACACCGGATGCAACAGTGACCTCATAGGTAGCTCCGCTGTTATCCTCGTATTTTATTACTACATTAATATTTTTATTGATATCTGTCGGTCCATTACCCATTTTCAGGTTGTCTTCAGTATCATAGGTGTAAATAGATACTTCAGAGCTTCCGTCACTAAACCCGGTAAACCTGACAAGACAACGATCCTTACTCTTTGAGTAGGTCTGAGCAAGCTGCAATAGAGATTTTGTTGAGTTTGCTGCGTTTGATACCTTCTGTCTTGAAATAAGAGTCAGACTTACGGCAAAGGAAGCCGTCAGCACTGCCATAATCGCAATTACGACAATTAATTCAATTAATGTAATACCTTGATTATTTTTTTTCACAACAACCTCCATATAATCTCTGTCATTTCTATACGTTCAGTATAAATTACATATTCTCCCAAGGTGATTTTATCTCTGGGTCCAGTTTTCAACCCCGATAAAGTCATACATGCTGTTGGAATCCATGGTTACGGACCCACCGGTTCCACTGCCTGAACTGGCACTGAACGCTGTCATTCCGCCCTTAAACAGGTTATCTATCATACACAATCTGTACCCATAGTCATACAAATCCACACCATTAACATTAAAGTACCCATTATTCTTAGTCAATCCGCTGTCACGGACAAATGTTACATACTGCAAGTCATCCATAAGCTGTACCAGCTTAGAAGATTCCGAATTACTGGTATCATTCATGGCTCCAAGTATAGAGTAACCTATGGAGTATTTATGTCCCATTGGCTTATATTCACACTTATCTGCAGAAATAAAGATTCCTACATAGTAACCACCGTTACACTGTACCGTATAGGCATCCCACAGACAGGCAAATACTATGGAAGGATCACTGATGGTAACATTTTGTGCCGCATCAGAGGATACACCAACCTTAAACTTTACACTGGTGTAGGAATTTCCGTTAAGGGAAATCGGATTAGTTAAAGTAAACCCATCACCGCCCGAGGAAAGCTTGGAAGATACTTCCGTAGTAGTCATGCCGTTTACGGAAGAAAAGCTCTCTGCCGATGAACCTCCAAGACCAAAATCAACATCATTTTTTACGATGGTTCTTGTGGAATCACCCTGCATAATATATCTGGCCGAATTAAAAATCATTGCAGAGTTTGGAAGTGTTTTTCCCTGCATGTAGAGGAGCTGACAATTTACAAACTTTGCAAGCTCCGGATCAACCACAACTTCCTTGTTATCATAGGTACGGATGGTGGTCTTGGCTTCAGCGATGCACAGCGGATTTGCATTGATTAACGCACTATTGGTAGCAGGAGCACCATCACCTAAAAGTTTCCATCCTGTATTGGTAAACTGGGCAACATATGCCTTTTTGTTCTTTGCAACAAGTATACATCCGCCTATACTCTTATTGGCAAATTCATCATATACATTAGCTTTAATGTTAACGCCGTCCTGTATGTCAGCAGCAGTTTCTGCATTATATGGGAACATTGCATTAAATGTACTTGTGCCGTTATAGTTGATATAAGAATTTTCAGAAGTATCAAATGCCGAGCGTTCACTGGAACCATCCACAAGAATAATATCCTGACACATAAAGTCAATATCTTCATTAATCACCAGTGCAGAGGTGCTGTCAATGTATATCTTTCCTTTAACCGTAACCTCTGTTCTTGCTCCGTTATCATCCTTGCCGGAAGTAAAGCAGAGAACTCCCTGGTTTTTAATGTAGATATCACCATTAACAATGGCTGCGCCTGCAAGGTCTACTACCGAGTTATCAATAATAAATGCTGTAGGTGCCTCATCTGCCATTGTACCGATATAGGTATTTCCTTCCTGTTTAAAAACGTTCTGCTTTTTATCATTGCTTACAATATCATTACCGGTTACGGTAATGCCGCCTCCGGTGAACATAGAGTAACTTCCGATAGAATAGTCTGAAGCCGTCTTTCTCTTGGTAACATCATTTAAAACAAGATCTGTTGAAATTCTTGTTAAAAATCCCTTATCATTTTCATATTCAAAGGAAACCGTAATGGCAAGCGAGCCGGATGAGCCGTTAGCCTCTGTCTGGGAACGTTTTACGGCCGTAACCGAAAACTTTTCCGGATCTCTTACAACATTCCCTGCATCGTCTTTATCACGGAAAATCTCCTTGTATTGACTGTCAAGCTGAGAATAAATATAATCAGCAATTTTTTCATGCTCACTTAAGTCCGAGGCACCGGAAGCCTCCAAAAGGACATCCTCAGCAATATTGATAAAGCTTTCTGTCGGATTGGCATTGTTTCGTTTTACGGCATATACTGCAATACTCTGCAGCACCGATTCCATATCGTCTACTGCTGATTCCGCAGTATACATATTATCGTTGGAGGTTTTATATACCTTTCTTGATAAAAGTGAGGTATATGTAATCTCAAGTACAATAGTTGCAACCAAAAGACAAACGGTAGCAACAATCATAACCGAAACCAGAGCAATACCTTTATCATTTATTTTTTTCATTTTATTTTTGCTTCTCTCCATTGGTTTTACCTCTTTCCTCAAGGTTTATATGGTAATAAAACTTTCTGTCAAACTTTTATGGTCGAATGGCTGAATCAATCTTGCTTCCGTTAATAACAACAAGAGCACCATGATCATCACCTGAAAAGTCTTTTCCGATATATTCCGGAGAAGTCCCATTATGCTTATAAACATAAACCGAAATCTTATATTCTTTATTGTATGTACCATATTCGGAATTTACATCTGCCTCTGTATATGTAGTTCCATTAATATCCACATCCTGATATGGTTGGGCTTCAAATACAATAATGGCATCATATGTACTATTACTCTGCTTAATGCCGTTAATTGCATATGCATATTTATCCGCCCTTTCCTGGAATGGATTGGCTGCATCTCTCTTAAAAATGGCTTTCACTTCATCTCCATCCCATTCCACTGTTCCCACAGTACCGCCATAGCTTGAACTTACAAAGCTGTCACTTGCAGTTCCTGCAATTAAAGTAAACTGAGATTCATTGGAACTGGTATAAGTGGTATTACACTGCACATCAAACACATAAATGGAAAAAGCTTTTGCACTTTCCAGAACACTGTTTGCCGTAATTGTTGCCTGAAGCTCTGTCCTTGCTTTTGAATTGCTTTTGGTTGCCGTTACAAAAACTGTCATGGTCGGAACCACAACCAGTGCCAGGACTACGATAGCAACGAGAAGCTCTACAAGAGTAAAGCCACCGTCAGATTTTTTTTGTCTGGATTTTCTTTCAGGAACAGAATTCCTCTCTCTTTTCAAAAATAACTTTCTCATCATACCTCCGTTCTTAACAGAATTTTTCTGTCAAAATCAGTCCTGGGTCCAGTTATCAACACCGATAAAATCATACATACTGTTTACATCCAAAGTTACAGAGCCGCCACTGCTTCCCGTAGAATCATTTATAAATGATTTTACTCCTCCGGTGAACATACTGTCAAGCATGGTTAACTGATAATATTCCAAATAGTTTTCATTATGTCCCGGTGCTCCCGGTGCATAATATTGAGTATGGTTTCTTGGATCACGGGTGAAAGAAACAAATTGTAACTCCTCAAAAAGCTTATCAATCTGTATCTTTGTACTGTTTACCGCATCCTCCTTGGCATTTAAAATGGAGTATGCAACAGTAACCTCTTTTCCGTTTACATCATAGCGGCACTTGTCAGCAGAAATCAGAATTCCCACAACGGTACCTCCGTTATGCTGTATTGTATAGGCACCCCAGGTGCATGCTATCAGAATTCTTGAGCGGTCATCAGGAATGTTTTCGCCGCAGTCCTGAATGTTACCAATCTTGAACATAACCCCTTTTAAAACATTGTCTCCAAGAATAATATCACTGAGACCCATGGACCTGAATGTAAGTCCGTTCTGGTCTTGTCGAGGTCCCCCATCAAGATATCCGCCTCTTAACAATTCCGTTGTATTATCACCCATATTTACAGAGGAAAGATTTGCAAGCGGTGCACCTCCGAATGAAATAGGAAGTGTAACTCTTACAATTGTGGAATTTGAATCATGCTTTAACATCTGTGCATAATGTGCATGCATAGAAGTGTTTGGGGCCATATAACGCTGAAAATATAACAGCTGGACATTTACAAACTTTGCAAGTTCCGCATCAACCTGAACCTGTTTATTATCATATGTCCACACCGTAGTTTTTGCTTCCGGCATACAGGAGACACTGTGATTAATCAATGCTCTGGTAGGAACTTCCGTTCCCCCCTTCAGTAATCTCCAGCCACTACCGTTCCACTTAGCCACATATGCATCATCTCCGGAGGAAATTAATACACATCCTCCAACCTTATTGTTATCAAAGGTCTGATGATATTTTTCATGAACCTTATTGTTTGCACCGTTTGTTATTCCCTTAAAGGTAGTGGTATCATAAGGGAAATATTTTTTATATGTAGAAGTTCCGTCATATGCATAATATGGTGCGGAATTTACATCAAAGAGTGAGTACTGGTTATTTCCGTCAACAACAACGATATCACGACACATAAAATCTATTTCATCGCTGATTACCAGTGCCGCTTCTTTATCAATGTATACTGTTCCCCTTATGGTTACTTCCGTTCTGTTGTTTCCATCATCCTCACCGGCAGTAAAATTGAGTACAGTCTTGCCATTAAGGTGAACATCACCGTTTATAATTGCTGCACCCTCAATATATAAAACAGAATCAGTCACTTTCAGAGCTGTAGGTGCCTCATCCGACATGGTTCCCATGTAAACATTACCTTCCTGAACAAAAACCGGAAGACGACGGTCGCTTCTGTCATTACCACGGAATTCTGCACCACCGCCGGTAAACATGGAATAACTGCCCATTGAATAATCGGAAGCCGATCTTCTTTTTGTGACGTCATTTAAAACCAGGTCCGCAGATATCCTGCTGGCAAAACCCTTTTCATCCTCAAACAGGAAGTTTACCGTAATGGCAAGTGTTGCCGAACTTGAATCCGTCCCGTTTTGGGAATTCTTAATGGCAGTAATGCTGAACTTCTCAGAGTCTCTGGTATATTCATCGGAACCCTCTTTCTTACTTCCGAAGCATTTCTTATAGTAATCAGAAAGCTGTGAGTAGAAATAATCAGCAATCTTATCATATTCAAGAAGAGAACTGGCTCCTGCTGATTTAAGCAAAGTATCCTCCGCAATATCTATAAAGCTTTCAGAAGGATTTAAATTATTTCTTTTTACGGAATATACGGCAACGCTTTGCAACACCGATTCCATTTCATCCACAGCAGTTTCAGCACTGTACATATTGTCATTGGCACTGTTATACACTCTTCTGGACAAAAGGGCATTATAAGTCATTTCTATTACAATAGTAGCAACCAGCATACATACGGTTGCAATGATCATCACTGAAACCAATGCAATACCCTGATTGTTAATTTTTCTTTTGTTAATAAGGCTCGTCATACGACTTACACCTCGCTTCACCAAGAGTATGATTGTGCATTTTCTTTAGTTATGGACGAATTGCGGTATCAATTTTGCTTCCGCTGAGTTCCACCAATGCTCCGCTGTCAACCGCCAAATCTTTTCCGATATATTCCGGAGAAACAGCATCATGTTTATAAACATATACAGTTATGTTATAAGCTTTATTATATTCAGTGTAATCTGTTGCCACATCCCCTTCCGAATACTCAATGCCATGACCTTCTATGCCTTCTCCCATAACTTCAACATCACGGTAGGGTTCCTCTTCATATATAATCAGAGCATCATATACACTGTTGCTTTGTTTTATCCCGTTTAAGGCAAATGCATAACTTGAATCTCTCTCAGTAAATAATACCGATGAATCTCTTTTTGATACCGATTTAACTTTAGTGCCTTCAAATGTAACAACTCCGGCACTTCCCCCATAGGAGGAACTTACAAAGCTTTCTGTGGTTGTTCCTGCCAAAAGTGTAAAATCAGAAGCATTAGAATCCGTATACACAGTATTACACTGTTTGTCAAAAACATATAATGAATACGCTTTTGCACTTTCCATTACACTGCTTGCCGTAATTGTCGCCTGCAATTCTGTTCTGGCTTTGGAATTGCTTTTGGTAGCAGCAACAAAAACAGACATCGTAGGTACCACTACAAGACTAAGGACAACAATTGCTACCAAAAGCTCAACCAAAGTAAACCCCTTATTCGAAGAGCTTTTACATGAATTAAAAAGTCTTTTCACTCTGTTGTCTGTCTTTTTCATGTTACCTCCACCTGTACAACCGGTAACTATCTGTCTGTATAAATCACTATTTTAAAACCACAGTTTACGTTTTGAAATCTCATTCTTCCAATTTACAAACAGTCAGACCTCAAAACAAAAACTCCGGCTTTAAACCATTTAACCGGCCCACGGCAGAATTGCCGCAGGTCGGATTAATGTATTACTATTTATTTTTCGTCTTCTTCCTCTCCGGTCGGTTCTCCAAAAATATTTGTGATACCTGTTCCGTCTACGTTGATTGTAGGGAATGTATATTCTTTTGAACCGTCACTCATAATAAATACTGTCATGTTAACAGTACCGGTTGTAGCACCTGTTGCAGTATCAACAGTAAAACTCATGCTGTCAAGAGTTTTAACCCCGTCTTTACCAGATACAATGTAATCAATAAAGCTTTTCAACTCATCATAATCTGTTACCGAATAACTGAAGGAATACGAAGTAGCACCCTTAAAGTAGCTCTTTCCTTCAAAATCGCCCTGACCCACTACAGTATTGGAAATTGCAGGTTCTCCGATATTATACTGCTTAATTATTGTTGAAACACCGGCCTTTTCATCGGTGAGGTCATTTTCAATCTGTTTCATCCACAGAATACCGTCTTCAATGATGTACATCGGATCATATTTCTCCATTACATCACTGATTTCGTCTCCCCATTTTTTTACTTCGTTATTCATCTGGGTTTCGGTTCCTGCCACTGCCGCAACAGCATCAATCTTAGTCTGTAAATCTTCCTGCTTGGTTTTTTCTTCACTAACCGCTTTAAGGGCTCCGGAAAAATAAAACTTATACGAACAGAACACTGCCAGCAATCCAAAGACAACCATAAGTATTGCCAAATCTCTTTTTGCTATTTTCATAATCTTATACCTGCCTTTCTTTATTCTGCTGCCTGTTCTTCACCGGAATTTTCTACAACTCCGTACGGTGCATATGTCAGGGTCACAGTGAAGTTAACCAGTGTATACTCTGAGCCCTCAATCAGAACCTGGGTTGCATTGCCTTCATCATCTATAACTTCTTCATATTCACCTTCAACAGTTTCAGTAAAACCACTGACACCGATTACAGAAACGGATTTAAAGGTTCTGAGCTGTTCAATTACTTTAGCAGCCTCATCCTTGCTTTGCACAGTAACACCCATGGTTACACCGGTTGAAGAAACACTGAATGCATTTGCAAGGAATGTAGACGGCATTTTCTTTTCAAGTTCGTTCATGAATGCTGTCAGTTCATTGTTCCAGTTAGCCGTGCCATCGTCAAGTGCCATTACATCATTATATGTAATCTTAGATTTCTCATATTTATCAAGCACCTGGGCAACATAGTCATAATCATGGAGCTTTTTATCCAGTTTCTCGGTTTCATTGACCGCTGCAGCCTTCATAATGCTTCCGATAATAAGGAGTGCTACGGCAACGCCCACACAAATTACAAGAGCTGCAAAAGGAATCACCATGTTAATTTCTTTTTCACCTTTTAATAAATCAGGTGAAAGAAGCTGTAACGGATGCTCTGCAGCACCGATACAGGCTGCAATCTGTCTCATGCTGGTGGTAGCAGCATTGGGATCAGCGTTAATTACTGTCATGGAATCAAGACCGGTATAAGGCTTTACATCATATCCCAATTCGTTGGTAAGAAGCTCTGCAAGCCCCTGGTAATCAGCGCCAAGACCAACAAGATAAACATCGCTTAACTGCATTCCTTCATTTCTGGAAGTAAAGTACTCAAGAATACGTCCAACGTTACCAACCATATATCTCAGGTTTTCGGTAATCATTACCTTTACCATAAGGTTTTCTTCATCGGCATCATCGGAAGATACACCGGCATCAAGATTAAGGTGTGGTCTGATAATCTTGTTTTCAAGGAATTTTCTTGAGGCTCCGGCATAGGTAAGCTCTTCATCCTGATACATGTCAGTTTCCAGAAGGTTTTCAACCGCCTGATTAAGACCATGTGCAACCTGACGCTGAAGTACAATCTCTCCGTTATTTATAATTGTAACAAGAGAAGAATGTTCTTCAATCTTCAGAACGGCTTTTGTTCCATCAGATAAATCTTCCTTTACAACCTGATAAACAGAATTACCAACATAATCAATTGCTTTGATTTCCATTTCCAGAGTTCTTGCAAGGTCTATGTAGGATGTGGTTACATCATTCGGAACTGCAAGAAGTGACAGTCTGTACTGTTTTTCTCCTTCATTTTCAACAGTACCAAGAATGTTGTATACTAAATGATACTGGTTCATATCAACAGGGAAATAATCGGAAGCGTTGGCCATGATTATGGGCATAATATTCTTCTCTTTACAAAGAGGAATACGTGCTTCTCTGTTTGCAATACGGCTGGAAGAAACAGTGAAAACAACATTAGTAGTTTTAATCATTCTTCTTCTCAATTCACCCTTTATTGCTACAATAAACTCTTCGTTTCTGGCGATTACACCGTCCTGTACCACATCATCCGGTGTTTCAACAGTAAACACATTATAAATTTTTGGGTTTTTCACCTTGTAATCCATCTCGACAACCTTGGTAGTTGCCTGACCGACTTCAATCGACAGCACTTTTAATGCCATATAATCCTCCCGTCCGGAACACTTAATTCCTTCTTCCTTAATTTATCTATCTAATGCCAAAGGCCTTGATATTCTTATTTAAAAAACCCGAAATACCAGTTAAGTATCGGCTCTCCGAAAAGCACGGCAAGCATTATTCCTGCCGACAAATACGGTCCCATGGCCAGCACATGCTCCGCTCCGGATACCTTCATTCTGATAATGTGTATTACAGATCCAAGTATACATCCAAGCAAGAATGCAAGAACAATCAGCTTCCAGCCAATCAAAAGTCCTGCCGCCGCCATTAACTTCACGTCACCACCGCCAATTGCTCTTCCACCGGATGCAATGAATATTATTAACATTACAACACTTACTGCAAAAAAACCGATAACGAAACTTATCCAGTCGGAACCACTAACACCAAAGGCAACAAGTCTGTAAATCAGATTAATTATGCCAAGTGCAGCAATAAATATATTAAAACCCACCGGAATTTCGTAGGTTCTGAAATCAATTACACTAAGAGCAAGAAGTGCTGAAGCAAGAAAACAGTACAATAATGTTTCAAATCTGAAGCATTCAAACACATCATAGGCATTAAGCCCATAGCTTACAATGAAAATAATTATGTAAAGAACAGCATTGGCTGCTTCAACAATGGGATACTGAGCTGATATGGGTGCCTTGCATTTTCTGCATTTTCCACCCAGGAATAACCAGCTGAAAAGCGGAAACAGGTCGTACCATTTAAGCTGGTAGCCACAGCTCATACAGTGGGAACGAACCTTGGTGAGACTTTCTTTTTTGGGTACCCTGAATATCACTACATTCAGGAAACTTCCTATGAGCAAACCATACAAAAAAATCACCAGATATATTGCTACTGACCAAACTACTTCCATAAATTACTTCCCGGCTGTCTTTCTTTTTACTCTTCTTCTGTGGTAGCAACACTGAAATTGGATGCAAAATCATCAGAGTACTCTACCATATTGCTAAATACTCCATCCGTATCAGTAACCTCCCATACAAGAGAACCGCCTGAACGAACGACTCCAATAATCTGGCCGGACATGGTACTCCAATCTTTTGATTTCATCTCATAAGGATCCCCTTTGTTGGAAACCTCAAGCCACTCATTTTCAGTTCTTTCCCAATCCTTATCATTTCTCACAATGCCGTTAGCAGTTGCCGTCCAGACAGGAATGCTGAAATAAACAACTCCTGTTGCTGCATTTAGATGAAATTCTGTGCCTATGGCCACATAATATTCTTCATCAGTAGCAATTGCATAGGCTGCATTTAAAACCTGATCAATTGCGGCAATATCGCTGGATTTTCTGGAC
>JBJEJI010000030.1:0-17308 GCA_051877895.1 Lachnospiraceae bacterium | reverse complement strand
GTGATATTCTTCAAGCAGCTCATGGTCTACTCTTGGTTTATAATAAAAGCCTTCTGTAAAGCCCTTACTGACAATTTTTATCAGATTCTGATAGCCGGTGTTGTTTTCGGCAAGCAGAACCAGATGATGGTATTTTTCATCTTTCATCTGAAGTTCTCGGTCAAATCGGGAGCCGGGAGCCACATATACTTCACAGCCGATAACAGGTTTGATACCTTCTGCCTTACACGCACGATAGAAATCAATAACTCCGTACATTACACCATGATCTGTAATGGCCATGGCATCATAGCCCAGAGCTTTTGCCTGTTTTACCATATCTTTAATTTTGCCCGAACCGTCTAAAAGACTGTAGGCGGTATGGACATGTAAATGTGTAAAATTCATTGCTGTTCCTTCCCGTTTTTTTGCATCATTCCAACACCGTATGGCAAAATTCACCTGTGAATCCGGTTTTAAAAACCTTAATATCCTTTCATCCGGATATTGCACCTGCGAAAGCTACCAGTTAAGAATGAGAGCTATAATCAATACAAGCAGCGTAACCCCTTCACATATAAGAAGCAGATTGCACTTGGCAATCACTCTCCTGTGCCGGGCAAGCTCTTCTCTTCTTTTTTTCCGTTCCTTCAGTTCTTTTGACTTTTTCTCATCATAGTCACGGTCAAAAGCCTCATCACTCCATTGTACATCCATAAATTCCCCCATAACAAAAATGAGCCGCATTACAGGCTCATTTTTTTAGCAATATTCTCAAGTGCTTTTTCTTCATCAGGTCCGTCAGCAATAAGGGTCGCCTTACTACCGCTTGTCAGTGCCAGACTCATCATTCCCATAATGCTTTTCACATTGACTCTTTTATTGTTGGTTTCAAGGTAAATACTGCTATCGTATTTACTTGCTTCCTGTACAATAAGGGCAATTGGTTTTGCGTCTGTTCCTGTCTGAAAGCTCACTTCGATATCTCGTGTGATCATATCATACCTCCATTTTAAAGCAACTTGTCGCGAAAGACCATGGCAGGATTCTGCCTCTATCCACGGCAAAGAAGATCTCCGGTTCTCCCTACGACGTCTTCAACTCTTCCGCAATACTCATTAGTTTTTGCAACCTGTGATTAACCCCCGACCTTCCAAGCGGTGGATTCATCAATTCCCCTAATTCCTGAAGCGATGCTTCAGGATTTTCAATTCTTAATGTTGCGATTTCCTTCAAGTTTCCGGGCAGATTGTCCAACCCTATCCTGTCTATTATTAATTCGATGTCCTGAATTTGTCGATGCCCTGCTTCAGCGGACTTTTTTAGATTACCGATTTCACAGTTAACCCTGCGATTAACCATGCCTCTTGTTTCGTTAATAATTTTCATGTTTTCAAAATTAAGCATCGAAACACTTGCACCCATAGCGGCAAGCACATCGGAAATTATAGAACTGTCTTTAATATAGATGAAACTTTTTCCCTTTCTCAATGACACCTTAACTTCCCCTGCAATGTCTTTCAACATTGCCTGAATGAGCTCGTGTCCGTCATGGGAAATGTCAAATTCCATATGGTATGATTTTGCAGGGTCACTTATGCTGCCAAGCATCAAAAATGCACCTCTTATAAATGAAAATCTGCAACAGCTGCTCATCCGTTCCGGTTTTTGCGTGCAACTAAATGTCCCGTCAGAGGTGGGTGAAACCCGGATAAACGACAACACTGTTTTTATTGCTGTATTGCTGTATATATCTACACCATATAAATTTTTATTTTTTTGACCCATCTTTTGAACAAAAACGCCTAATTTAATATTAAAAGACTTTTTTATAATTGTAAAGACTTTTTTTGTGATTAATTCATTTTCGGACAAAAATCTAAGCCTTTTTTCACCCTCTGATTCAATTATTCCTATATTCCCATAAGTAAAAAGAGCGGACAGCTCTGATAACTGGCAGTGTTTATGAGCAGGGATCTGCTTTGCCAGTTCATTTTTCACTTCAGTCGAAAATGACATATGACTCCTTAATCCTCTACGTAGGAAAAATCTCCAAGCCGGCGTACTTCTGTTTCCAAGTGTACTCCGAACTGTTCATACACCTTCTGTCTGACCAGATTTATTAGCCTGTAAACATCAGCAGCTGATGCTTCAGAATAGTTGATGATAAAACCACTATGCTTTTCGCTTACCATTGCACCACCTACAGATAAACCTTTAAGCCCTGCATCCTGTATCAGTTTACCGGCAAAAAGACCCTCCGGTCTTTTAAAGGTGGAACCTGCACTTGGATATTCCAAAGGCTGTTTATCTCTTCTTTTGCCATTTAACTCAGAAATGAGTTCCATGGATTTTTCAGCATCACCTTTTTCCAAAACGAATTCAGCTTCAAGAACAATATAGCCGTTTGCAAGAATTGCACTGGTTCTGTATCCAAGTTCCATGTCTTCTTTTTGAAGAATTTTTTTATTCAGCTTATTATCAAGTACAGTAACAGAGGAAATAATATCTTTTATTTCCCCATTATAAGCACCGGCATTCATGGCCACACCACCACCTACACTTCCCGGTATGCCTGCGGCAAATTCTGTTCCGGCAAAGCCAAGCTTTGCTGCCTGTCTGGCAAACATTGAAAGAGATATCCCTGCCGGCACTCTGAACACGGCACGGTTTTCATCAATAAATTCCGGTGTCGGTTCATAATCTCCGCTTTTCTGAATAATAACAATTCCTTCAAGCCCCTTATCGGAAACAAGAAGATTACTTCCGTTACCAATTATATAATAAGGAATCCGGAGGTTTTGTGCAAAACCGATAATTGCTCTCATTTCCCTGAAATCGGAAACCATAACCAGTACATCGGCCGGTCCGCCTATTCTGAAGGTTGTATGTGCAGACATAGGTTCATCAAAGAAGATTTTGTCTTCAGGAATATAATTTGCCAACTGTTCAACAGGATACTTACTCAAATTTTACCTCCGAATATCTTACAATCTTAATTATTGATTAACATTCTTGCGGCACCGTAAATACCTGCATCATTTCCAAGCTCTGCAAGTCTGAACTCCTTGTTCTGAAGTGCCTTCATAATATTGTTGTTGTAATGCTTTTTGATTGCATCAATAAGGATTGCTCCGGCTCTGCTTACACCGCCACCGATTACATAAGCCTCAGGATCAACACATGCAGATACATGTGAAAGTGCAAGTGCAAGATACTGTCCAAGTGTATCAACAAGTTCAAGGGCCACCTCATCACCCTTCTTAGCCTCATCAAAAATATCCTTTGCCGTAAGGTTTTCGAAGCTGCGAAGTGATGTTTCTTTGATATCAGCTGCAAGAGCTTTCTTAGCCATTCTTACAATTCCTGTTGCAGATGCATACTGCTCAAGGTGTCCATGACCGCCGCATCCACAGATATCTGTTTCTGCAGGATTAACAACCATGTGTCCAATTTCTGCAGCAGCACCATTGGTTCCGCAAAGAATATTTCCGTTTAAGATAATTCCGCCGCCTACACCTGTACCGAGTGTAACCATTACCATGGTCTCATAGCCACGGCCGCCACCTTTCCACATTTCACCAAGTGCAGCAACATTTGCATCATTGCCCGCCTTTATTTTAAGACCTGTAAGGTCATTCATTGCCTGAGCAACATTCATTCTGCCCCAACCAAGGTTTGGACACTGAAGAACTGTTCCGTCATCAAGAACCGGTCCGGGAATTCCCATACCAACTCCAAGAACATTATCTTTTTCAATAAATTTCTCAGCCATTTTTGTCTGAATTGCAACAGCAATATCTTCCGGTACAGATGCACCGTGATTTTCTCTGTTGGTAGGAATCTCCCACTTGTCCAAAAGGTCACCCTCGGAAGTAAAAAGACCACACTTGATGCTGGTTCCTCCTATATCAATACCAAAAATATAATTTTTCATTTTAATCCTCCTGCAAATGTATTCTCTATATTTATGCCGTACAGAAATGTTTATTTCATCAGATTCTGGGTTACTCGTTTGTACAGCTCCTGAGCAGCATTATAGCCCATCTTTTTCTGCCTGTAATTAATTGCTGCAGATTCACATATGATTGCCAGGTTTCTACCCGGTCTTACAGGAATGTTGTGGACAGGGACCTTGTTTCCGAGGAATTCTGTATAGTTATCCTCCAGGCCGAGCCTGTCATATTCCTCGTTTTTAACCCATTCTTCAAGTCGAATAACCAGGTTAATTGACTGCTGGTCCTTTACACTCTGAACACCAAAAAGTGTTTTAACGTCAATAATACCTATGCCGCGAAGTTCAATAAAATGTCTGGTAATATCCGGTGCACTTCCAAGAAGTGTATTATCTGACACTTTTTTGATTTCAACCACATCATCGGAAACAAGACGATGACCTCTTTTAATCAGTTCCAATGCAGCTTCGCTTTTTCCAACACCGCTTTCACCTGTAATCAATACGCCTTCACCACAGATTTCTACCAAAACCCCATGAATTGAAATCCTCGGTGCCAGTTCTACCCGCAGTATACGCACAAGTTCGGAAACAAGTGCACAGGTTTCTGCCTTGCTGCGAAGAATCGGAACTCCTTTTGCAATTGCAAGCTTTTTAAAACCCGGGCTTACTTCCAGATTACGGCAGAAAATAATGCATGGAACATGATAATCCATCAGTCTTCCGAAGCAGACATGTCTTTCTTCACTGGTCATCATGTGATACATGTAGGAATACTCCACGTTTCCCACAAGTTGTATACGATCCTTCTCAAAATCCTCAAAGAAGCCGGTCAGCTGAAGCGCCGGTCTGTTTATTTCCGGTCTTGTAATTTCGATGTCAGAAATGTCTATCTCAGGTGTTACATTTTCCAAATCCAGCATCTTCATTAATTTAGACAATTTTACTGTATAATCCATATGTTCCCCCAATCCAAAACTGGTTTATTTCTTTATCAGTATACCTCAATTTTCTTCAATATGCAAACACTGTGTGAATTCTATCTGTAATTTTTATTCAACTGACATTTCCCCACCGCCGGTCAAACCGGCAAACGCTCCGCTTTTTGCTCGTTACATAAACTCTTTTGATATCATCTGTGAAAAAATACATAAACTGCCTCTGCGGCTTTTGCATTCATTCCGTCTATGGATGAAAGTTCTTCCTGTGTGGCGTTTTTTATATCCTCCAGATTTTTAAAGTTTTTCATCAACGCTTTTCTTCTGGCAGGACCTATACCGGGGATATCATCAAGTACAGAGTGAATCTGATTTTTATTTCGCAGTGATTTATGGTATTCAATGGCAAAGCGATGAGTTTCATCCTGAATTCTGGTCAGCAGTTTAAAGCCCTCACCATGAACATTTATAGGAATTTCCCTGTTATTAAAATAAAGTCCCCTGGTTCTGTGTTTATCATCCTTTACCATTCCACACACGGGAATATTTATTCCCAGTTCTTCAAGAACCTCTTTTGCAACATTTACCTGCCCTTTTCCGCCATCCATTAATATCAAATCCGGAAGTTTTCCGAAGCTGGTTTTTTCATCCAGTTCAGCTTCAGCCAGTGCATGGTTAAAACGTCTTGTAATAACCTCTTTCATGCAGGCATAATCGTCAGGACCATTTACTGATTTAATGCGAAACTTTCGATAGTCATTTTTCTTCATCTTTCCATCTTCGCAAACAACCATGGAACCCACATTCAAAAAGCCACTGATATTTGAAATATCGTAGGACTCCATTCTGCTTACATTTTCAAGTCCGATTAATCCTCCGATTTCAGCCGCCGCCAGCACTGTACGATTGGCCTCTCTTACCAGCTTATCCATATCCTGTTTTAATACAATTTCAGCATTTTCCCTGGCAAGTTCAACAAGACGCTCCTTGGTTCCGATTTTCGGCACTACTATTCGGACTCTGTGTTCTTTCTTATCAGAAAGCCATTTTTCAATAAGCTCCATGTCTTCCGGTTCCGTTTCGGCAAGTATTTCCGAAGGGATATACGGAGTTCCCGAATAAAACTGTTTTAAAAAATCTCCCAGAATCCGGCTTCCATCAGTACTTTCAATTCCGCGGAGATAGTAGTGTTCTCTGCCTATCATTCTTCCTCCACGCATGAAGAACACCTGAATTACAGCCTGTTCTCCCTCTGCATAGTAAGCAACTATATCTCTTTCTTCTGTTTTGAAATCCGTTGCCTTCTGTTCCTGTTTCAGGGCATTAATGCTATTGATTTTATCTCTGTATTCAGCAGCCTCCTCAAAGCGCATATCCTCACTTGCCTGCTGCATTTTTTCTGTCAGCATTTTTATAATGGAAGTTGTGTCCCCATTTAAAAATCGTTCAACCTCTTCAATAATTTTCCTGTAATCCTCTTTTGAGATTCCCCCGTTGCAGGGGGCATCACACTGGCCTATATCATGATAAAGGCACGGTCTTGAATATTCCGAACCTTCTGTTATGCGAAGTGAGCAGTTTCTGATTTTATAAAGCTTTCTCAAAAGCTCCATTGTTTCTTTACAGGCTCCTGCATTTGTGTATGGTCCAAAATATTTTCCTTTGTCCCTGACCATTCTTCTGGTAATAAATACTCTCGGAAAATCCTCATCAGTTGTTATTTTAATATATGGATACATTTTATCGTCTTTAAGCATAGCATTATACTTGGGACGATGTTCCTTAATAAGATTACACTCAAGAACCAGTGCTTCCATTTCAGAGTCAACAACGATGTATTCAAACCATGCTATCTGTGGTACCATGCTTCTGATCTTTGGTGTCAGCCTTGCAGGATCCTGAAAATATTGTCGTACTCTGTTTTTCAGAACTTTAGCTTTACCAACGTAAATGATTTCATCTGAACCATTATGCATCAGATAAACCCCCGGCTTGGAAGGCAGTTTTTTTAGTTCATCCTCTATTACAAACATGTTTCCTCCGTGTTGACACACCGAATGCCCATATGATTCTTATTCTGCATTGGTTTATAATAAGTCCATTTTACCTTATGGACTTACTTTTTACAAGGGAATATACATTGTTACATATATTGTAAAAAACCCACACCGGGGATTCCCGATGTGGGGTTAAATTGTAATCAAAACACAAAAGCATTGATTTCTTCAGCTGTCATTTTATATAATCTCTTCATCTGTTGTTTCAACCGGATTATCATTTCTTTCCTGAACTACACGGTTGAAGATTTCCATAAATTCTGCACCGGTAATTGTTTCTTTTTCAAGAAGAAACTCTGCCACGGCATCCAGAATGTCCATGTTGCCAAGAAGCATTTTTTTGGCTTCTGCATAGCAGCTATTCATTATTTTCTTAACAGCATCATCAATATGTGAAGCATAGGAATCACTGCAGTTAAGCACAAGACGGTTATCCAGGTACTGATCCTGAACTGTTTCAAGTGCCACAAGTCCGAATTCTTCACTCATACCGAAGCGGGTAATCATCTGTCTTGCAAGAGATGTTGCACGCTCAATATCGTTGGAAGCTCCGGTTGTTATAGTGTTTAATCTTACTTCTTCTGCTGCACGTCCGCCACAGAATACTTTAATATCTGTAAGAATCTCTTCTTTGGAATTCAGGTATTTTTCTTCTTCCGGAACCTGCATTGTGTAACCAAGTGCACCCTTTGTTCTTGGAACAATGGTAATCTTCTGAACAGGCTCTGCATTTTTCTGAAGGGCAGCCACAAGAGCGTGTCCAACTTCATGATATGCAACAATTTTCTTTTCTTCCGGTCCCAAAATGCGGTCTTTCTTTTCTTTACCGGCAAATACCACTTCAACAGACTCCATAAGATCTGCCTGTGTTACTACTGTTCTTCCGCTCTTTACTGCAAGGATTGCCGCCTCGTTTATCATGTTTGCAAGGTCTGCTCCTACAGCTCCGGAAGTAGCTTTTGCAATTTCTTCTAAGTCTACATCCTCATGCATAAGTACATTTTTTGCATGTACTTTAAGGATTGCAATACGTCCTTTAAGGTCCGGTCTGTCTACAATAATTCTTCTGTCAAAACGTCCGGGTCTTAGGAGTGCTTTGTCGAGAACCTCAGGTCTGTTTGTCGCCGCAAGAATTACAATGCCCTTTGAGGAATCAAAGCCATCCATTTCGGAGAGCAGCTGGTTTAAGGTCTGCTCACGTTCATCATTCCCTCCACCATAACGGGAATCCCTGCTCTTACCGATTGCATCAATCTCATCGATAAAGATAATACATGGAGCCTGCTCCTGAGCATCCTTAAAAAGGTCACGTACTCTGGATGCACCTACACCAACAAACATTTCCACGAAATCAGATCCTGAAATGGAGAAGAAAGGTACATTGGCTTCTCCTGCCACAGCCTTTGCAAGCAATGTTTTACCGGTTCCCGGAGGACCTACAAGAAGAGCACCTTTAGGAAGTTTTGCACCGATACGGGTATATTTCCCCGGCTCATGAAGGAAGTCTACAAGTTCCTTAACAGAATCCTTTGCTTCTTCTTCTCCTGCAACATCCTTAAATGTAACACCTACATTTTTTTCGGAGTACATTTTTGCCTTACTCTTTCCCACAGAGCCTATTCCGCCGCCACGAAGTAACGGTCTGTAAATTGCCATGTAGAAAATAACCATAATAATGAAGAGCGGTCCCCATTCCAAAAGAAAGCTTACAATAGGAGACATGCTTTCATTTTCAACACCGTAGTACTTTACTCCTTTATCAAGCAAATACTCTCGCATGTCAGGATCCACATCAAAGCCTACAAAGTAAAGCTGTTTATCCTGTTCATAGGTTTTGGTATAGATTACATATCTGCTGTTCTGATAATCAGATTCTATTTTCTCAACCTGTCCTGACTCCACCATTTCCTGAAGCTGTGAATAATCAATAACCTCTTCCCTGCTTCCGGTTATTGCAGACAGCGCATAATAATAGATTATAAACAAAGCCAAACTGATTGCCACAAAAACCAGTATGGAGCCTTTATTTTTTTGTTTCTTATTTTTATCGTTATTATTTCCGGAATCCTGCTTCCGTTCGTTGTTAAATTTATTGTCCAAATGACACCTCCATTGTTTTTCACCATTGCATTATAATTGATATTTCGAGGGTATGCAATAACAGAAAATGAAAAGTTTGTGAAGTCTATTGGTTCTCTCTTCTATATGTCAGCGGTGAAACTCCGTAATGCTTTTTAAACATCTTACTGAAGTGGTATGGATTGTCATAACCCACACTGGCCGCAATTTCTTTTACTGTTTCATTACCACCACTTTCCAGAATTTCTTTTGCTTTTTCAAGACGAACTTTTATCAGGTAATTGATTGGAGCTATTCCCGTCTTTTCCTTGAACATTTTCGAAATATATACGGGACTCAGATACATATTGTCAGCAATCTGGTCCAGATAAATCTTTTTATCGTAATTTGTATTAATATATTTTTTTATTTTATCTACCACATAATTTTTCGAATATGAATTAAAGGTTGTAGAAACGCACTCCCGGGTTTCTTCTCCTCTCAGTGTTCTGAAAAGAAGCACCAGAATTTTTACAATCTGTGCCTTTATAATATAGTATCTTCCCGGCTGATTAGCATAGTTTTCTTCAACTATTTCATAACAGCAACGACTGATTTCACGTCTGATGTCAGAAGAAAAGGTGAGACAGGCATTTCCATCAGGCAGTTCTATATAATCCTTTGCCATTCCGGTAAAATGAATATCAGAAAATCCACAGATAAACTCCAACAGTGGATTATCCGGATCTGTCACTATACTCTGATGACTGACTCCCGGATTACAAAAGACCATATCTCCCTGTTTTACATCATAGGATTTTCCATCTACGATATATTTTCCCTCACCTGAAAGAATAAATGAAAACTCAAGAATGGAGGCGTGTGCATGTTCTATTCCGTTTTTAGCTTCACGTGCCCTGCTACACCAGAAAATGGAAGGGTTTAAATCTTCAACAGTAATATCACAAAATTCGTCCATAATTATTCCTCATTTCGTATAACTCAGCTGTTAATGTTTTCTATCTGCCAGTCAATAGGTTCCAATCCGTTTTTTACCAAAAAATCATTTGTTTTGCTAAAAGGTCTGCTTCCAAAAAATCCACGATATGATGACAGTGGACTTGGATGAGGTGCTTCCAGAATCAGATGCTTTGGATTATCAAGCATGAGCTTCTTCTTTCTTGCAGGAGAACCCCATAAAATGAATACAATTGGTCTGTCTTCTTTGTTAACCGCTTTAATGATTGCATCTGTAAAGGTTTCCCATCCATGACCCTGGTGAGAAGCAGCCGCATGAGCGCGGACAGTCAGAACCGTATTTAAAAGCAGCACACCCTGTTTTGCCCATTTTTCCAAATTGCCATTATCGGGATAATACAGTCCAAGATCAGTTTCCAGTTCTTTGTAGATGTTTTGCAGTGAAGGAGGAATTTCCACTCCCGGTTTAACCGAGAAACTCAGTCCATGGGCCTGTCCTTCATTGTGATATGGATCCTGACCGATAATAACCACTTTTACATTTTTTAATGGTGTCAGGTGAAGAGCATTAAAAATATCATCTGCAGCAGGGTAAATCACATGAGTTTTGTATTCATTTACCACAAACTTATATAACTCTTTATAATAAGGCTTTTTAAATTCATCTCCGATTGCATCCAACCAGTCATTTGAAATAGCTGACATTTTATCTTTCCGTCCCACAACGTGCCATTCTACTATAGTAGATAGGCATGTTCCCAGGCACTACTCCTTATCCCATGTATCGAACTCGCAAACGCTGTGCTTTTTTTGCTTGTTATATTTAAAGTCTTACACTTACACCCTTATCTCTGAGATACTGTTTAACCTCATTGATTTCAAGTTCTTTGTAGTGGAATAGACTGGCTGCAAGAGCTGCATCTGCCTTTCCTTCTGTAAGTGCTTCATAAAAATGTTCTTTGTTACCGGCACCGCCCGAAGCGATTACGGGCACTGAAACATTTTCTGAAATAATTCTTGTCAGTGGAATGTCATACCCATCCTTGGTTCCATCACAATCCATACTTGTAAGAAGGATTTCTCCGGCTCCAAGTTCACAGGCTTTAATTGCCCATTCAACTGCGTCAATTCCCATATCCACACGACCGCCGTTTTTAAAAATATTCCAGCCGGAGCCGTCAGCTCTTCTCTTTGCGTCAATGGCACAAACAACACACTGGCTGCCGAATTTATCAGCCGCTCTGGAAATAAGTTCAGGATCCATAATAGCAGCAGTATTAACCGCAACCTTATCTGCACCCTCTCTTAAAATCATTTTAAAATCCTCAACTGTACGGATACCTCCCCCCACAGTAAAAGGAATAAAAACTGTTTCTGCCACTCTTCTGACCATTTCTGTTTTAATTGTTCTTGCATCAGAAGAAGCAGTAATATCAAGGAACACCAGTTCGTCAGCTCCTGCCTTACCATATGCGGCTCCAACCTCTACCGGATCTCCTGCATCCCTTAAATCAACAAAGTTAACGCCCTTAACCACGCGTCCGTTATGTACATCCAAACATGGAATTATTCTTTTTGTAAACATTACTTTTACCTCATTCCTGATTTATTGTTCCGAAATCCCTTTACGCTTGTAATCTGTAGCCGGGCTAAAGATAGATAATTATTATAAAGCAGCAAAGTTTTCCAAAATTTTAAGTCCCACATCACCGCTTTTTTCAGGATGGAACTGGGTTGCAAACAGATTGCCCGACTCTACTGCAGCATGGATGTGTGCAGAATACTCGGTTGTTGCTGCAACCTCATCTTCGTTTTCAGCCTGAAGATAATAGGAATGTACAAAATATACATATGAATTATCAGGAATTCCCGACAGCAGTCTGCCTGAAGGGTTAATTGAAATGTCATTCCAACCAATATGTGGAATCTTTAAACCTTCCTGATCCGGAATTCTCACAATTTTTCCTTTTAAAAGACCAAGGCCTTCAACTCCGGGACTTTCTTCGGAGCTTTCAAAAATAAGCTGAAGTCCCAGACAGATACCAAGGAAAGGAGTACCCTTCTCTACAACTTCTTTAATTACAGGGGTAAGACCATACCTGTTCAGTTTTTCCATTGCATCACCAAAGGCACCAACACCCGGAAGCACTACTTTCTCCGCAGATAAAATCGTATCTCTGTCCCTGGTAATGACAACTTCTTTGCCAAGTTTAAGAAATGCTTTTTCCACACTGCGGATATTTCCCGCATCATAATCGATAACAGCTATCATATAATCCTCCATTTTAAAGCGCAATGCACTTTTTTTAATTAACTTCTCAGTCTTTAAGTCTTACCGTGTAGGGCTTTTTCTTTTCTTCTTTTTCTTCCTCCGCATGGCACTCTACCCCCGGAGAAGAATCAAGTTCAAGCCAGAATTCAACACCACCATCACGGTTTATTACTCCACAAGACTGATTATGAAGTTCCATCACCGCTTTCACGATAGATAATCCGATACCCGTACCCCCGTACTCTCTTGTTCTTGCCTTATCAACCTTATAAAACTTTATCCAGACTTTGTCAAGGTCTTCTTCAGGAATATTGCTTCCGGAATTAAAAACTGACACCCTTACAAGTCCGTCATGCTTATGCAAACTTATTTCAATACGGTTCTCAGCTGATACATAATGATAGGCATTACTTACATAATTGGAAACAGATTCTTCTATCATATATTCATCTGCATATACAAAGCAAGGTTCAGTTTCGTCAAAAACCACTTTTATATCTCTGTCTCCCGCCAGAATGGCTGAGGACTGAAGAATTCCCCGAATCAGCTCCACAATATCAAAACGTTCCATTTCCAGCTGACTTTCACCATATTCAATACGGTTCAGGGATAAAAGCTTTCTTACCATGGTATTCATCTTCGCTGCTTCATCTATAATAACATCGCAATAAAACTCTCTGCTTTCAGCATCTTCATTAATGTTATCTTTAAGGCCTTCTGCATAGCCCTGAATAATTGCAATTGGTGTTTTAAGTTCATGAGAAACATTCCCAAGAAAATCACGGCGCATTTCATCAATTTCAACACGCCTTTTCAGATCTGTCTGCAACTCATTATTTGCCGTCTTTAGTTCCAGAATTGTTTTTTCAAGAGTTTCTGACAACTCATTTAAACTTCCCGCCAGTTCACCAAATTCATTAGCTGTTTCAACCGAAGCCTTTGCCTCAAAGTCAAGTGAAGTCATTCTCTTGGCAACTTCATTCATGTTTCTAAGTGGTTTTGTAAAGTTTTTAGACATTATCAATATGAATAATGCTTCCACCAGAATTATTCCGATTCCTACATAAGCGAAGTAATTATTGGTGACATTTGCAAACTCCTGTATGCTTTCATAATTCATACGGATAAAGCAATATACACCGTTATCAAGTCTTCCTATCAGATCATAGTTTCTGGAATCAATATACTTGTCCTTCGCCTGATACAGGTCATACTTATCTGTTGTTTCTATGAACTTTACAGACTCATTTTCTTCTACATCGTAAAGTATGTATCCTCTCATACTTTCTATAATTTTAGCAAGACCTTCTTTACTGGTTTCAGTGCTGTATACATATCCTGAATTCAATTTCAAATCCGGATCAAAAAGCACTATTTTCAGATTATCAATCATGCTTAGTTTATCAAGACCTGTAACAACGGACTGGTCAAGCCAGTAATTACCCTTACTGTCATATTTTAGGGAAGCATTTTCATCAAGAGTTATTCCGTTATCAAAATAATCCTTAAGATTCCGAGCCGCCTGTTTATTTCCAATTTCGTTTATGGTTTCAAATGCCTCTTCGATTTTTGCAATCTGCTTGGAACCGTAATATCTTTCCAGCAGAATATTGGAAACCAGAATACTAATAAGAATGCATATTGCCGTTAGGGCAATAAATGCAAATGTAAGCTGAACCCTGAAGGATCTGAAATACTTTTTACCCGTTTTATTTTTCTTATCTTTGATGGTATCATCCTTTTTCAGCATAATTGTCACTAAATCCTTTACGGTTCACTTTATGGTTCAAATTTGTAACCGAATCCCCACAAGGTTTTTATATATTCTCCCTTGTCACCCAGTTTACTTCTCAATTTCTTCACATGGGTATCTATGGTTCTGGCGTCTCCGTAATAATCATAATTCCATACGCTGTTTAATATTTTCTCTCTGGAGAGTGCCACGCCTTTATTTGTTATGAAATAGGAAAGAAGTTCAAATTCTTTTACGCTTAATTCTATTTTTTCTCCGTCAACCGTTACTTCATGAGCGGTTTTATTTATTACAATACCTCCACACTCAAACTGGTCTTCTTCCTTCTGTACAAGTCTGCGAAGTATTGCTTCTACTCTGGCAACAAGAATTTTCGGACTAAATGGTTTGGAAATATATTCGTCCACGCCCAGATTAAAGCCCATGAGTTCATCTCTTTCATCGCTTTTTGCAGTCAACATAATTACAGGAGTTTCTGAATACTGTCTTATTTCCTTTAAAACCTGCCAACCATCCATTTTCGGCATCATTACGTCCAGTATAACCAGGGAAATATCCTTTTCTTTGAAGAATATATCTACGGCCTGTTCCCCGTCTGCTGCTTCTATAATAATGTAACCTTTTTTGCCGAGGAAATCTGCTATCAGTTTTCTCATTCTGCTTTCATCATCTACTACGAGTATTTTAATTGTGTCCATGTGTTTTCCTCCATTCCTCATACTTATCATGTTTTGTCTGAGCGAGAGCCCACTCTGTGTCCATAATATACTAATAATTTGTTGTTTCTGTGAACGCAGGTAATTTTTTCCTATAAATGCTCGTAAATGGTTATTTTTTTAATGTAAAATCCGGTTCCCTCGTTCTCTGCCAGGTCCTGTTCAAGTGCATTCAGCACATCAAAACCGTCAAACACCTGGGCAAATACTGTATTATGTCCGTAAATCCAAGGAGCACCACCATAAGTAGTAAACATATTAAGCTGCGCATCTGTTATGTTGGCATTATAGTTGGTCTGCAGATATTCTTTCAGCCCCATACCATAACGTTCTCTCAGTGGTTCATCTAATCCTGCCACCACATCTGCCGGTGTAGTAACAATAAAGAACTGCATGGCGTTGGTTCCATTTACACCTTGGTTTGCCATGCACACCGAACCTCTTACAGGAAGGAGTTTTTCGCTGATTTCGTTAGAAAATCCGCCTCCCCATATGCTTTCTTCCTTCTGATTTTTATCAAGCGGCTGACCACCCTGAATATAATAACCGTTTATCCAGTCGGAAATGGCAGTTCCATCATATTCTCCGTTTCCGGCTTTAGTCACAAAATTATCGCAGGCATATTCTGCCTCATCAGGAAACAGCTTTATATATATGTGTCCGTAATCCAATATATTTATATCTGCACATAAATCTCCCTCTACGGGATATACAAACTGATAGTGGGTCTCCGCATCTTTTGAAAGTGTGGGTTCCCCTGTTTCGTAATCTCTGTCTGTCTCTCCTGTTTTTTTACCGCAGGCAGTTAAACAGCATATACAAAACAACAGGATTGATATCCATACTCTTTTTTTCATAAAACCTCCCGTTACATCTACAGCCATTCTCTACGCATTCATAGTTACTTCGTTGGTTAAAGGCATGCCATCGGCATATTCTTTAATATTACTCAATGTAGTCTGTGCAATATTTGAAAGTGCCTCCTCAGTCAGAAATGCCTGATGTGAAGAAACCAGAACATTTGGCAGGTTTACCAGTCTTGCAAGTATGTCGTCCTTGATTACTGTATCGGACCAGTCTTCATAAAAGAAGTCTGCTTCTTCCTCATAAACATCAAGTCCGGCACCGGCCACCTTTTTATCCTTAAGTGATTCAAGCAAAGCTTCACTGTCTATAAGCGCGCCTCTTGAAGTGTTTAGAATTATAACTCCATCCTTCATTCTTCCAATGGCTCGTTCGTTTATCATGTGATAGGTTTGTCTTGTAAGCGGGCAGTGCAGACTGATAATATCCGAATTTTCACACAGATATTCAAAGCTTACATATTCATAAGGAGCATCATTTACCGGATACATATCATATGCCAGTACCTTCATTCCAAAGCCCATGCAGATGTCAATAAATACCCTGCCGATTTTTCCTGTTCCTACCACACCGATGGTCTTTCCATGAAGGTCAAAGCCTGTGAGACCATTCAAGTTGAAATTGTATTCTCTTGTTCTATTATATGCCTTGTGAAGCTTACGGTTAATGACAAGAAGCATGCCCATGGTATATTCCGCAACTGCATATGGAGAATATGCCGGAACGCGTACCACCTTCATTTTTCCCACTGTGGCACCAATATCCACATTATTGAAACCGGCACATCTGAGTGCAATCAGTCCTACTCCCATCTCAGCAAGTCTGTCAATACAGGCTTTATCCAGAGTATCGTTAACAAAGGCCACAACTACCTTGGAATCTTTGGCAAATACGGCGGTATGGGCATTTAACTTTTCTTCAAAATACTCAATTTCAAAGCCATACTCTCCCGCATATTTATCAAAAAAAACTTTATCATATGGTTTTGTATCAAAGAAACTGATTTTCATAATAAACTACCTCATTATTTTTAAATATACTATTTTATATAGTTTAACGCAAGGGATTTGTTTTATTCAGCCATTATTAATTATTATTTTACGAGTATTCGAAGGTATTACATGACGAAATTGCTTTATTGACAAGCATAAATTTATATTATATAATCGTACTGTTGTAATTACACAAATGCTTCCGTGGCTCAGTCGGTAGAGCAATTGATTCGTAATCAATAGATCGAGGGTTCGAGTCCCTTCGGAAGCTTTTTATATGGGGAGAAATCAAATCTCTTATATGAAAAAATCGAAATTATAATACATAATTTTTAGCATGAAATAAAGGCAGAGTTTATGAGTATGTAAGCTGTGCCTTATATTTATGTTATCCCTCAAGCACATAATTTTATATTATGTATGTTTGTCAAACTTGCAAATGCTCCGCGTTTGAGATATACAAAGAACATAAATGTTAGATTATTAATTTTTTGTTGAAACATTTTGAACTAAAAAAAACAGAAGTCTATTTTTTAGCATCATGCTTTACAATTTTATTACAGTTTAATTAAAAATTATGCAGTTTTATTGCACATATCAGAATTATAAGATATACTGAACATGGTTTTTTAATAAAAAATACAGTGTGTTTTCTTATGGGGGCGGGATTTCTCTTCCTACACTGTGTCAGACTCGCAAACGCTACGCTTTTTGCTCGTTAAAAAACTGCACTTCGTGCCATATGC
>JBJEJI010000029.1:0-4407 GCA_051877895.1 Lachnospiraceae bacterium | reverse complement strand
AACTTACGCTGTTCCCAAGAATAAAGAGAGAGTGGAGAAATATGTTTTTGCATTTTGGAGTAGAGTTAATGACCTTAAGCAATCAGCTTATCATCTTTGCTAGTCATTGGTTGAATACCCTACACATATTTTGCTTTAAGAATGTTAGATAATTTGGTAAACTAAGTTTTGAGACGGAATAATTTTAGTGATATAAAAGAGTTAATTTTTCTTTTTATGAAGTGTTTATCATTTGATTTTATGTTATAATGACATAAAAAATCGGTGCTGAAGGAAAACAAGCGTATCTTCGGCAGGAAAGAGAGGTTTCATGTCCATCTGGAATCCATGGCACGGCTGCAAAAAAATCAGCCCGGGCTGTCAGAATTGTTATGTTTACCGCCGGGATGCGGAGTTCGGAAAGGACAGCAGCATTGTAACCAAAACGGCAGCCTTTGATTTGCCCTTGAAAAAGAACAGACAAAAGCAGTACAAGCTTCAGCCTGAAAGTGAGCCGGTGTATACATGCATGACCTCGGACTTTTTTGTCAAAGATGCAGATGAATGGCGTGGTGAGGCATGGCAGATGATAAAGCTGCGCAGCGATTTGCACTTTGTCATTATAACCAAGCGTATTGACCGTTTCATGAAATGTATTCCCGAAGACTGGGGTGATGGTTATGACAATGTTACCATTATGTGTACCTGTGAAAATCAAAGTCGGGCGGATTACCGCCTTCCGATTTTTCTAAATGCCCCCATAAAGCACAGGACAATAATTCATGAGCCCATGCTGGAAGAAATTCATATTGAGAAGTATCTGGAAACAGGTCTTATCGAACAGGTGACCTGCGGCGGGGAGTCCGGAGATGAGGCAAGAGTTTGCGATTTCGGATGGATACTGACAACCATGGAACAGTGTGTGAAATATGACGTTCCGTTTTACTTTAAACAGACAGGCGCAGTCTTTAAAAAAGGAGACAGGATTTACCGCATCGACCGTAAGGACCAGATGATACAGGCGGAACGGGCAGGAGTCAATTACAAATGTTAAGAGCTTTGAAGCACCGGTTAATCCGGTGCTTTTTCTTGGAGTACCGTTCTTTTTGTTATCCGCCCTGCATATATTATTCCGATAACTCCATCGTGAGGTGAATTATGGCAGATGGCTCCGGCGTCCTTGTTGCAATTCTCGATTCAGGGATAACCCTTGGCCGCAGAATTTTTCAAAAGGAAAACGGGGAAAGCCGGTTTGTTTCCGTCTGGGACCAAACGGTACCCTATGATCCGGAAACAGCCGCAAACAGGTATAAGCTTGGACGGATTTATGACAGCGGCGAAATAAATCAGGCAGTGTCCGGGCGGCGGGACCTTGCAAGGGATGTAAACGGTCACGGGACAAGAGTTGCAGGAATTATTGCGGAAAATGCTCCCGGAGCCGAACTGATTATGATAAAGCTGGACAGTGGCAACAGGGAGGGCTTTGCGAAGCTTACCTCCATCATGTATGCCGTTGACTTCTGCGTCCGCTATGCCTCGGAGCAGGGCATGCCTCTTGTTATTAATTTAAGCTATGGGAACAACAACGGAGGCCATGACGGAAAGGCAATTCTGGAAACATTTCTGGATGATGTGGCGGTAAATTATCTTGTATCCATTGTGGTGGCAACGGGAAACGAGGGAGATAAGGGACATCACAGGCAGGTGGATACCACCCGCCGTGAAGAAGTGGGCATCCTGATGGGAGAAAATGAGCGAAATCTTACCATGTCTGTCTGGTTCAGTTTTCAGGATCAGTGCAGGATTACTTTAACATCTCCCGGAGGGGAGAGTCTGACGGTAATGCCCGGCTTTGATCTGGTGGTCCTGGATAATACCAGGGTGGCGGTTTTTTATGGAGAGCCTACGCCTTTTAATATGACCAGAGAGCTGCGTTTTCGCTGGCTGGACAGTGCTGCGTCTTCCGGCCTGTGGACGCTGGCTTTTGAACCGCAGGAAATAAGGTGGGGCATTGCCAATATCTGGCTGCCTGTCAGTGAAGGTCTGGCAGGGGATACCAGATTTACGGAGCCAACGGTTGATACAACCCTGACCATTCCGTCTACGGCAGACAGGGTAATCAGTGTGGGAGCTTTTGACAGCAGACGGAAGACTCTTGCCGCTTTTTCCGGCAGAGGTTACACTGCGGACGGGCGGATTAAGCCGGATGTGGTGGCACCGGGGGTAGATGTACCTGCCATAACCCAGACCGGAAGCGCACTCAGCACAGGAACCAGTTTCGCAGCACCTTTCATCAGTGCCCGGGCGGCGGTTCTTATGGATTGGGGAATTGTTCAGGGAAATGACCCTTTTCTGTACGGGGAAAAACTGAAAGCCTATATCATCAGAGAGGCAAGGCCCCTGCCGGTGCTCAGAGAATATCCGAATCCGGCAGTAGGCTGGGGTGCAGTAAGCCAGAACTAAGATATAAAAACATATAAAAAATACTTACTCAGTAATAAATTTAATTGGCTGCTCCATATACTCGGTTTTAATCACTATATACGGATAAGACGGTACTGAGGTCGTGTTTTCGTTCTCGTCAGGTCCGGTCAGAGTAGTTACAAACTTGATATTGTTCTCTGTCAGGTAGCAGTCTTTGACTTGAATATCATATCCTCCTGTAGGGCGACAGCCATAGCCCCTGACAATATACAGTTCGTTTTCCGTGGCATATGTCAGCATCATATCCCCGGTCTTCTTATCTTCAATAATGGTAGCCAGTGCATCCGGTAAATCCTCTTCCGGCACCAGCGTAAATTCGACGTCTTTGACTTTAGGCTCGTCTTTCTCTTTCTCACAGCCGCAGATAAATGCGGAACTTACAAACAAAAGGAGAATGAAAATATAGGAAAGCTTCTTCATATATTCCTTTCAAAATCCCAAATTTTGTATTATATATGCAGATATACCGGGGATTATGTGAGAAATATTCAAATGCATTATGTATGTACTATCTGAGAAAAGCCCATTGCAGGTGGTTATTTTTCATGCTATGCCTGCATATATTCTGTTAAACTACCATGCTTTATAATAAATTTGGAGGATTAATGGAAATTATTCTTAAAACCTTGCGCAGGAAAGAACTGTCTGATACTAAAATCATGCAGTTTACATTGGATCGTGACATGAATGTTCCTGAAAATTTAGGGGATATCATGGAAATTGTAAATTCTGTTGGAAATATAATTGTGGATGAAGACAGGGTTGTGGGGGATAAGATTTATGTAAAGGGAAACCTTCCTTTTGAAATCTTATACGTTACGGAAGAAGGAGAAATGCGGCTGGCAGAACTTAGTGGAAAAATTGATTTTGATGAGGTAATGCGCATTGACGGCAGCATGGACGGCATCTGGCGGGTTTCGGCAAAGCTGGAGGATGTAGGGGTCACCATGATTCACCCCCGGAAGGTCAGCGTAACGGCACTGGTAACACTGAACGCCGTATGCTGTGGGGAAAAGGAGTGTCAGGTTATTTGTGATATTGATGAGAAAAACCATGTGGAATGCATGGGGGAGGAACAGGTACTCAGCAATCTGATTTATTCCGGAATTGACAGGGCGGCTGTTAAAGAAGAAATCGGGATTATGAGCGGAAATCCGAATATCGGCAAGATTATTTTTTCCACCTGCAATCTTATGGACTGTGAAGCAGTTCCGGGGAAGGACAGCTACCGTCTGAACGGTAAACTTTCATTGTTTATCATCTACCAGGCAGAGGACAGTCAAAATCCTTATGCTCTTTGGGAACAGGAAATTCCGTTTGAAAAAGAAATAGAGGCCATGGGCATTGATGAGAACTGCGTGTGTCTGGCCAAACCACGAATCGGCAGAGTTGGCCTTGAAGTGGGAAATGATGATGACGGAGAACCCCGCCTGGTAACGGTAGCGGTTGAACTGTCCTGTGATGCTGAAATATACAGTGAGAGCAGAATCACTCTGTTGCGGGATGCTTATGCAGTTGACGGAATCCTGACGCTTGAAAAGCAAAAACAGGTAAGCCCTGTTTCCTTGTCTGTTTTCGGGCAGGGTTTGAAGATTAATGACAGAATTGCACTCCCGGAGGGAACGGACGATGTGGGTGAAATTCTGCATGTGGAGGCCTGTGTGTCAGTGGAGGACGTAACCTGTGACGGTGAGGGGGTTCATATTGCCGGCGCCATACCGGTCACCTGTTATTACAGAAGTACTTCAGACGCTGCACAGGTACGGGTCATGAAGCAGGATTTTGAGTTTGTGGAGCATATTCCGGTTGCGGTATTGGAGCATGCTGAAAACAGTCTGTCGCGATGCGGTGTGTACGGAACAGTGGATTATGTTCAGGTCAGACCTGGTGCCGCAGGGGAATATGAGGTCAAGGCAGGAGTCAATCTGAAATGTATGCTTTGTA
>JBJEJI010000028.1:0-4504 GCA_051877895.1 Lachnospiraceae bacterium | reverse complement strand
CTGATAAGGTACAAACCGGATATTACTTCTAATATCCTTATGATAGTAATGGCTGTATGGGCTGCTTCCAAAGCACAGTTTTCCCTCATGCGAATTGCCAACTATACGTACACTGATGGAAGGACTACGGGTAAATTCTTCAGAGAAAGACTGAGAGCAATGAAAACTATGGCGATTATGCTTTTTACCATTGCCTTTGTAATTATCATTCTGGTCTACGGTCCTAACATTATTAAACTTATATTTGGCAAGATCTTTGAAGGTTCACTGTTTGACATACTCTGGACAGGTCTGAGATGGCCTGTTATGGCAGTGATGTATTTTCTTATGGTTTCATATACTTACTATTTCCTGCCATATGAGAAGCTGCAGTTCAGTGATCTTGTTCCGGGGAGTATATTTGCATCAGTGGGAATGCTGGTTGTAACGGTAGTTTATTCTGCCTATACAACACTGGCGGTGAGTAATGACGTGCTTTATGGATCCCTTTCGAGTATTGTAGCTCTGATGATGTGGTTCTATTTCATATCATGGGTTCTCTGTCTGGGGTTGTTAGTGAACAAAGTATGGAAAGATACAAAATAAATTATAAGCGGGTAGAGAGGTTATATAAATGAAGAAAGTTTTGATAGTTTTAAATCCATGTGCAGGGACCAGACAGGCTAACAGATATCTGGCCGAAATAATCGATATATTCTGCAAAGCTGATTATCAGGTTTCAGTTGCAACAACCGGAAAATCCGGAGACGGTACAGTGATTGCACGTGAGAGGGCTCATGAATTTGATCTGATTGTGGGAATTGGCGGAGACGGTACTTTTAACGAAGTAGTTGCCGGAGTACTTGAAGCCGGAGCAGATGTCCCTCTTGGATATATTCCTGCAGGCAGCACTAATGATTTTGCCAACAGTATGGGGCTTTCAACCAAAATTCTGCAGGCTGCGGAGGATATTGTAAGCGGTGAGCCGAAGACGTTAGACATAGGAACATTTAACGGAAGATTTTTCTCGTATGTGGCTTCCTTTGGTGCTTTTACAAGAGCATCTTACGAGGCGCCTCAGAGCATTAAAAATGCACTTGGCCATCTGGCCTACATACTTGAGGGAATTAAAGATATACCAAGTCTTGCACCTCTTGAGGTAAGAGTAAACATGGAAAATGGAGTGTACGGAGGCAAATATCTCTTTGGTGCAGTGTGCAACTCCACCTCTGTAGGAGGACTTCTGACACTGTCTGAAGAACAGGTGGACATGAATGACGGAAAATTTGAAGTTCTGCTTATTAAATCCCCGGGAAATATAATTGAACTTAATCAGATCCTTTTCGCATTATCCACAGGAAACTATAACAGCTGCAAGCTGATTTCCTTCTTCTCAAGTGGAGAACTGGAGATAGAGGCTCCGGAAGATATGCCGTGGTCACTTGATGGCGAATACCAGGAGGGTAATAAAATAATCCATATTAAGAATATAAAAAGTGCAATTAAGCTCATTACAAAAAATAACAGATAACGACAGAATCTGGTTTTTTGAAGGTATAAAAAATAAATAACTTTAAATAATTATGCATATAGCCTTGTATTTTACAATTGTTTTTTTGTAAGTACAAGGTTGTATTTTTAGGGGGTTAAAGCTGATAAAAATGTGAAGAGTTTGTGAAATTTACTTATAAAGGTTGACACTTCTATGCATATAGGGTAGCCTATTATGTGTCCAAACGTTATTGGGTTGTGAAAGAAAGGATAAATATGAATATTCTAAGACAGCATAAGGCAAGCCGATATGTGCTTTGTGGACTGGTTGCTTTAGCGGTTGTAATTATGATTCCGCTGCTGAGTAAAGCTTATAAAGCATATGCCACGGTAGATTATTGGGATTTGATGATCGGTGAAAAGACTGTCGCAGTATTTGTTTCTGAAAACGATGCAAAGCAGGTAATTAAAGACGTAACAAATTATTACGTTGAAAAGGGTGCAAAGTTAGAGGATGTCCAGTGTTCACCTGAACTAACAGTTGTACAGAAGACATACGATAAGGACGAAGAGATTAAACTTGGTGAAGTAAAGGATACAGTAGAGTATATTGTAACCGGAACAAGAGAAAAAGAGGTATACACAGTAAAGAAAGGGGACACATTCTGGACTATTGCAGAAAAGCATGGTGTAACATTTGAAGAACTTGTTGAGATGAATCCTCAGGTAAAGGATCAGGAAATGCTTATGATCGGGGATAAGCTGAATTTCTTCAAAATGAATCCTCTTGTAGATGTTACAACTACTCAGGTTGTAAAATCCGTAAAGACAATTGAGTATAAGACAATTGTCAAGAAGACCGGTTCTCTGTATGAGGGGGAAACCAAGGTAAAGAGAGTGGGAAAGAATGGCAAGAAGAGAGTAACCGAAAGAATAGTAACGAAGAACGGTGTTACTGTTAAGACAAAGGTTCTGGCTTCAAAAGTTCTAAAGAAAAAGGTTAACAAGATTGTTCTTAAGGGAACAAAGAAAAAGCCTGTTGCCAAGAGCACTTCAACATCAGGCAGCTATTCATACAGCCCGGCATCAAGTGGCAGAACATATTCCGGAAGCGGAAGTGCAATTGTTGACTATGCATGTCAGTTTGTTGGAAATCCATATTCATATGGTGGAACAAGCCTGACAAACGGAGCTGACTGCTCTGGTTTTGTTCAGTCAGTATTTGCACATTTTGGAATCTACCTTCCACGTGTGGGTTTTGAGAATTGCGGAAGATCAGTGCCTTATTCCGAGGCAAAGCCGGGAGACATTCTTTGCTCACCGGGACATTACTCAATTTATATGGGTAATGACACAATTGTACATGCGGTTAATGAACAGTATGGTATTGCTATTACACCTGTAAGCTTTACCGGACCGATTTACGATTGCAGAAGAATCGTAGAGTAGACTTAAAGTCAATTAACTGTTATAATTAAATAGGAACTGAAGAAAAAGAGACGATTTTAAAGGTTTTGCCTTTGGAATCGTCTTTTTGAAGATTAATAGAAAAGCAGGTATTAAAGAAAATGAATCTGAAGAAAAGTCTGGCAGTAGTGCTTTCTCTGCTGCTCGTAATGATGACAACAGTATCTGTGTTTGCTGAATCTGCAGAATCAGCTTCTGATACGAACGAGGTTAAGACAAGTAAAAATGCACAGAAGGAGAAGGACATTAAGCTGGATGCCCGCAATGCCATTGTATACTGCGAAAATACAGGCGAGATAATATATACGAAGAACATACATGAACGGGTTGAACCTTTTAGTATTACCAAGCTTATGACAGCCCTTCTTGCAATTCAGAATCTTCCTCTTGATAAAGAAGTTGAGGTACCGAGAGAGGCTACTCTGATAGGTGAATCTACAATGGGGCTGATAGAAGGTGAGAAGGTTACTGTAAAAGACCTGCTGTATGGAGCGATGCTACATTCAGGAAACGATGCATGTTACACACTTGCAGTAGCAGTATCCGGAAGTGAGAAAAAGTTTGTAAAGCTGATGAACAAGACGGCCAGGAATATAGGATGTAAGGATACACATTTTGCAAATCCCCATGGAATGAGAGATAAAAATCACTATACAACTGCATACGACATGATGCTGATTTCCAAACTTGCTTTCTCAAATGATGTGCTGGCGAAAATATCCGGTTCTAAGGTTTACAAAATGGGTAAAACAAACAAGAGCAAAGCCAGAACCATGAACACACACATCAGTGTAATTGAAGACGACAAGAATAATATCATGTGTGCAAAGACCGGAACATGGGACGAAAACAACTGCGGAATTTCAGTTTTCTATGAAAAGAACGGTCTTAAGCTGGTAGCTTTGATAATGGGAGCAAAGACTGCCACCAGAGAAAAAGATATTCTTAACCTTGTGAACTCTATTTCCTCTAAAGTTGAGGGCGTAAAGGTCGTTGATAAAGGTGTGGAACAGGGAAAGGTGAGAATCAAGCATGGTGCAAAGACCAGACTGGAGGCATACACAAAGGACATAGGATATGCTTTCATTCCAAAGGAAGCATCTAAGTCCCTGATTCAGACTCAGGTTGTACTTAAAAATGACGTGACCGCTCCCGTGAAAAAAGGAACTGTAGTTGGTACTCTGGAAATCTATGCTGCAGACGATCTTGTAAACAGAGTAGACCTTATTGTAAAAGAGAACGTGGAAGAGGGATGGTTCCCTTCATACGTTGGAATATCCAATACGGCTACTGTGGTTATTTGCGTAGTTTTTGCCTTACTGATAATACTGTACATCTGGATACAGGTTGAAAAGGCGAAAGCAAGACGCCGCAGAGCAAGACGCCGCAGAGAAAAAATTGAACGTATGGCTGTTGAACAGCTTCTGGAAGAACAAAGTCGCAAGGAAAGAGAGTGGCGATTCTAAATGTTTGATATACAGGAAAACTTAAAGAAACTCCCGGACTGTCCGGGAGTTTACATGCATAAGGACAAACTTGGGCAGATAATCTATGTGGGGAAGGCAAT
>JBJEJI010000027.1:0-4616 GCA_051877895.1 Lachnospiraceae bacterium | reverse complement strand
CCCTGTACCGCTTTAAAGCTAATCCCACCGCCTAAAGGCAGTGGGTTATCTTTGGTTTTTTATATACTTCTCCCTTTTTCTTCTTAGTTCCCCTGTAAATTCACATCAACCGCTTCTTCTGTAAGATCATCGGTGCCCGTTGCAGTAATACGATTCAGTGTATATTCCGCATCCGGATTATCCCTGGTGCCTTCCCCCTCAAAAAGCCGTATGGTTATGGTTGAATCCGAATTATCAAAATATGTTGCTCCCGACGGAAGAACAGAATTTTCTTTTTCGTAGTATTTCTGTGCCATATCAACCAGTTCCACCGTGGTGTAATAGATAAATTCATCCCCTGTCCTGTCAGAAACATAAGTCAGAATAATCTGCTCATTATTCTCAAGGGTAAGAACCACTGTATACTCATCCAGCTGTTCCATGGTTCCCGTATACAGAAGCTCTCCCTCACAGGTTATTGTTACTGTATTATCTACTTCCTGATACGTGAATTCTCTGCAGCTTCCATCTGTCAGACCATGAATGATGCCTGCATGTGTTTCCGGATCAAATGAGAAATATCCCAAACTTATTTCTCCCTTAACGCCAAACCAGGTTCCTTTATTAAATACTACAGACGACAGAAGTTGTCCACCATCATTTTCTTTAGATGAAAATAAATTCTCTGACGTGCCGGTCCCCCCGGTTATTTCGTCCTCGTAGGTTTGATCAGCCATCGTTCCCGTTGAATCAACGTTCTGATTTATATCCATAAGAGTATTCCGGTTATTATCACTTCCGCACGCAGTGAACAGAAGCAGGTTTATAATAACCATCCCCAAATATAATTTTTTCCCCACAATATTCCTCCGTTTCAATAGTGTTTTCCACTATTTGCAAAGACTATCTATGCAATTATAGCACATTCCCAGCCTTTTTTCCACTATCTGTGTAAAACTCTTCCCACCACCGCACATACAGCAAAGGCCAACATGTCAGTAACTACTATGGTTGCACCTACCGGTGTCTGCACCAGAACAGAAATTAAGATACCGGTAACTGCACACAGCACGGATATTATTGCAGAAGTAATTACAACACCTTTAAAGCTGCTGCACAGTCTCATAGCTGAAAGAGCCGGGAAAATAATCAGCGCAGAAATAAGCAGTGAGCCTACAAGATTCATTGCAAGAACAATAATAACTGCAGTTATTACTGCAATGAGCATATTATAAGCCGCTGCCCCTTTTCCGGTTGCGCGCATATAGCTTTCATCAAAGGTTACTGCGAAAATACGGTTATAGAAAATGACAAATAATCCGATTACCAGTGCCGATGCAATGACACAAAGCCAGACTTCACTTAAATCCAGAGTAAGTATGGAAACTGAGCCGAAGAGTGTGGAACACACATCACCGGCAACATTTGCAGAAGTGGAAAACAGATTCATTACCATATACCCCAGTGCCAGAGCACCTACCGATAGCATGGCAATGGCTGCATCTCCCTTGATTTTTGTATTATTACCTGTACCTAAAAGCACAATTGCCGCCAGTACTGTTACTCCCATTACAAAAAATGTGTTATCTGACAAGTTTGCAGCACTTCCTATTGCCATGGCTCCAAAGGCCACGTGGGATAGTCCGTCTCCGATGAAGGAAAATCTTTTTAAAACCAGCGTAACGCCCAACAGTGAGGCACATAATGCAATGAGCACTCCCACTATCAGGGCATAACGTACAAACGGAAAAGAAAAATAATATTGTAACGCTTCCAAAATAAGCCTCCTAAACTTCTGCGTTCTTTATTTAACCGGGTTTACGGTCTGAGCCGTTCACTGTTTTATTTCGTCATCACATGTACTAAATACGGCACCTGCTTTAGAGGTATTATACTCCTCTACAGTTCCGAAAAACATTTCGTCCCTTCCAAGATGAAGTATATGGGATGCATAGGAAACCGCTGCCCGGATATCATGAGTTACCATAATAATTGCAATGCCACTTTCATTCAGCTCTTTAATAAGGTCATAAAGTTCTATTGTTACTTTAGGATCCAGACCTGCAACCGGCTCATCAAGAAGAATTATTTTCCCTGTTGCACACAAGGCTCTTGCAAGCAAAACTCTCTGCTGCTGTCCGCCGGAAAGCTGTCTGAAGCTTTTCTTTTTAAAATCCTCAATCCCCATTTTTCTCATGCTTTCATCAGCAAGTTCTTTCTGGGCTTTGCTGTAAAACGGACGAAACTTTTCTGTATTTAAGGTTCCGGAAAGTACTATTTCCCTGACATTTGCAGGAAAATCCTTCTGCATGCTGTTCTGCTGTGGCAGATAACCGATTTCTCCCTGTTTTAAGTCATCTCCTGTCTCGATTGTTCCGGCAAGAGGCTTAATAAGATTCAAAAGGGTTTTCACCAGAGTACTTTTTCCAACTCCGTTTTCTCCCACAATACACAGATAATCCCCTTTGTTTACTTCAAAGCTGACATGCTCCGTCACGGGAATTCCGTCATATCCCAATGTTAAATCATCACATTTAATATACGCCATGTTTTTAAAGCCTTGTACCAGGCTCTCCTTCCGCTTTATTTTCCGTGCCCTATTTTTCCGTCAATCCGGAATATTCACTGCAGTGCTTTTTTTAAAACCCCTAAATTACTCTCCATAACCGAAAGATAAGTATATCCCTCTTCCCTTTGCTTCCCGGAAACTGACTGCATAGAATCCAAAACAAGGATTTCCACATCCTTACATCCGGAATTATCAATTATGGTTTCCGCCAGCCTTCCGTCAGAGTTCTCCAGAATTATAACAGCCGGAAGCTTTTCGTCTGAAATCCTGTTTGCCAGATATACTACTGTATCAAAGCCGGCTTCAGCATCTGCGGAGCAGCCCGAAAAAGCAGCATAATATGTTATTTCATAATCTTCAATTAAATATCTGAAAGGAAAACGGTCCGCGAACAAAAGTGTTGAATAATGTCCCTCTGTAACCACCCGGAAATATAAACCATCAAGTTCCTCAAGTTTCTCTGTATATACCCGGGCATTTGACTCAAAAACATCTGCCTTCTCAGGTGAGAGCTTAATTAATTCTCCGGTAATTGCTTCCACAAAAATCTCTGCGTTTTTTAACGAAAGCCAGACATGCTCATCATACTCACCCTCATGAACATGAGTATGTGATCCCTCCACCTGATCATCTGCATCATGGTCGTTATGGTCTTCGACCTCTTCATGCTCATCTTCATGAACCTCCCCGTCCTCATGGTTAGAATCACCATGGTTATGTCCGAACAAACCCTCATGCATTCCTTCAATGACCTCTTCTTCAAGGGCTCTGTCTCCCATGCATTCCATAAGATTTATGATCTGCATATTGTCATTTACCTTGTTTTTCAGGGCATCCTCAATCCATCCGTCACTTTCCCCACCCACATAAATCAACAGGTCACAGGAGCTGACCGCCGCAATATCCTCTGCTGTTGGCTGATAACTGTGCATGTCAGCAGCTGTATCAAGAATAAGTCTGATGTGATAATTTTCTGCCTCGTCACCCAGTATATTCATAAGCCAGTCATATTCCGGGAAAACTGTGCACACAATCTGCTTTTTTCCGTCGTCCGGGATATAATTTCCACAACCGTTGAAGCATACAGCACATAAAATCATTGCCATTAAGAAAATTACCGTTCTGATTACCGGATTTTTTCCTCCACAGCCTGCATTCTGCACATTTATATTTTTATTTTCCTGATTCTGCAAAACTTCCTCCGTTCCGTCACAGTTTAATGTCCTAAACTGCACTCCTTACAGGTTCCCAGCAGAACTGAACCGCTGCACTTCAGCGAAAAGCCATGGTCTGCCAAAAGATGACTGGAAATTATATCCATAAACCCGCATTCCAGATGAATAATCTTTCCACAGTTTTCACACTGGAGATGCAGGTGATTTATACAGTTGTTATGGTTCTTAACACACTGGTAAACTGCACAATCTGTATTTGCGGTTTTATATTTTAATATTTCACCGTTTTCTGTCATCTTGTCAAGATTACGGTAAATAGTTGCCGGATTTACCCTGCTGCCATTATCACGAAGATACCTGATTATGTCAGCCGCACTAACCCTCTGTTCACTGTGACTTACAAGATATTCCATAATTTTAGTTTTACTTTTTGTTTTGTAACCTTTTGTTTCATTCATATATTTATATATACCCCTTATTTCATACTTTTCTTTTTCTTGTTTTAAATTCTTCTCTTTACTCAAACTAATTTATAACTTAATGCAATTGCAAGCATCATATAATTTCATAATGTTTATAACTTCGGTATCTGCAAATTTGCAAGTGAGTTGCATTTTCAGATTATATAACTCTCTCTTCTCCTTGTCAATATGAAATCTGCTTTTATTTTTTCTCCCATTATTCCAATCTTAATCTATTCTTAAAAAATATCATGGCATTTTCATGGTATTCCTCTTTCTTTTGTGCTATTATTAAGAAAATCCGTTTATAGTAAAATTATCGGGGAGGGGGTATACGACATTGAGTTTTTTGGCGTTGTTTACTGTTGTTATATTCTTTGCGGCAGCTATCAGTCTTTTAAATGAACGGTTCTTTAAAATGCCCAATGATAT
>JBJEJI010000026.1:0-18410 GCA_051877895.1 Lachnospiraceae bacterium | reverse complement strand
TGCTCGATACATTCTTTCTTGTATGTACCTGCAACCGGGTGCTGGAATCTTGTAGGGTTTGTTGAGTTACCGGTAATGGAAACGTCAACACCTTCCAAGTGCATGATAGCTACACCTTCGCAAACATCGTTTGCACCGTAGCAGTTAACCTTTGCACGAAGACCATCAGAATAAGACTTTCTCCAAAGTTCTTTTACTGTGTTTGTGTATGGATCATATTCTGTCTCAACAAATGTGAAACCGTTAATTCTGGAAATGATCTGTGCAGCATCCTTTCCGAGACCGTTAAGGATAACTCTAAGAGGTTTCTTTCTAACCTTGTTTGCTTTCTCAGCAATACCGATTGCACCTTCAGCAGCTGCGAAGGATTCATGTCCTGCAAGGAAAGCGAAACATTCGGTTTCTTCCTCGAGAAGCATCTTTCCTAAGTTTCCGTGACCAAGACCTACTTTACGAGTATCTGCTACAGAACCTGGAATACAGAATGCCTGAAGACCTTCACCGATTGCAGCAGCAGCATCAGCAGCTTTTCTGCAGTTCTTCTTGATTGCAATTGCAGCACCTACAGTATAAGCCCAGCAAGCGTTCTCAAAACAGATTGGCTGGATTTTCTTAACCTGTGCATATACATCAAGTCCGGCGTCCTTTGTAATCTTTTCAGCTTCTTCAATAGAAGCAATACCGTAGCTGTTTAATACAGCATTGATTTTATCAATTCTTCTTTCATAAGACTCAAATAATGCCATGTTCGTTTCCCTCCTTATTTAATTTCTTCGTCTGTTCTAGGATCAATGATCTTAACAGCATCAGCAACACGACCATACTGACCGCAAGCTTTTTCATAAGCAGTGTTAGGATCATCACCCTTCTTAATGAAGTCTGTCATTTTACCGAGAGATACGAATTTATAACCGATAATCTGATCATCAGCATCAAGAGCAATGCCTGTTACATAACCTTCAGCCATTTCAAGGTAACGAGGTCCCTTCTGAAGTGTACCATACATAGTACCAACCTGGCTTCTGAGACCCTTTCCAAGGTCTTCAAGACCAGCACCGATAGCAAGACCGTCTTCAGAAAAAGCACTCTGGGAACGACCGTACGCAATCTGTAAGAATAATTCACGCATAGCAGTATTGATAGCATCACATACAAGGTCCGTGTTAAGAGCTTCTAAAACAGTAAGACCTGGTAAGATTTCAGCTGCCATAGCTGCAGAGTGTGTCATACCGGAGCAACCAATTGTTTCAACCAATGCTTCCTGGATGATACCTTCCTTAATATTTAAGGAAAGCTTGCAGGCACCCTGCTGTGGAGCACACCAGCCGATACCGTGTGTGAAACCGGAAATATCCTGAACATATTTGGATTTAACCCATTTTGCTTCTTCCGGAATAGGAGCGCATCCATGATGAACGCCCTGGGCTACTTTGCACATTTTTTCTACTTCACTAGAAATAACCATACTAAATAACTCCTTTCAATCTTTTGGATAAACCTTTGGGTGTCTGCAATACCGGATTGCACACCCATACTGCTTAATTATAATACAGATAAAAGCAAAATGCCATATCTAATCGACATATTTTTTGAAAAATATGAAAAAATCTTGAAAAGCAAAATATGTTATAGATATAAAAGGAAATATGTGCTAATATTAGAGTGAAATTTTTATGGAGAGTTATTGTCATGAGTGATAGCAAAGATAATCCGCAGGATAATATCAGTGAAGGAGAACTTTTTGCCGATGTATCCAATCTTGCAAAAAATAAAAACATGGATTCCGGAGAGTTTTTGAAGTCATTATCAGAACTGATTGAATCTGAAAAATATAACGATCTTGCTTCAGATATTCTGGAAGGCGAGGAAGCAGAAGATACATACAGCAAGGAAGAAATGTTTCTTGATGAACTGCTGGGTATCAGGCCCGGATTTCTTCAGAATAAGATGACACCTTCTGAAGAAGCCGGTGAATCATTTAATTTTTCCATGTCAGAAAACCAGAATAATATTGAATCGGAAGATTATGAAAATTCAGAGGGTAGTAACCTTGAATATACAGTTGATTCAGAAGAAACAAATTTTGAAGAAATTAATAATTGCGAAGATAATGATAGTCAGGATGAATCTGAGGATAATAAATCCGATGAAACTGAAAATGTAACAGAATTAACTCCAGAAGAAATTGCATCCAGAAAGAAAAAAAGAATTTTTTATAATGCGCTAATGGTTGTTTCGATTCTTGTTTTCTGTTATTGTGTTTATAGAATTGGTGATTATGTAATCGGAAACATCAAATATAATAAACAGATGGAGAAGCTTCAAAATCTTGTGGATATAGATATAACAGTTCCGGAGATTACACCCCAGGCAGAAGTGGACATTTTCTTCCCTGATGAGAAAGTATATGCTTCAGGTGCAACACACATAACCGATACAGTATCTGAAAAATGGGCGGATTCTTATGCAAATCTTGTTGAATTAAATCCTGACTGCATTGGATGGATTAAAATCCCAAATACCAGAATAGATTATCCGGTCATGTATACGCCTGAGCAATATGATAAGTATCTATACAGGGATTTTGAAGGCAATTATCTTTACAGGGGACTTCCGTTTATGGCAGAAGGTACTGTGTTAAACTTAAGTCAGAATTATATTATGTATGGTCATCATATGGCTGATGGAACGGCATTCAGAGATTTATGCAACTATCTCAATTATGATTTTGCCACAAATCCTGATAATCAGTATGCATATTTTAATACTGCCTATGGTGAAGGTGTATATCAGTTAATGGCGGTTGTAATTACAAAAGTATTCAATGTTGAAGATGAGTGCTTCAAATACTATAAGTATGCCGGAGAACTGACAGAAGATGAATTTAATACTTATGTTTACTACATGAATAAAATGAGTAGCATCAATACCGGTGTTACTGCAGTTTATGGAGATCAATTAATTTCCCTTTCGACTTGTTATAGAGTTTACGATCCGGATGGAAGACTTGTAGTAGTATTTAAACGTATTAAATAGTTATCAAGTATGAATGTAAATATATGAACATATTTAAATTAGCATATTTAAATCATTATTTGTATTAATCTTAACAGTTTTTGATATTTGATAAAAAAGGATTGGAAAATTTTTCCAATCCTTTTTTATGCTATAACTTAAAATCAAATATTTTTGGTGGTCGAACTCGCAAACGCTACGCTTTGTTCAGATTTTTGTTTGCAGTTGACAGCATAAGTTTAATTCTGTTTAACTGGTTAACTTCACTTGCACCCGGATCGTAGTCAATTGCTACAATATTGGACTGCGGATAGCGTAACCTCAATTCTTTGATAACACCCTTTCCAACAATATGATTAGGAAGGCAGGCAAATGGCTGACAACAAACAATATTCGGAGCGCCGGAATTAATAAGTTCAATCATTTCGGCTGTAAGGAACCATCCTTCACCGGTCATGTTTCCTATAGAGACAATTGGTTCTGCAAGTTTTGCTAAATCTGTGATTTTAGCAATATGAGTAAAGCGTTTACTATTTGCAAATTCCTTACGGGCTGTTCTTCGACAGAAATCAATAATATTAATAGCTAACATATTGATTTTTGCTGATTTTTTGCTCTTTCCAAGATAGTCGGCTTTATAGGTCGCATCATAACAGGTATACATAAAGAAATCCATTAAGTCAGGAACTACAGCCTCAGCACCTTCTGCTTCAAGCAGGTCTACAAGATAGTTGTTTGCTGCCGGAGCATATTTAACAAGAATTTCACCTACAACGCCAACTTTTGGTTTTTGCAGATTTTCATCAATAGGAAATGTATCAAAGTCATGAATGATTTCTTTGATATTTTTATTGAATTTTCTCCAACTTCCTTTTTGCAGGTCTTTTGAAAGTTTCTTATTCCATTTTTCATGTAACTCATTTGTTGAACCTTTAGTTAGTTCATATGGTCTTACTCTGTATACGCAACGCATGAGAACATCACCATATATTAATGCTTGTAAAGCTTTCTTAACCATGCTGTAAGTAAACTTAAGACCCGGATTGGATTCAAGTCCTGCGGCATTAACTGACACTACAGGAATCTGTTCCATGCCGGCTTTTTTTAGCGCACGGCGGATAAATCCGATGTAGTTGGTTGCTCGGCAACCACCACCGGTCTGTGTTATAAGAACCGCAGTATGATTTAAATCATATTTGCCAGAAAGCAGTGCCTCCATAATTTGTCCTACAACGCACAGAGAAGGATAGCAGGCGTCATTGTTTACATATTTAAGACCTACATCTACTGATTGTCTGCCATCATTGTCAAGGATTACAATATTGTAGCCGCAGGAACGCAAAGCCGGTTCAAGCAGTGTAAAGTGAATCGGAGACATCTGAGGTGCAAGAAGAGTATAGCCGGAATCACGCATCTCTTCGGTAAAAATGACTCTGTGATGAGCAGAAGAGTGAATTTCAGGTTTTACATTGTTTTTCTTTCTGTCTTTTATTGCAGAGAGGAGAGAACGTACTCTGATTCTTGCAGCACCAAGAGAATTAACTTCATCAATCTTAAGACATGTATATATCTTTCCGGATGCGTTAAGTATATCTGCAACACCATCAGTGGTAACGGCGTCAAGACCGCATCCGAATGAGTTGAGCTGAATTAATTCCAGATTTTCTCTTGTTCGAACAAAGCTTGCTGCATTGTAAAGTCTTGTATGATACATCCACTGATCAACAACTATCATAGGACGGTCAATTTGTCCTAAATGTGATACAGAATCTTCTGTAAGTACAGCAACTCCGTAAGAGGTAATCATATCAGGTATTCCGTGATGGATTTCCGGATCGATATGATAAGGACGTCCTGCAAGAACAATACCGGTTCTACCTGTTTCATCAAGGTAAGCAAGTGTTTCTTCGCCTTTTTTGCGGATATCGTCTTTGTAATTCATCATTTCATCCCATGCCTTACGGGAAGCAGAGCATATTTCTTCGGTGGAAAAACCTTTTGCAGTAAAATGTCTGAGGAGTCCTTCGGTAATGATATCCTCAGTTTCAAAAGAGAAGAAAGGATTTTCGTAAACTATATCAGTGGTTTTAAGTTCGTCAACATTGTTTTTGATATTTTCTCCGTAAGAGGTAACAATAGGACAGTTATAGTGGTTACCGGCACCTTCATCTTCTTTATGTTCGTAAGGAATGCATGGGTAGAAGATGTATGGAACCTGCTGCTTAATAAGCCAAGCAACGTGACCATGTGCCAGCTTTGCAGGATAACATTCTGATTCACTTGGAATGGATTCAATACCAAGTTCATAAATCTTTCTGCTGCTGACAGGAGAAAGTACAACCTGATATCCCAGTTCTGTAAAGAATGTATACCAGAAAGGATAATTCTCATACATGTTTAAAACACGAGGAATGCCGACTTTACCTCTCTTGGCTTCTGTGATTGGTAAAGGTTTATAATAATTAAAGGTTCTTTTTAATTTGTAATCGAAGAGGTTAGGAATATTATCTTTGTTCTTCTCAAGACCGAGACCTCTTTCGCAACGGTTACCGGAAACAAACTGTCTGCCACCGGAAAACTTGTTGATTGTAAGAAGACAGGCATTGGTACAGCCCTTGCAACGGTTCATGGAAGTTTCAAATTTTAGTTCTTTTATATCTTCAAAAGGAAGCATTGTGGATTCAGTACCTTCGTAGTGTGCCCTTGCAATTAAAGCGGCGCCAAAAGCACCCATGATACCTGCAATATCAGGCCTTACGGCTTCACAGCCTGCAATTTTTTCAAAACTTCTTAAAACTGCGTCATTATAAAAGGTTCCGCCCTGAACAACTACACGTTTTCCAAGTTCGGAAGCATCAGCCACTTTAATAACCTTGTATAGAGCATTTTTAATTACAGAGTAAGCAAGACCGGCAGAAATATCGGCTACGGTAGCACCTTCTTTCTGGGCCTGTTTTACTTTTGAGTTCATGAATACTGTACATCGTGTACCAAGATCAATAGGGTTTTTTGCAAAAAGAGCAATTTTTGCAAAATCTGCAACTTCAAAGTCAAGACTTTTTGCAAAAGTTTCAATGAAAGAACCACAACCTGAAGAGCAGGCCTCATTAAGCTGTACGCTGTCTACGGTACCATTCTTGATTTTGATACATTTCATATCCTGACCACCGATATCAAGAATACAGTCTACAGTAGGATCAAAAAATGCAGCTGCATAATAATGGGCTACTGTTTCAACTTCACCTTCATCCAGCATAAGGGCAGCTTTAACCAAAGCTTCTCCATAACCGGTAGAGCAGGAACGTACAATTCTTGCACTGTCAGGAAGCCTTGAGTAAATTTCTTTTATAGCTTTAATGGTTGTCTTTAAAAGACTTCCGTTGTTGTTGGAATAAAAGGAGTATAGAAGAGAACCATCTTCACCAACCAAAGCAAGCTTTGTTGTGGTAGAGCCTGCATCAATTCCAAGATAACAATCGCCTTCATAAGTCTCTAAAGGAGCTTTTTTCACAGTATGTACACTGTGGCGTTTGGAAAATTTATTATATTCTTCTTCATTCTGGAATAAAGGCTCCATTCGGTTAACCTCAAATTCCATTTTAATACCTTCACTAAGCTTTTTGTACATGTCTGACAGAAGGAAGCTTTCTGCACCATCACTGGTCATGGCTGAACCGATTGCTGCAAAAAGATGTGAATTATCCGGATCAATAATGTGTTCATCATCCAGATTGAGTGTACGGATGAAAGCGGCCTTTAATTCAGTAAGGAAATGAAGCGGACCACCGAGAAAAGCTACATGTCCACGTATAGGTTTACCGCAGGCAAGTCCACTTATGGTCTGATTTACTACAGCCTGAAAGATTGATGCTGCCAGATCGGGTTTTGTTGCACCTTCATTAATGAGTGGCTGGATATCTGTTTTTGCAAATACACCACAACGGGCTGCAATAGGATAAATAGCCTGGTAGGTCTTAGCATACTCATTTAATCCGGAAGCATCTGTTTTTAACAGACTTGCCATCTGATCAATGAAAGAGCCTGTACCTCCGGCACAAATGCCATTCATTCTTTGGTCAATTCCGTTTGTAAAATAAATAATCTTCGCATCTTCGCCACCAAGCTCTATAGCTACGTCTGTCTGAGGTGCATAGTAGGTAAGGGCGGTAGAAACGGCAATAACCTCTTGTGTGAAGCTTACACCAAGATGCTTTGCAATAGTTAATCCGCCGGAACCGGTAATGACAGCAGATACTTCCATATCACCGATTTTGTCCATGGCTCTTCCTAAAAGAGTGGCAAGAGTTGCTTGGATGTTAGCGAAATGTCTTTCGTAATCTGAAAATAGTATATTTTTTTCTTCATCTATTATGGCGATTTTTACGGTTGTGGAACCGATATCGATGCCAAGGAAATGTTTATTACTCAAAAGTTATTCCTCCTGTTCAAAAGAATGTATTGTGCAAGTGCGCACAAAAAAGCATTCGAAGTAAATTATAGTACAAAATTTCAATAAGTTCAACTTATAATAAGAAGAAAAGATTGAAAAAAGTATAAAAACCTAAAATTGTGGCAGTTGTAATTCAAACAGATATGAGTTATACTCTTTCATATATTCATTTTGGTAAGTTTATAATAAACAGTAATAAAATAATAATCCAAAATGCACCAGTTATAAAACGGAGGTTTGTATATGGCAGACAGAGCAAAAACCACAGCCGGCATCAGAGAAAATGTTATGATTGCACAGGGTATTTACAGCATGTGGCTTGAAGCAGAGCAAATAGCATCAGATGCTAAGCCCGGACAATTTATTTCTATGTATACGAAAGATTCATCCAAGTTATTACCCCGGCCAATCAGTATCTGTGATATAGACAGGGAAAAAGGACAAATAAGAATAGTGTACAGAATATCCGGTGAGGGTACAAAACAGTTTTCTGAATATAAAGAAGGCGATACCATTGATGTGCTTGGTCCTTTGGGAAACGGTTATGATATAAAAGCTTTAGCAGGAGATGATAATAATGCTTCAACTTTAATGCTTGTTGGTGGTGGTATCGGTATTCCTCCTATGTTAGGCTTGGCAAAGGCTTACAGAAAAACATATCCTGATGTAGAAATAAATGTGGTTCTGGGTTACAGAAACTCAGATACTTTTTTGAATGATGAGTTTACACGGATTGCTAATGTTTTTTATGCTTCAGATGATGGAAGCATTGGTATCAAGGGAAATGTTATTGATTCAATCCGCGCAAACAATGTATCTGCGGATGTAATATGTGCCTGCGGACCAACTCCTATGTTAAAAGGTTTAAAGACTTATGCTGCTGAAGATAATATACCGGCTTTTATATCTTTGGAAGAAAAAATGGCTTGCGGTATCGGAGCATGTCTTGCCTGTGTATGTAAAAGCGTGGAAAAGGACAGTCACAGCATGGTTAATAATAAGCGTGTCTGCAAAGACGGTCCTGTATTCAGGGCGGATGAAATTGAACTGTGATAAACAATAAAGGGGAACTTCAATGAGTAATTTATGTGTAAATTTTGCAGGGCTTACCTTTAAAAATCCTGTAATGACTGCATCCGGTACTTTTGGCTCCGGTATTGAATATAGTGAATTTGTAGATTTAAATAAACTGGGTGGTGTTGTTACAAAAGGTGTGGCACTTACTCCGTGGCCGGGAAATCCAACACCCAGAATTGCTGAAACTTATGGCGGAATGATTAATGCAATTGGTCTTCAGAATCCGGGAATTGATGTTTTTGCTTCAAGGGACCTTCCGTTTTTGCAAAAATATGATACCAATGTGGTAGTAAATGTTTGTGGCAAGAGCAAAGAAGAATATGTTGAGGTTGTAAAACGTCTGGCCGATTGTCCGGTGGATATGCTGGAAATCAATATCAGCTGTCCTAATGTTAAAGAGGGAGGCATTGCTTTTGGGCAGAATCCGTTAATGGTTGAGGAAATTACCAATGCAATTAAAAAGGTTGCAAAACAGCCGGTAGTAATGAAACTCAGTCCTAATGTAACTGACATTACAGAAACTGCTAAAGCTGCAGAGGCAGGAGGCGCAGATGGCATTTCTCTAATCAATACTCTTACCGGAATGAAAATTGATATCAACAGAAGAACTTTTGCGCTTGCAAACAAGACAGGAGGATTAAGTGGTCCATGCATTAAGCCCGTAGCTGTAAGAATGGTTTATCAGGCGGCCAATGCAGTTTCAATTCCGATTATCGGAATGGGAGGTATTGCAACTTATGAGGATGCATTGGAATTTATCATGGCCGGAGCCACACTTGTGAGTGTTGGTACATCCAATTTTCATAATCCACATGTTACAATGGATATTGTAGATGGAATTAATGGTTATATGGAAAAAAATAATATTGAAGATATCAAGGAATTAATTGGGATTGTTAACAGATAGTGATTTGCATTTTTTGTTATGCATCTCTTTATCAGGCATTGCTATATGTCAAAATGTCTGACGTTAATTTTACGTATAATTATAGTTTGGAGGAAATAAATATGGAAGCTTACAAGCAGGAATTTATTAATTTTATGGTAGAAAGTGGTGTTCTTAAGTTTGGTGATTTTACTTTAAAAAGTGGCAGAAAGTCCCCGTTTTTTATGAATGCAGGAGATTATGTAACGGGTTACCAGCTTTCTAAACTTGGAGAGTACTATGCTAAGGCAATTCATGATAACTATGGTGATGATTTTGATGTTCTTTTTGGACCTGCATATAAAGGGATTCCTTTAAGTGTAGCTACTGTCATTGCATATTCCAAGCTTTACGGAAAAGAGATTCGTTATTGTTCAAACCGTAAGGAAGAGAAGGATCATGGTGCAGATAAGGGTGGCATTTTAGGAAGCAAACTTAAGGATGGAGACAGAGTTGTTATTATCGAAGATGTTACAACATCAGGGAAATCCATTGAGGAAACCTTCCCTATTATTACAGCTCAGGCTGATATTACAGTAAAGGGATTAATTGTTTCTCTTAACCGTATGGAAAAGGGCAAAGGAGATAAGTGTGCTCTTGATGAGATAAAAGATATTTATGGCTTTGAAACAGCTGCAATCGTTAATATGGATGAGGTGATTGAGCATCTTTATAATAAAGAGATTGACGGCAAAGTAATTATTGATGATGAAATCAAAAAAGCACTTGATAATTATTTCGCAATTTATGGAGCAATAAAATAATGGATAAAGTTCTGAAAAAGTCTGATTTTTATTTTGATTTACCGGAAGAGCTTATTGCACAGGACCCACTTGTGGACAGATCATCATCAAGACTTCTTGTTATGGATAAAATAACAGGCGAGATTGAGCATAAAGTATTTACTGACATTCTGGATTATTTGAAAGAAGGGGATTGTCTGGTCATTAACGACACAAAAGTTATTCCGGCCAGAATAATCGGTGAAAAAATAAATACAGAAGAAGTGCAGGTGCAAAAGGGTGCCAGAGTAGAGCTTCTTTTACTGAAACGAGTAGGAGAAGATTTATGGGAAACCCTTGTAAGACCTGGTAAAAAAGCCAGACCGGGCATGAAAATAAGCTTTGGTAATGGCAAATTAGTTGCTGAAATCATGGAAGTGGTGGATGAAGGCAACCGTATTGTTAAATTTTATTATGATGGAATTTTTGAAGAGGTTCTGGATGAACTGGGAACAATGCCTTTACCACCTTATATTACACACGAACTGCAGGATAAAAACAGATATCAGACTGTTTATGCCAAGTATAACGGTAGTGCGGCAGCGCCTACTGCAGGACTTCATTTTACAAATGAACTTTTGAAAAAGGTTCAGGATAAGGGAGTTAAAATAGCTCATGTTACTTTACACGTAGGACTTGGAACTTTTCGCCCTGTGAAAGAAGATAATGTTTTGAACCATCATATGCATACAGAACATTATGTTATGCGTAAAGAGGATGCAGATATAATAAACGTAACTAAGGCTGCCGGTGGAAGAGTAATTTGTGTTGGAACCACAAGTACCAGAACAGTTGAATCATGTGCGGGAGAAAACGGCATGGTCATTCCCGGAGAAGGAGATACCTCCATATTTATTTATCCGGGCTATCAGTTTAAGGTACTTGACGGGTTAATTACAAATTTTCATTTACCTGAATCAACACTTATTATGCTGGTTTCGGCACTTTGCGGACGTGAAAATACACTTAATGCATACAAGGTGGCTGTAGAGCAGAAATATCGTTTTTTCTCCTTTGGTGATGCGTGTCTGTTCATTTGAGTCAGACAGAAAATAATAATTTTGCCGGAGACTTTTTTCAGTTCATTTGAACTGTAAAGAAGTCTCCAGCTGTTTTTTTTAAATTATCTATGAAGTTCTGCAAGAAATGCATCGTTAATTTCAATTACCTTTTTCATGGCATCCGGTCCGGGAGCACCTGTTGTAAGTCTCTTTCTTACGCAGGTATCAAGAGAGATTGCATCATATATATCTTCATCAAACATCTCTGAGAATTTTTTGAATTCTTCTATGGAAAGTTCATCGATAGCACATTTTTTCTGAATACAGTACACGGTAATTTCGCCTATTACTCTGTGAGCATCTCTGAAAGGCATTCCTTTATTGACAAGATAATCAGCTGCATCTGTTGCGTTTGTGTATCCGCCGGTTGCGGAAGTATACATCTTTTCTTTATTAAAGGTAATGGATTTAAGCATACCATTAAAAAGTGCCAGACATCCTTTTGCTGTGTCGATTGCGTCGAAGGTAAGCTCCTTGTCTTCCTGCATATCCTTATTGTATGCAAGCGGAAGACTCTTCATGGTTGTTAACATGCTTGTCAGTGCACCATAAACACGACCTGTTTTGCCACGAATCAGTTCGGCTATATCAGGGTTTTTCTTTTGAGGCATAATAGAAGAACCGGTTGAATAAGTGTCTGAAATTTCTACAAATTGATATTCGTTGGTATTCCATATGATAATTTCTTCACAGAATCTGGAAAGATGCATCATAATAATTGACAGTGAACTAAGATATTCAATAAGGTAATCTCTGTCGGATACACTGTCCATACTGTTTAAAGTAGGACCTGTAAAGCCTAAAAGCTCTGCTGTTAAATTTCTGTCAAGAGGATAGGTTGTACCTGCAAGAGCACCGCTTCCTAGAGGACAGTAATTCATTCTTTTATATACATCGGACAATCTGTCGTAATCTCTTTTGAACATTTCCATATATGCACCAAGGTGATGTGCAAGTGTAAGAGGCTGTGCTTTCTGAAGATGAGTAAAGCCAGGCATATAAGTTTCAAGATGATCTTTCATTAAAGCATGAATGGTAGCAAGTAAAGAAAGAACAAGTTCTTTTGTGTGTTCAATTTCATCTCTTGTGTAGAGCTTCATGTCAAGAGCAACCTGGTCATTACGGCTTCTTCCGGTGTGAAGCTTTTTGCCGACTGTGCCAATACGGGATGTGAGAGTTCCCTCAATAAAACTATGGATGTCTTCTGCAGTATAATCGATTTCAAGTGTGCCGTTCTGAATGTCCCTTAAAATTCCCATAAGTCCATCGATAATCTGATTTTTTTCATCATCTGTTATTATTCCCTGTTTTGAAAGCATGGTTACATGTGCAATGCTGCCACGGATATCCTGCTCATAAAAACGGCAGTCAAAGGTAATAGATGCATTAAAATTATATACGAGTGAATCGGTTTCTTCGGTAAAACGTCCTCCCCAAAGTTTTTCCATTTGTTATCCTCCGTCCCGGAGATGACTTTGCATAATTCTCCGTATGATAATATTGCGTGATTTTTCAAAAGGTGTATAATCACATATGAATACATTTAACAATTTTTCATCCGGTTTGTCAAGAAATACAGGTATGTTTGTTGCAATTTATCGCTTTGAATGATATAATTTTTCAGAAAAAGATAAAAAATACACAGGTGGTCGCTATGGCTTTTAAAATTGAAACACATCTGCATACTGCAGAGGCCAGTGCTTGTGCTACAGCAACAGGTGCAGAGCAGGTGATTTACAGAAAACAGGAAGGTTATGATGGAATTATTGTAACCGATCATTTCTACAGAGGATATACCAGAGCAGACAAAAATAAGCCATGGGAAGAGTTTGTTGATGAATTCTGTTCCGGCTATGAACACGCAAAGGCAAAAGGCGATGAAATCGGAATGAAAGTATTTTTTGGCTGGGAAGAAAATTTTGATGGTGCCGAAATGCTTGTTTACGGACTTGGAAAAGAGTGGCTTAAACAGCATCCTGAAATGATTAACTGGACGCCTGAAGAAAATTATAAAAATATTCATGAGGCGGGAGGATTTGTTGTTCAGGCTCACCCATACAGAATGCGCTGGTATAACAAAGGTTTACATCTCTATCCGGAATATTGTGATGCAGTAGAAATTGAGAATAAGGGTAATGAACCTATTGATAATGTAAGGGCAAAAAACTATGCTTTGGATTTTAGACTTCCAATGACCGGTGGTTCTGACATTCATCATAAGGAAAGTATAAATGGCGGTATGATTTTTGAAAAAGATATTAACAGTATTTTTGATTACATTGAATTGGTAAAAGCCGGTACCGGTTACGAAATATTATAATTATTAAGAACACAGGCAATGGAGGAAAGCATGACTGAGCCTTTAATCAGGGTAAAACAAAATCAAAATTCAAGGGAAGCTTTGATTGAATGTAAAAATCAGATTAAGTCACAAAAACCGGAGGTTGATAGGGAGGATATTGATTATTTAATCTCTCTTTTAAGTCTTCCTGATCCAAAATCTAGAAAAAATGTGGCTCAGATTCTGGGAATGCTTAAAAGTGAAGCTGCTGTCGAACCTTTGTATGCGGCACTCGAAAAAGAAGACACAGAGTACGTAAAAAGTGCATATCTGCTTGCTTTAAAAGACATTAATATAGATCAGATTAGAAGCAGACTTTCTGAACTTAGAAACGTTCTGAAAAATCAGAAAATTACTGCTGAGAACAGAAAGCATTATGATGAGCAGATGTCCGCTTATAATGATTTGCTTGGCTCATCAGTAGGTAAACATACTTTCTGTGGTAATGAAGTCACCAGTGAAGTTATTCTTACAACTCCGAAAGGTTTAGGACAGGTTACAGCTGATGCAATGATTACTACATCAAAAAGAGTACTTACTATAGGTGTTTGTGCCAGAATTTCAAACCTTGCAGAGATAAAAAACATTCGAACCTATAAAGAACTTTTATTTTTGGTTCCTAACATGAAAAAACTTTCTTCAGATCCTGTTAATGCTGCTGAAAAAGTGGCAGAGGGAGATTTGAAAGCTTTTCTGTGTGCACGTCACAGAGAAAAAACTCCTTGGGGCTACAGACTTCATGTGGTTTCTTCTATGGATGAAAAAAAGAAAAGCGCATTTATTAAACGCTTTGCAGGAGAACTTTACAGAGCATCAAACGGTTACTTTGTAAATCAGGCTTCAGATTACGAAATGGAAATTCGTCTTCTTGAAAACAAAGAGGGTACTTTTACTACCATGATAAAACTGTACACTATTAAAGATGCCCGCTTTGACTACAGAAAAGAAGTTATTGCTTCAAGCATCAGACCGGAGCTCGCTGCGAATCTGATTTATCTTTCCGCAGATTATCTTAAATCTTCTGTACAGGTTCTGGATCCTTTCTGTGGTGTTGGAACCATGCTCATGGAGCGTTATCTTTATCGTAAGGCTACACCTATGTATGGAGTTGACTGTTATGGTGAAGCAATAGAAAAGGCTAAAAAGAATGCAACTATTGCTGAGATAGAAGCATATTTTATTAACAGAGATTATTTTGATTTTAAGCATGATTATCAGTTTGATGAAATTATTACAAACATGCCGTTTTCACTAAATCCGGATGATAAAGATAAAATTGCAGATATTTACCGTAAATTCTTTGAGTATTCCAGAAAACTCTTAAAAAGAGGTGCAGTAGTAATAATTTATGCAAGGGATATTGAATCTGCAAGAACATATTCGAGAAAATATGGATATATTGAGCAGAAAGAGGTTTTAATTTCTCCAAAAGAAAATTCATATCTTTGCATTTACAGAAAGAAATAAATTTTTTATGACGTAGTGTGGGAGAATTTCCGGGTGTATGGTAGTGTCATATGATTGAAAAGATAATAAACCATAATATTCATATTATTGTGTCTGAGTTGTTTGAACCTGATGAAAGCGTGATTCGCTATTTTGATACAAACAGACAGGAAAGAATACGGAAAAAGAAATCTGTTGAACAAAAAAGAGAAATATATACTTCCGGAGTTTTGATTAATAAAATTAAACCCGATGGGGCAGATATCTCTTATATAAAAAATGGAAAACCTTGCTTTGTTTCTGCAGATAATCACAAAAATTTTCGGAAACAGAGTGATATTTCTGTAATACCTCCATATTTTTCTGTAACTCATAGTGCACATGTAGTTATTCTGGTCTGGACTGACGATATGGAGATTGGAGCCGATTTTGAATCTTATGACAGAAAAATAAGTCCATCAATTGTCAGAAGATTATGTACAGATACGGAGAAAGAGTATTATTCAAAATTTAAATCCCAGGATGAAGCAAATGCCGGGCTTATTGAACTTTATACAAAAAAAGAAGCAGTATCAAAGTTGCTTGGTGAAGGTTTACGCATGGATTTTACAAAAATAGATCTGTCACAATTCGTCATACTTACAGAAAAAATAGAGGGTGGATGTTTAAGCATTGCTACTAAATAAGGCACATGAATAAATCATGTGCCTTTTAAAGTACTTTTTTAGTTACCTTACGGTTACTTTCATAAGAAACAATTATTTATTGTTTTCAGCCTCAACTTCAGCCATTTTCATAGCACGTACTTTGAGAGAAAGACCGAAGAGATTAATAAATCCTTCTGCATCCTTGTGATCATAGAGATCACCGGTTGTAAAGGAGGCAATGCTTTCGTTGTAGAGAGAGTATGGAGAAGTAGTTCCCTGCTTAATAATATTTCCTTTGTAGAGTTTAAGTTTTACTTCACCTGTAACATATTCCTGTGTTACATCCATGAATGCCTGAAGTGCCTCGCGAAGAGGAGTGAACCAGTTTCCTTCATATACTACATTTGCAAAACGGTTTGCAAGTTCTTTCTTGCAGGAAAGAGTAGCTCTGTCAAGGATAAGTTCTTCAAGCTGAGTATGAGCTTCCATTAGAATGGTTCCGCCCGGTGTTTCATAAACACCACGAGACTTCATACCAACAACACGGTTTTCTACAATATCAATAATACCGATACCATGCTTTCCACCAAATTTGTTGAGAGCTCTGATGATGTCAGCATATTTCATTTCTACACCGTTTAACTTTGTAGGAACACCTTTTTCAAAATAAAGAGAAATTGTTTCGCCTTCTTCCGGAGCTTTTTCAGGTGAAACACCTAAAACAAGAAGATGATCATAGTTTGGAGCATTGGCAGGATCTTCAAGTTCAAGACCTTCATGGCTGATGTGCCAAAGGTTACGGTCACGAGAATAGCTGTTGTCGGAAGATGAGAATGGAAGCATAATGCCGTGATTCTGGCAATATTCAATTTCTTCCTCACGGGAGTTCATTGTCCAGTATGGACTTCTCCATGCAGCAATAATCTTAAGATCAGGAGCAAGAGCTTTAATACCAAGCTCGAAACGTACCTGATCATTTCCTTTTCCTGTAGCACCATGGCAAATGGCTGTAGCACCCTCTTTACGTGCGATTTCAACAAGCTTCTTTGCGATTAATGGTCTGGCCATGGATGTACCAAGGAGGTATTTGTTTTCATATGCACCACCTGCTTTTACGCATGGGCTGATATATTCTTCAGCAAATTCATCATTTACATCAAGAATGTAGAGCTTTTCAGCACCGGAATATTTTGCTCTTTCTTCCAATCCGTCAAGTTCTGATTCCTGACCGCAGTCGATACAAACGCAAATTACATCATAATCATAGTTTTCTTTTAACCAAGGGATAATTGCGGTGGTGTCAAGGCCGCCGGAATAAGCAAGGATTACTTTTTCTTTCATTTTAGTTTCCTCCAGTTGATTGTAAAATTATATTGGATGTCTGTTTTGTCCGGACATTCCTTTCGATTTATAAATATACACTATTATGAATAGATTTACAACCCCTTATTTTCCCTTTATACGGAATTTTTTTACTAAACCGGAAAAGACATCCCTTTAAATAAGTAAAATTACAACTGTAGGATACAAGTCGGCTAATATAAGGTAAATGTTAATGTGAAAAAACTGTCTTTACTTGTAAATTGTTTCAATATTTGTTATAATCATCGTTTGGTGGGTAGGAAATTTATATATTCCGTATTAATACACGATTTGGAGGACTTTTTATGTATAATTGGGTACTCGCAAGTGCGTCTCCAAGAAGAAAAGAGTTGCTTAAAATGGTCATAGAACAATATGATGTTATTGTAAGTGATTGTGAAGAAAAATATGTTTCTGAAAAACCCGATGAAATAGTTAAGGAACTGGCAATTTTAAAAGGACAGGCAGTAGCCGAAAGGGTTGCACCCGGAACTATTGTGGTTGCTGCTGATACTATTGTTTGGGCAGATGAGAAAGTCCTTGGAAAACCTGTAGATTACAATGATGCAGTGGCTATGCTTCGTCTTCTTTCAAATAATACACATCAGGTTTATACCGGAGTTTGTGTTATTTTAAAAAAGGAAGATGGGTATGAAACCGGTACCTTTGCAGAAGAAACCAAGCTTAAAGTTTCACCTCTGACAGACAGAGAAATTAATGACTACCTTATTAAAGAAGAACCCTATGATAAAGCCGGTGGCTATGGCATACAGGGAAGCTTTTCAAAGTTTGTTGATTCTTTGACAGGAGATTATAATAATGTGGTTGGATTCCCTGTGCACAGATTTTATGAATATATTAAACAAAAAGGCTATGTTAACTAAGAATACAGTATACTAATAAGAATATTTTGTTAATTTTCCTATTGATTTATTTGTATATCAATACTATAATAATGAATAAAATTGCATTACAAAGCATAATTATGCATGAATAATGAATTAATGATATTTTATGAATATTACATATAAGAAACGTTTTACGGAGGAAAATATGATTAAGGTTGGAATTATCGGTGCGACAGGGTATGCAGGTCAGGAACTTGTAAGGCTGCTGCTTAATCACCCTGAAGCAGAAATCGTATGGCTTGGTTCACAAAGTTATGTTGATAAAAAGTATGCAGATGTGTTTCCGAATATGTTTCGACTGGTAGATGATGTCTGCCGTGGTGATAATATTGAGGAGCTTTCATCTGAGGCAGATGTTATTTTTACAGCTACACCTCAGGGACTTTGTGCATCACT
>JBJEJI010000025.1:1405-4718 GCA_051877895.1 Lachnospiraceae bacterium | reverse complement strand
GCTGCAAGCTGTTCCAGATTGCTGACAAGCTCCTGCTGTTTGTGTGGAAACAGATGGGAGTAAGTATTCAGTGTTGTGGATACTTTTTCGTGTCCGAGTCTGTCAGCGAGGATAAGTGCATCACACCCCTGATTGATAAGTAAACTGGCGTGACTGTGGCGGATATCATGGATACGGATTCGCTTTACACCGGTTTTCTTACAGCCTCTTTCCATCTCGTGAGAGAGAAAAGATTTTGTAATGGGAAAGAGCCTCTCGTTCGGAGCAAGCATATAGCGGGAAGTGATATACTCCTGCAATTCCTGACACAGAAAATCTGGAATTGGAACTTTCCGTTTGCTTTTTCTTGTCTTTGGAGTGGTAATGATATCCTCTCCGTGAAGACGCTGATAGGTTTTATTGATATCAATTTGTTTTGTGACAAGGTCAATATCAGCAGCAGTAAGAGCCAGAAGCTCCCCTTCACGCATTCCGGTCCAATACAGTACCTGAAAGCAGATATAGGATAGAGGCTTGTCCTTAATGCCCTCACGAAAAGCAATATACTCATCGTAAGTCCAGTAATCCATTTCCTCTGCCTTCGCCTGTCCGATGCTTCCTGCCTGACCACAGGGATTTGTGTTTAAATCGTAGAAGCGTTTTGCGTAGTTAATCATGCAGGTGAGCTGATTATTGATGGTTTTCAGATAAGTTTTTGAATATCCTTTTGGGGAATTCATCAACTGATTCTGCCATCTTCTCACATCGGAAGCCTTGATTTCGTTGATTGGCTTCTTGCCAAAGAAAGGCAGGATGTGAGTTTCACAAATATGCTTCTTGGTCAGGATGGTTGACTGCTTCAGGCGGGCGGTCATATCTTCCATATAAAGTTCGTAGAGATTCTGGAAAGTCATATCCGGGTTAGCGGACTGCTTTTCAAGAAAATCCCTTTCATAAGCCAGAGCTTCCTTTTTGGTGGCGAAGCCTCGTTTCCACTTCTGTCGGTTATTGCCCTGCCAGTCCGTATAGTAGAACTTGCAGAACCATTTACCAGTCTTGTTGTCTTTGTAAGCTGGCATAAACATCATCTCCTTTGTAAATTGTAAGTATCTTTAGAATTGTCCGAAAATCTTGCATCGGATATTGTTCTAAAGCAGAACCGCGTGATTGCGGTATGTATCGCACCAGCTTGATAATTCAAGTTATGAGTGCATTTTTTCCAAAGGCTATGATATAATCTACATTTTTGCAAAATTAAATGAGGTTTTAGTTATCCTCTTCTTTGGTAGAAACAATCTGAATGGTTGAATAATCGGGTTTCTTTTTTATTCCCTTGCTCTTTTTTGCTTTTTCTCTCTGTGAGTTGAAATCGGAGAAGAAGCTGTCAGAGTAATATTCTAAAGTTTCTCTTTTCCAGGTTCCAAACTGCTCCTGACTTATGGAGCCGCTTTGTAAAGCAGCAAGCTTATTCATCCAGTTTTCCATAAAGAGACAGAAGTCTGCATTATAGGTTCCGCTTCCTTTGCCATCAACCATGAGGGCTGACGTCCACTCGGGATTTTCAGGCGGTTTGGTGCAGGAGAGCTGGAATGCAATATCTTTAATCTCCGTTATGGCAAATAAAGCATTGATAACGTCTGACAGGTTATGGAAGCGATAAGATGGAAAATCCTCTTCTGCGGATACGATACCAATCTTATCAGACTTTGCTTCCAGAAGCTCCTGCCACGGAATATCCAGTTCATCAGCCACCTGTTTGATTAAATCAATCTTCATGGTGATTTCGCCGGATTCGTATTTTTGAATAGTACGCTCCGACTTATCAAGTCTTTGGGCAAATTCTTTCTGCGTTATCTTTAACTGTCTGCGGCGTTTCTTAATTGCATTACCGATTTCCTCTGCGGTATACATGGCAAAACGCTGGTCATCTGATAAAGCCATATCATCACCTTCCTTTTATTACTGTTACTGTTCAGTTGTTTTGATTCGTGTTTTGCGTAAAATCAAGAAATCCGTATCAAAAAGTAACTGATTTATAACGTTGTAAATACTATACCATGAACAAATACGAATTGCAAGTGCGTATTTTTATAAAAATCCATTGACATGTTTTGAAAGATGTATTATGATTGAACACGAACTGAAAATGCGGATTACAACCTGGATTATTTAATGGGAGGTTTCAAATCCGTATCGGTAATGCAAATTTGATAGAAAGGAGGAGTCGTATGATAACTACAAAGGAAGCATTTATTGATGCAAAGGAAGTCAGTCAGATTCTTGGAGTTGGTATGACAAAGGCATACGCAGTTATTAAGGCATACAATGCCGAACTGGATGCTAAAGGGTACTACACCATGCGTGGGAAATGCCCCCGTAAATACTTTGAGCAGAAGATTTACGGATATGCAGATTACTACAATCCGGGTAATGACCTGACACAGAAAGCCTGTATGGTAGCAGAGGAAAGCAACTATCAGGCAAAAGAAAAAGTCCAATCCGATTAGGAAAGGACTTTGATTGCAAAGCCAAAGCTTCGCTATGTATCTCGCAAATACATTATAGCAAAAGCATTTGGCTGCTGCAATAAAAAGATATCTGAAGCGTATGAACCTTGGAAACCGGAAAGGAGGCAGTATGGCACGTGGTGATAGTGTGACAATCAGCTTCCGTCTGAACCTGAACAGGGAAGAAGATATGGAAATCTGGAGTTTTTTGACCGGAGGTGCCATAGAACCCTGTTTTGGAGATAAGAGCAAGTTTATAAAAAGTGCGTTGATAAGGGTGGTTCAGGGCATAAAGCAGGATGAGAGTGAGAAGCGTCTTGTTTGTGAGTTGAATGCCCAGAGAGAGGCAATCCAGAATGCAATGTCTGGAGAAGCAGACCGGATTATTAATGCAGTGAAGCTGATTGCCGAGGAGCAAGTGAAAGGTCTGGCTGTAATGCAGACTGATAATCTGATATCACATGAGATATCGCAGACGACACTGGGAGAAAGTGAAGAAACTTCCAAAGTTTCTGAAGAATCTTTGGAGATATTGGATGATGATATTGCGGATTATGCGATGTCGTTTTTGACGTAACTGTAGCAAGTAGGTCATAAGAAGTTAATACACCTGGTATTACAAAGGTTATAAAAAGTAATACCGGGTGTGATACAGGTTATTTTATGGTAATACCTTATGTAATACAGGTGGAAGCCGGTATTACATAAGGTATTACAGATAATTGCCCCGAATGGGGCATATATGCAGAGGGTCTTAGGGGGACTTTACTCCCCCTAACCAGATTTTGTAAAACGCATGGCGTTTTACGTATCTGGCAAATTCTCTC
>JBJEJI010000025.1:0-1305 GCA_051877895.1 Lachnospiraceae bacterium | reverse complement strand
AAAGAAACGAAAGAAGGGATTGCTTATAGGACGAAGAGGACAATTGATAGAACCAAGGAAGAATTTTACCATCCGCTTGTCGGATGAGGAACGGGAGCAGGCAGAGTATGATGCCAAAGCCAACAACATGAAATTATCGGATTATGTAAGGTATCTGATTATCCATGGTGGAAGAGTAGATACAACGCTTGCTTATGACAGACGGAATCTAATCAGTCAGATTTCCGGTCTTTGCAACAATTACAATCAGATGACAAGAACTGCCAACGAGTGTGGCTATGTCTTTGACAGCACCATGCGGACGGGAAATCATCTGCTTGAACAGATAAAGGATTTATTACAGGAGGTGGTGAACAGGTGGCAATAACCAAGATGATGCATATGAAGGCAAGCAGCAAGGCTCGAATAGACATTCATCTGGAGCATTCCATCAACTATATTTTACAACCGAAAAAGCTTGGGGAAGCAAATCTGGCAGGCGGTATCAACTGCCTGCCGGAGATGGCTTACCGACAGATGAAGGCGACCAAGCAGATGTTTGGCAAAACTGGCGGAAGACAAGGATATCATTTTGTAATATCCCTGAAACCCGGAGAGGGAACACCGGAGATTATGTATGATATTGCAATGCGGTTTGCCGAGGAGGCATTTGCAGGAGAATATGAGGCGGTGGTGGCTGTCCATACAGACAGGGAGCATCTTCATGCCCATATCGTAATCAACAGTGTAAATATGGCGACCGGCTATAAGTTTCAGTGCCGGGATGGTGACTGGAAATACAAATTCCAGCCCATTACCAATAAACTCTGTGAAGAATATGGACTGCATATCACTCCGGCTGAATACAGCAAGGAGCCGAAGAATATGGCAAGACCACAGTGGGAGCGTGAGCAGGCATTTTCCGAATGGATCAAGCAGGATGCCTTGTTTTGCACCATCAGTGCAGAAAATATGGAGCATTTTATATTTCTTCTGGAGAAACTGGGATTTGAAGTAAAACAGGGCAAGCATATCGCTGTAAAGATTCCGGGGATGAAGCGGTTTAAAAGGCTGGATACCATTTCAGAGGATTTGAGCAGAGAGAGTCTGGAAGCTATGTTTCGATATGGGGACGCAAGTCTTGCATCTCCTGTAAATCGAACAGTTTCATTGCTGCCGGTAAGAAAAGCTGTTCTTACACCGTACCAGAGAAAGTGCTATGCAAGGATGTATCGTTTGCGGTTGGCTGAGAAAAAGCGGTTTACTTATAAATCTGCTTATCTGTATGAGCAGATACGGAAAATGCATGAGCTTCAGGAAGAGTAT
>JBJEJI010000024.1:0-19089 GCA_051877895.1 Lachnospiraceae bacterium | reverse complement strand
ACATTTTCATGGAATCCAGGAATAAATCCGAAAAAACTTTGTCTTTAATATCAAAAGTGCAGCTCTTGTTACCGGTGCCATCTTCAAAATAATATTTTCCGGACTCGGTAATTTGTGAAAAATCAATGAGAGCAATTTCTTCCCCACTGTTTTTGTCCCATGTAAGTGTAATAGAATCTTTGGAAAGTACAGATTCTCCTTTTTCGTTTATCAGTTTGTAGGCTGTGGAGCCGGACAGGGTTGCCTGTTTGAAGCCATTTGTATAGTAGCCTGTCTGATTAACATAAACTGCCATAAATACCTCCTTATCATAACTAATACTTCAGTTTCTGTATTTTGACTTTAGTTTAATTCAGAATTCTCTTCTAATCAATGGCAAATTGTTGTATTTTCATGTATTAATTTATCATCTTTTTGTGAAAAAAAGAAATAAAATGACGTAAATCTATTGGAATTATTCTAAAAATGTGGTATTAATTATATATTGGTTCTTGTTCATTTTTGCATGAATCTGCCAAAGAATCAGACGGTGCTATGGGATATGTGCCGGACAAAGACAGAAGGTGTCGGAAAATGTACAACAGACGGAGCGGATAAATGAACCGAGAGTAATAAGGATAGGTAACGAATGAAATATGAATTTTAAAAAAGATATCATCGAAGATGCAGTTGTGCGTCCGGTGTATTCGGGTACAGCAGAGGATTTCGGAATAAATGATGAGGATTTACCGGAGGTAGAAGAAATGGATAATGATCAGATTGTTCTGGACAACGTTCATACCAGAACCATAACAGAAGAACGACAGAAAATTGTAACAAAAACTGCAATTAATAAGTTCGCAATTGTAGGCATTATTGTAGGTTTGCTGATTGTTGCATGCGGTGTGTGCGTTATTTTGGGCCTGCAGAGTCAGTTTGGTTTGGAAATTGATTACAGACTGGGCTATATCCTGGTTGTAATGGGTGCTTATATGTTCTGCTCCTTCGGCATGCATGTAAAGCAGAATGAATTTCAGGTGGAAACCTTTACAGTTGAGAGGGAGGTTCCTATAGAAGGACTTCCTTATGACTCTGAGAAAATGCAACAGAGAGAAACTGAGATTGATTCCAAGGTCAATGAAATGGCAGATATGTTTCAGAAGCTGGCAATGCTTACTTCTGAACTGGAGGAAAAGATTGTCCAGAGAGAGGCGGCAGGTCTTAATGATACCGATTCTTCCGAACAGAGTGAAATTCTTGCTCAGGCAGCTGCAACTGCAGTAGTGGCAGCAATGAGAGAAGAACGTAAAAACAGTGCTGAGTATAAAGAAGCAGAGGCTATGCGTTTCGAAGCACAGCAGATTGTAGCTGAAAAGCAGGCAAGAATGGCTGAACTTCAGGCACAGATAGAAGCGGAACAGCGAAGAACAGCAGACGAGACCCGTCGCAGAGAAGAAGACAGACGTGCGGCTGAAGCTGAATACATGCGACTCCATGAAGCAGCAAGGATGGCTGAAGAAGAAGCAGCCAGAATTGCCGAAGAAAAGAAGCTTGCAGAAGAAGAAAGTGCAAGAATGGCTGAAGAAAAAAGATTGGCGGAAGAAGAAAAAGCCAGAGAAATACAGGCAAGAAAAGCAGCTGAAGAAGAAGCGGCCAGAATTGCCGAAGAAATGAGACTGGCAGAAGAAAGAAGAAAAGCTGAGGAAGAAGCAGCCAGACTTGCTGAAGAAATGAGACTGGCAGAAGAAAAAAGAAGAGCTGAGGAAGAAGAACTACGCAGACTTGAGGAAGAACGTAGAAAGGCTGAAGAAGAAGCAGCAAGAATCGCAGAAGAAATCAGACTCGCAGAGGAACGAAGAGTTGCCGAAGAAGAAGCACGTCGTGCAGCAGAAGAAAAAGCAATTGCAGATGCACAGCAAAGACTGGCTGCTCTCGGACTTTCTGCTTCTGCATATGCATGGAGCTCCACACTTGTAAAGAGTGCTGAAAACATACCGGCTCCAATGCCGGAAGTAAAAGATCCTGAGCCTGTAGAATATGAAGATATCTATGAACCTGTTCAGGAGGCCACTTACGAAGAAGAACGGGCAACTGAAGTTTATGAAGCAGAGCCTGTAGCAGAAGTTTATGAAGCAGAGCCTGTAGCAGAAGTTTATGAAGCAGAGCCCGTAGCAGAAGCGTATGAAGCAGAACCGGTTGTAGAAACTAACGAAACTGAGGAAGAACCCGAATCTACAAAAGTAGAATACATAACAGAAACTGAATCTGCACCGCTAACTGCAGAGGAGTCGGTAGCAGAGAAAATGTTTACAGAGGAACCTATGACAGAAGAACCTGTAGCAGAGGAACCTGTTACAGAAGCGTATAACCCGGAAGAATCTACAGGCTGGAATTTTGGATACAATCCTATGGCAGCTGCAGAACCTGTATCAACAGAGCCGGTAACGGAGGAATTTGTTCAGAAAATAACAAATGAAGATCCTGGCATTGATGAGGAAGATATTAAATCTCAGGCTCTGGTAGAAAAACAATTTGAAGCAGTTATGTCAAAAAATGTATGGCCTGAAATTCCTCCTATGAAGAATTACAAAACCTCCGGAATGTATGGTGTGGGAACAGGATTTTCTCCTTTTGATGAGGAACCACAGCTTACAGAAGAAGAGGAAAGACAGCTTGCTGAAGAAAGAGCAGCAAGAGCAGAACGTATTCAGAAACAGCTGTCTACAATGTATTCCGGAAAATGGGATAATATAGCACCTGAAGATGATTTTTCAGATCTTGATGAAGGACCTATAATTATTAAATAAAGTTTATGCTAATTTAATTGACAAACCCTTGTATAAACTATATAATCCAAGTAAATTATCGGGTTATGGTAATTGAATATACGGAGCGGAGGTATAATAAAATGAAAAAGTCTACGAAAAGTTTTCTTGGTTTTCTTGTTGGTGCAGCTGCAGGAGCAGTATTATACAAGTATGTAAAAGATAAAAACTGTGCACAGACCGAAGGTGATGATGTGGCTGTTCCGGATGAAGAACTGGAATGTAACTGTGAGGAAGGTTCCGATGCCTGTGAATGCACATGTGATAAAGGGGAAACCTGTCAATGTGATGATGAGGCTGCTACCGAGGAGAATACAGAAAAAAACCAGACAGATGAAGCTGAAGAATAAGCTTCGGAAGTTTTGACATTAATGAAAATGAAAGAGAAGGCGTGAATAAACAGGAAAGACCTGTTTGCACGCCTTTTCGTTTTTGAACATTGAAAGAATTGAGCTGCATTTCTGATGCTGTTGGTCGACGGAATACCGGCAGGCATTGCTTTCGGCTGGGCAAGGCAGCTGGATGTTCCGGAAGATTGTTCCTTTACACTGGATGGCATTGCCGTAAAGGAACAGTATCGAAGGAGAGGACTGGGAAGTCTTCTGCTTAAGAAATTTGAAAGCTGTGCGTCCGGGTATGGCTTCAACAGAATCGGAGTAGGTTCGGCAGAGGGTTGTGCGGAAGAGTTTTATATCCGTAACGGCTATGCGCCGAAGGAATATAAAGTATTTGGAGAGTAGGGGATTCATACAGTAAAGCGATTTGATAACATGGAGGCGTACCGTCAATATACAGACAGGATGGAACATGGTTTTGTGGTTATGGAAAAGAATGTCCGTTATTAAAAATATGAACAAAAAATGACTTCAAATTTAAAAAGATGTTAAAGAATGGACATAATCTTGCCATATTTATATGTTATCTTATAAATGAAAATGTTAATGATTGATTGACATTGTTCATTCTCCTTATTATTGAAGTTCTGTAGCTGTTTTCGTCTGATGGCTGCAGTTTATGTGAAATTAACCCTTGTATTTCTAGAGTACAGGGGTTTATTTTTTTTCTTTATTTATTTCATTTAGTTGTTAAAATGGCTGATTTGTGGTATTCTAAATAATAAGTTGAATCGATTCTGAAGAACCGGTCGGAAAGTATATTTTTGCTATAAACATGGAGGAACTGATGTTAGATTATATTCGTGTCACTTCTGCTGTTCCCAGAGTATCTGTGGCAGACACTGACTTCAATACACAGGAAATATGCAGTAAAATTCTGGAAGCTGAGGAAGCAGATTCCGACATTGTGGTTTTCCCTGAACTGGCCATTACAGGTTATACCTGCGGAGATTTGTTTTTTCAGAACACATTACTCACAAAAACCGTTGAAGCCCTTTCTTCTGTAATTATGGCAAGCAGAAGGCAGAAAGCGGTTATTGTTATTGGGGCTCCTCTTAAAATTGACGGACAATTGTATAATTGTGCCTGTGTCATTAAAGCCGGAAAACTTCTGGGTATTGTCCCTAAGACTTTTATCCCGAATTATAATGAATTCTATGAAAAACGCTGGTTCTCTTCAGCCGTACAGTTAAAGCAAAAAAATATAAGTGCGTCTGAAATCGGACTTTATTATATCGAAGATTATGACATCCCGGTTGGAACTGATTTGATTTTTAATATTAATTATTCTGTTAATTTCGGAATTGAAATATGCGAAGATTTGTGGACACCCCTCTCCCCGGGCACCATGCTTGCCTTAAACGGAGCACAGCTTATCCTGAATTTGTCTGCAAGTAATGAAACCATAGCAAAAAGAAACTACCGCAGACAGCTTATTATGCAGCAGTCCGCAAAAACCATAAGCGGTTATGTTTACACCTCTGCCGGAGCCGGAGAATCTACCACTGATTTAATTTTCTCGGGTCATTCCTGTATATGTGAAAACGGAACCCTGTTGAAAGAGAATGATAAGCTGATTGATAATAACTATATTCTTACCGTAGATATAGATCTGGGGAAAATAAATCATGACAGAATGAAACTGAAGAGTTTTCAGGACTGTGCACAACTTTATGGAGACAAAGATAAGTTCAGAACGGTAAAGATTATTGCCGATGATCTGCTATGTAGCCACGGCTCTTATGCAGTAATCAGAAAACTTCCCTTTGTTCCTTCTTCAAAACAAGACAGACTGGAACGTTGCATGAATATCTTTGAAATGCAGGTCGCAGGATTGAAAAAAAGACTGGAGGTTACAAAAGCAAAACCTGTTATTGGCGTATCCGGTGGCTTGGATTCCACATTGGCTCTTTTGGTAGCAGTACAGGCCATGCGTGAACTTAATCGTCCGGCTGAGGAAGTGATTGGCATCACTATGCCATGCTTTGGAACAACCGACAGAACTTATCAGAATTCCCTGAAGCTTATGAGTTCCTTAGGAATAACTGTTCGTGAAATAAATATTAAAGATGCATGTACAGTTCATGCGGCCGACATTGGTCATGATTTGAAAAATCATGATGTGACTTATGAAAACATTCAGGCAAGAGAGCGGACACAGGTTCTGATGGACTATGCTTGCAGCATAGGAGGTTTTGTTGTGGGAACGGGAGATTTATCCGAACTGGCTCTTGGATGGTGTACCTATAATGCGGACCATATGAGTATGTATGGTGTAAATGCCAGCATTCCGAAAACTCTCATCCGTTGGATGATTTCTGCCATTAGTGACTACGATGTTTTTACCGGAAGTGCAGATGTGTTGAAGGATATAATCGACACGCCTATCAGTCCGGAACTTTTGCCACCGGATGAATCCGGAAAAATTGCACAGAAGACCGAGGATGTGGTTGGACCTTATGCACTGCATGATTTCTTCCTTTACTATATGCTCAGATTTGGTTTTTCGCCTACAAAGATATATCATCTTGCATGTAACGCATTTTCAGATGATTTTGACAATTTGACGATTCTGAAATGGCTGAAAACCTTTTACAGACGATTCTTTACACAGCAGTTTAAGAGAAGTTGTCTGCCTGACGGGGTAAAAGTCGGAAGTATATGTCTTTCGCCAAGAGGTGACTGGAGAATGCCTAGTGATGCTGCATTTACCATATGGCTGGAAGAAGCAGAGGGGCTTGAGCCGGTTTAACAGATAATAAACCAAATGATTGTAACCCCAAATTGTTACAGTACAGTACGGAGGATAGAGATGAAACGTAAAACCATAGGAGTGTTTATATCCGGTGATGATGATCAGCTGCAGGGGGAATTCCTTCTTGGTGTTAAAAAGGAAGCTCTGAAAGAAAAATGTAATATTGTAAATTTTCACAGTTTAATTAATAAAGCTATTTACGGCTCGGGAGTAACTCTGGCCGAATCCGTTATTGCAGGTGAAAGTTCGACATTTTCTTCAATTGATTATGGACAGCTTGACGGAGCTGTCATAATGGGAGATACATTTATTTCCGATGTGATAAAGGAAAAACTTATAGAAGACCTTATTAAAGCAGGAATTCCGATTGTTGATGTCGATGACCAGGATGACAGATGTCACTGCATACGCTATGATGATTCAGGCGGGATGGAAATAATGGTCAGACATGTGGTGGAAGACCATGGCTGCAGAAAAATAAACTTTATCAGTGGATTTAAAGGAAACCGTCAATCAGAAGAAAGAATTGATGCCTACAAAAAAGTTTTGACCGAGTATGGAATCCCTGTGGAAGAGGAACGTATCGGTTATGGTGAATTTTACACAAAATCTGTAGATGTTATGAAGGCGATGCTGGAGAGCAATGGATTACCGGAAGCTGTAATTTGTGCCAATGACACAATGGCTCTTATGGTAATCAATTATCTTGTTTCGCTTGGATATGAAATTCCCAGAGATTGTATCATTACCGGTTTTGACGGTACTACGGACGGACAGGTTTATATTCCTGCGCTGACCACCATTAAAAGAGCCATTTTTCATTCAGGAGAAAAGGCTGTAGAGGTTGCAATGAAACTGATTGCAGGTAAAGAAGTTGATCCTGTAATATGGCTGGAACCGGTTCTGGTTAAAAATCAAAGCTGTGGATGTATGGAAATTGATGAGCATCCTTTTGATAATCTGTATCATCTGATGAACAACAGAATAAATGACAGAGACCTGTTTAATGCAAATCAGATTCAGATGACCCGTGATTTTGCAAATTGTAAGGATGTCTGGAGTATAATTGATACTGCGTTCAATTATTCGTTTTTCTTTAGAGTGCCGGAAATGACATTCTGCATTAATGAAACTGTGCTTACACCGGAAGCCGATTGCCATAGTGATTCGGGAAGTGCATTGTCTGAGAACATTCAGGACAGCCTTTATGTAAAAAGATGGCTTTCCTCCGGTGAGAAATCAGAGATAAAGAAGGTTTCGGCAAAAAACTTTATTACTAATCACACCATTACATCCGGACGTCCTGTTTTTTTCAGCATGGTTCCAATGTATTACAACGAACGTGTTATCGGTTTTCTGATGCTTGACCAGACCTATTGCGTAAAAGAATTACCGCTTCTCTGTACCTGGCTAGTAAGTATCTGTTCCACAATAGGCAACCAGTGTCTTAAGTCGGAGATGGAACTTCTGATAAAAAAACTGGATAATATGTATGTGAAGGATTCCCTGACAAATCTGTATAATCGTTTTGGACTGCAGCGTGAGGCGGATAGACTGCTTCGTTATGCAGTAAGAGATAAAAGAAACGTTTTTGCAGTTGAAATTGACCTTGATGAACTGAAGAAGATTAATGATACATATGGACACGAATCCGGTGACAATGCGATACTACAAGTGTCGAATGCTATGAGATATGCTTCTGGAAATGAGGAAATTCTATCCAGAATCGGTGGCGATGAATATTTTGTTCTGGGATATTGCGACAGCGAGAAACAGCCTGATGAGTATATAAACCTGGTGCATGAATATCTGGAACAGTATAATAAAGACAATATGCTTCCGTACACAATAGACTGTAGTTGTGGCTCTTATATATCAAATCCAAATGAAGATGATATTGAACGAATTATGCGCATTGCTGATATTCACATGTATAAAATAAAAATGGCGAAAAAAATGCGAAAGGCTGCATCTAAGAATGAATAGCGAAACATGCGTGCTGGTAATGCCCTCCATGAAACACAGAAAAGCTGCTATGGATTATGTGGCAGAATTTGTGGAAATTGGTGATGATATTGATGGGATGGGAGAAGTTTCACAAATATCAAAAGATTATGATAGTTATGGCAGATGGCTTTACTGGTTGTATGGTGAGAAAAACTCCGGCATGAAAGCTGATACAGCAGAAAAGGAAGGTTCTTCATTTACTTATTTTTTCATGGATGAGACAGAAGAAATTCTAATTGGAACAGTAAATATCAGAGAAGGAAACTCGGTTTCACGGGAATATGGAAATATCGGTTATGCAATCAGACCTTCATTAAGAAATAAGGGATATGGAACACAGATGCTTGAATCTGCAATTTCGCTTTGTGGATTTATGGGTATTGAACATATTACTGCGGTTTGTCTTGGCACAAATACTGCCGGTGTCAGGATATTGTTAAAATGTGGATTCAGACCTGTGGCAGAGAAACGAAATTCTGAATGCGACCGCAGGTTTACTTCAGATGAAATACAAAGTTTTAAGGAGACTATAAATTATTTCGGTGTGAAGTATGAAATCCGGTTTGAAAGGAATTTATCCAATGATTAAAAGAAGTGATTTACTGGCATTGAATTTCTATAAAAAGTCACCGTTTTTCGGCAGTGAGAAAAACATGCATTATAAAATCGAAAAAACTGAGAAAGAAAACGATGGTGAAAAGGAGGCCTTCTTTTTAGTGACCTATTGGCCGGGCCCATATAATTTTGCAAATACTGCCGATACGCTGAAGCAGACAGCAGAGTTTCCTTTTTCTGAGGAAGGAATTTGTCAGGTAGCGGATTTCCTCAATGAACAGTATTCCAAACAGATTGATTTGTGGAATCTCACTACTATGAGATAAATTATAAATAGCATACGGTCTTTTACCCCGAAGGGATTCCTTCGGGGTTTTTGTTGTTTTAAAAAATGGTTTTTAAAAATATTTATAAAATTATTTAAAAACACTTGACGCGGTTTTTAAAACCGTATATATTAGTTATAGAAAAAAGGAACCTGTGTAGTACGGTTCAAAAACAGAGTCCTTTAAGTGAATGAAATAAGTATTTTGTGGATATAAGATGTTATAGAAAACTTTGAATTTGGAGGGTGTTATGAGTTTTAGAATTTTTGTGGATTCGGGTGCCAATATCCCGGCAGTTGAAGTAGAAAAATATAATATTGATGTTATATCTTTTGTTATAACTGTTGATGATAAAGAAATTGTTTGCTATCATGAGGGAAAAAGTCCTGAAGAGGAAATGCAGGATGGCAAAAATTACTATGATGCCATTCGTAATGGTGCAGAAGCAAAGACATCCCTTATTAACAGTTTTCAGTTTGCTGAAGAATTTGAAAAAGCTCTTGTTGCAGGGGAAGACGTGCTTTGCATTAATCTCAGCAGCAACATCAGTGGAACCTTTAATGCAGCAATGAATGCAGCAAGTGAGCTTCGTGAACAGTATCCTGACAGGAAAATTGAGGTTATTGATTCCAAAAATGCCTCTCTTGGTCAGGGACTTCTTGCTGTTTATGCTTCCATAATGAGGAGCGAAGGAAAAGACTTTGACACGGTTGTTGATACTATTAAAAGTTATGTTCCGAGAATTAATGGAGTATTTACGGTTGGTGACCTGAAATATCTTGCAAAAACAGGACGTGTACACAAAGCAACAGCAATGGTTGGTAACATGTTGAATATTAAACCTATACTTCGCGGAGACATGGACGGCTATATTGTTGAGTATAAAAAGGTTCGTGGCAGAAGAAAATCATTAGAAGAACTGGTTAATTTAATTGCAAATAATATTGAAAATCCGGAAGAACAGATTGTGGGTATTGCCCATGCCGATGCATACACAGAGACCTGTGATGTTGTAAAAAAGATTAGGGAGAGAACCGGAGTAAAAGACGTAATGATTACCAGCTATGATTTCTGCACCGGAAGCCATGTGGGCCCGGATACCATTGCAATTTTCTTCCTTGCAAAAGATAGAGAACTTGCGGGAGCCGCAGTTAAGAAAGCAGAGTGTGCATAAAATAATGTACAATAAAGGGCAGTACCTGTTAAGGTGCTGCCCTATCTTAATGCTTGGCAATAATATTTAGCTTTAATGTCTGTCTTTGATATCTTTACTTAATATTTATTATGAGATTTAGTTTTAATATCTGCTTCAGATTTAGTTCTTACTGAATTCGGCAAGTTCAAGCCCTTTATTTCTGTCAAGACACATGCCGACAGACCATGCATTGATAAAGAGTAACAATGGATTTCCCTTTAAGTCGGTAATCTTTCTCATGTCCGAAGGACCGGAAATTTTTGAAAGTGGGAACTGGTCCGGATTAGAAATCCAGCGGATGTGCTCGTATGGCAGAGGCTCAAGTCCGATTTCAACATTGTATTCGCTTTTCAGTCTGTATTTCAGAACGTCAAACTGAAGAACACCTACAACACCTACGATAATTTCTTCCATGCCGGTATTTGTATCCTGGAAAATCTGTATTGCACCTTCCTGAGCAATCTGTGTAACACCCTTCATAAACTGCTTACGTTTCATAGTGTCCATCTGACGGCAACGGGCAAAGTGCTCAGGTGCAAAGGTAGGAATACCTTCAAAGGCAAATTTATCATTGGATGAACACAGAGTGTCACCGATTGAAAATACGCCCGGATCAAATACGCCGATAATGTCTCCGGCATAGGCTTCTTCAATAATATGTCTTTCCTGCGCCATCATCTGTTGTGGCTGTGTCAGTTTGATTTTTCGACCACCCTGAACATGGTTTACTTCCATTCCGGCTGTGAATTTACCGGAACAGATACGCATGAAAGCAATACGGTCACGGTGTGCCTTGTTCATGTTTGCCTGAATTTTAAATACGAATGCTGAAAAATCTTCATTGAACGGATTAATCTCACCTTTGTCAGAAATCCTTGGCAGAGGAGAGTAGGTCATGTCAAGAAAGTGTTCCAGGAATGTTTTTACACCAAAGTTTGTAAGGGCTGAACCGAAAAATACAGGTGAAAGTCTTCCGGCAGTAATTTCATCAAGGTCAAATTCTGCACTGGCACCGTCCAAAAGCTCAATATCTTCCATGAGTTTTTCATAAGCATGACTGCCAAGACGGCTTTCGGCATCCGGAGCATCAATTGATAAGGTTTCGGTATCTACTTCTTTCTGACCATTAAACGCAGCGGTAAAAAGAGAAACTTCTTTTGTGTTTCGGTCATAAGTTCCGGCAAACTCCTTTCCGGAACCGATAGGCCAGTTTACAGGACAGGTTGCAATGCCAAGAACATTTTCAATGTCAGATAAAAGATCGAATGGGTCATTGGCCTGACGGTCCATTTTGTTGATAAAAGTAAAAATAGGGATGTGTCTCATTACACAAACCTTAAAAAGCTTAATTGTCTGTTTTTCAACACCCTTGCTTGCATCAATAACCATGACTGCAGAATCTGCGGCCATAAGTGTACGATAGGTATCTTCGGAGAAATCCTGATGTCCGGGTGTGTCAAGGATGTTAATACAGTAGTCACCATAGTTGAACTGCATTACCGAGGAAGTTACGGAAATACCACGCTCTTTTTCGATTTCCATCCAGTCGGAAACTGCATGACGGGCAGTTTTTCTTCCTTTTACAGAACCTGCAAGGTTAATGGCACCTCCGTAAAGCAGCAGCTTTTCGGTAAGTGTGGTTTTACCGGCATCCGGATGGGAAATAATGGCAAAGGTACGTCTTTTCTTTATTTCGGCTTCGTATTGTGACATGAAAGTCCTCCTGGTATATTTTCGCTAATACAAAATAATAGCAACTGTCTTATTTATTTTTACAGCTATGCTAAAGGGATGGTTAATTGGTAAAAAATCATTTTATAGGGTATTGTAACCAACAGTTGAAATTCTACATCATAAAATACGACATTACAAGTAAAAAATAATTCATTTATGAAATATCTTTAAATTCTTTTGCTTCTGTGATATACTATAATGGATTTGATGTGGGAAAACCGGCCGGTGTCGGTGAAAGGCGGTTTAGTATATGAACGAAAACAATGACAATTTGGTAATGGACGAATTGTATAATCAATATAGTCAGATATTAGCGCTGTTTGATGATATGACAGAATCCTATGATATGGGCAAACTTGTCGATAAAATGAACAAGGGCTTTAAAAACGTATGTGAAGATATTCACGTAAAGAGACTTCAGTGTGATATTACAACTCCGCACAATGAAATGATTCTGACAGACATCAATACGCATTTTACAATCTTTGAGACTGAAGGTCCTGAGTTTGATAATATAATGCGTCAGTACACTACTCCGGCGGGAGAAATAATTCAGTGCAGTGTGTGTTTTACAACATACCGTCCTACCGATGTGCAGCTTGTTCGGGCAAAATGTCTGTGTGAACTGGTTTATTTATATGTCAGCCGGGCAAAAATAGGAACCAGCCTTACGGATGCCCTTCACAGAGATGTTGTCACAGGCATGCCGAACACCAAGGCATTCTTTGATTTCGGGGAAAAACTGTTTAATGATGGTTCAATAGCTGACTATTGTGTGCTGGCTCTTAACATATGTAACTTCAAATATGTAAATCAGACCGTTCCGTTTAATGTCGGAACCTCGGTTCTTGTAAGATATGCCCATAAGCTTATGTCTTTTATAAAGCCTGATGAGTTTGTTACAAGAGCTGGTGGGGACTCTTTCCACATCCTTATAAAAAAAGAACATCTGGATGAATTCCTGGAGAATGTAAAGAGCGTTCCCGTTGAAATCAAATCCGGAAACATGAGGGTTCATTTCGAACTTAGTTGTTATGTAGGCGTGTGTGTAATAGAAACCAGAATGTCCATTCAGACTGCAGTGGAAAATGCAATCAATACAATGACCATCGCCAAGCATACTCCGTTCACTCCGGTAATGCACTACAATGAGGAGATTGGAGAAAAACAGCATCATGTTAATCAGGTTCTGGCAAAGTTTGTGTCTGCTATTGATAACCACGAGTTTATTGCCTATTATCAGCCTAAAGTAAATCTCATAACACAGAAAATTATCGGCATGGAGGCACTGGTTCGCTGGAAAGTGGGCAATAAGATTGTCAGCCCGGGACAGTTCCTGGATGTGCTGGAGAATAGTCGTTACATAGTGGATCTTGACCGTTACATGTTGAGACAGGTATGCAGGGATATAAAGCGCTGGGAAAGTATGGAACTTGAAATTCCGCGTATTTCAGTTAATCTTTCCAGAAGAAATCTTCAGAATGAAAATATAGCTGATGAAATTGCCGCTATACTGGACGAGTATCACGTTGATTACAACCATGTTGAAATTGAAGTTACTGAGACTATAGACAATGAAGAGTTTAGGAGTCTTGCAGATTTTATTGCCAGAATGAAGCAACATGGAATAAAAGTATCAATAGACGATTTTGGAACAGGATATTCCTCACTGAATCTTCTGAAAACATTGAACGCCGATGTACTAAAAATTGACCGTTCTTTTATTAACATGGAAGATTTTTCGGAAAAGGATGAACTCATGGTAAAAAGCATTGTAATTCTTGCAAAGGCTTATGACATGGAAGTCATTACCGAGGGTGTAGAAACCGAATCACAGATTGATTTAATGTTAAAGGTCGGATGTCCTAATGTGCAGGGTTATTTTTTCGACAAACCACTTAGTAAAGAAGTTGTTACCGAACGGTTGAAACTTGGTCATTACGAAAAAAAATTTGCGGTATAGTACCATATCGCCCGTATCGGAATGGAGGTAAAAATGGCAGAAAATAAAAAGTTGCCTGAAGCAGAAATAGAAAAAGAAACCATGCTTTCATGTATGATTGAGCGGCAGAAGACCACACCGTCTGATAAAAATATGGAAAGTATGTTTAATGCATTAAAAGAGAGCTCTGTATATATCCCTACAAAGATTGTACTCAGCAAAGAGGATCAGATGAAGGTGGCAGAAGCTGTTAAAAATAAACGTCCAATGCCTAAATTTCAAAACATGAGACTGGCTCCTCAGCTCCTGGCAAATAACAACGGAGATAAAATCATGCCATGGTTTTCCCGTGAGGCAGAATATAGTTCACAGAAACATGATGGTATTACTTTTTTACGTCTTCCTGCAGTTAAAGCAGCTGAAATGGCAGATAACATGCCGGATGCTTTTGATATCGTTTTGGATTTGTACACTCATCCTGTAAAACTTACTTTGGATGAGATGCTTGCAGGATTGAACGGAGAGGCATTGCCGGAAGATGAAGGAGAGACAGAATAATTGCCCCTTTCTGCCCCAAAAAATAACCGGAAATAAGTTGGGAGTTTGTGTACCGAATGATCAAAAAGGAAATTTCAGAAATAAGAAAACAGTTTACTCATACTAACAGTTCCATTACAAGAGTTACAGGCTGTTATGTTGGAGCTGAAAAAGAAATAATTGCTGAACTTGATAATAATTTTTTAAGTCTTCCTGAGGAAGAAACCTTTAAATATTTTGAAATATTTGCCAAGTCACTTTCCGGAACACTTGGAAAAAATCTCATTAATATGGAGTTTCCGTTGGACAGTGAGTTTGGAGACGGGACTCAGGCTTTTTTACTTAAGCTTCGCGATTCCGAATTAAAGGATCATGAACTTGTTTCACAGTTCTATCAAAAAGTTATCGAAAACTATGAATATACAGGAAATTACCTGATTCTGCTGGTTCATGCAGTATATGACATTCCGGGGGTAACCGGCGATGGAATGGACCTTGAAGATGCGTCTGATGAAGTATATCAATACATGCTTTGTTGCATCTGCCCTGTTGAATTGGACAAGGCGGCGCTTTCCTATGATGCGGTAACAGGACATTTTTCCGCAAGAGAAAGAGACTGGATAGTGGATTTTCCGGCCAATGCATTTCTTTTTCCTGCTTTTAATGACCGAAGTTCAGATATTCATGCGTTGTTATATTATACAAAAAATGCGGAAAAAATAAATCAGGGGTTTGTAGATGAGGTTTTGGGGTGTACCCGTCCGCTGACAGCCGGAAGCCAGAAGGAAAGTTTCCGGTCACTTATCACTGAAAGTCTTGGAGATGAATGTGAATTTGACCTGGTCAGAACCATTCATGAAAAGGTTAGTGAAATAGTAGAAGAAAACAAAGACGATCCGGTACCGGTGATTCTTGACAAAACTGAAGTTGTCAAGGTTCTTGAAAATAGTGGCGTAACGGAAGAAAAATGCAGAGCATTTGAGAAAAACTTTGATGAAGCTATCGGTCCGAAAGCAACTTTGCAAGCCACCAATATTGTTGATACAAGATCCATGAAAGTGAAAACTGCAAGCGTAGAAATCAAGGTCAGCCCGGAAAATGCGGATTTGCTTGAAACAAGAGTGATAGATGGAAGACGCTGTATTGTAATTACACTGGATGATAGTGTGGAAGTGAATGGAATACCGGTCAGAAGCGGAAAAATTGATTTGTCTTCAGAGACTGATATTTAATAAAGTGCATCTGTAGCTCAGTGGATAGAGCAGTGGCTTCCGAAGCCAAAGGTCGGGGGTTCGAATCCCTTCAGGTGCGTCTTGCCGGGACACAAATAAACAGTCTCGGAACGGAGGTAGTATGTCAAAGAAATCCTTTTTAATTGCTGTTTTTATATCATGCATTTCTTTATGTGCATGTAATTACGGCGAAGTAAAAATTGACAAGGCTACTGATAGTACTGCCCGGAAGATATATGTGACACCCACAAATGCTCCTGCTCCGGGAACATCGGGACAGATTACTACAAGCCTTGATGTCTGCGGACAGGAAGGAATCATCCTGCTTATGGCGTCTTATTACACAGCAATGGAGAGTGGGGATACAACGGCAATAATGTCGCTTGTGACTAATCCTGACCGAATCAGTGAAAGTCATTTCAGTAAATATGGAAATATTACCGATGTTGATGTGAAAAGGGTTTATACATTAGAAGGAACCGGAGTAGTAGACACTATTGCTTATGTTTATTATGAGATAAAAATTGATGGATTTGAAACCCCGGTCCCATCTTTAGATGAATTGTTTATTTCCTATGATAACGGTGCCTACTACATTTATAATGGAAAGATTCCTTCAAGTGAGTATAATGAATTAGTTAAGTTAACTGATTCAGAGGGCGTAAAACAGCTGGTGACTTCTATTAACAGAGAGTTTATGTCTGTAATAGATTCAGATGAAGCACTGAAAGAATATTTGGATTCATTAGATACCGGTTCCTGATGTTTTTAATAAACATTAAGAATCGGTATTTTTATTGTAATTGTCAAGAGCGGTTTTATATGCTTCCGATAATTCGTTGTAAGAATAAATTGTATTTGAGAGATAATCAGTTTCCGACACATAAGGACTGTTGTTTATCTGTCTCACTGTTTCCTCCAGATATTCGATATCGGCACCCACTGATTTCTTCAATATCAGAAATTCATGAACAGATGAAGGAATAACATAACAATCATTTAAAAATCTTTCTTCAATCTGTAGTGTGGCCTCATTGTAAAAAATTGCAGAAGCACCATACAGCTTTTCTTTATTTGTACAAAGCCACAATGGAATGCGTTCTGCCTGGTCCTCTGTAAAATCATCCGGAAATCCATCCGAAATAATTTCTTCGTCCAAAGGGCAGAATTTTAGTGGAGAAAGACGGGGAGTGTTTCTAATGGCTTCTTTCATAAGGGTACTTATGTCCACATTTAACATGGACATAATATTCTCATTGATTGTAATATAACCATCAATACCCAGATAATCTGTATTGATTTTAAATATTAAGGCAAGATCTAAAATCTTTATATGAGGAGTTTTTTGCATAATTGTATTGTTTGAATCGTAGTTAACCAGATGATATACAATATTTGAGTGCACATTTTCCCATGTTATCTTTAGTTTATCATTGTCGAAATCAGGTCTGGTAAAATAAATTTCGGCAATTTTTTCGGCTATTTCATCAATGCTGCGTCCTTTTTCATGTTCCCCATAAAAGTAGTCAAGTCCTATACTTGGTGCTATGACAGAATTAACATCACGAATGCATACACTTCTTGTGACGACGCCGTTGTTTCTTGTTGTACTTGTAAAAGTAATGTTTTGTGGGATGCCGGGAAGAGCTTTTAAAGAAGCTTCCAGTTTTTTGGTGAATTCTTTGTAATTCATGATTTTCCTCCGTTCTGATGCAGAATTGTGCAAAAAAGTGCAGTCTGCCTTTAAATAAAGAATTTGTTTTTTACTATGGAAATTCCTTAGAAAAACAGATAAAAGATTCCGGTCAGGGAGCTCCGGCCGGTTAAAGAGAAATCCATAAGGATTTCAATAGATAAGGATTTTTTCTTTAGAGGAAAGGTGACTTTGCTGATAAAGAAAAAAGTTACCTGACGAGCAGGTAACTTTATTGTAGTGTAAAGATTTGTGTTTTTCAATTGACAAAAATGTAGAATCTTCATTTGCACCGATTGTTAGTATTGTAAAAAAACGGGCGGTTATTTTTGTGTGATGCGGGCAATTTGCATGGCAACTTCGTCATTCATGTAGCCATTATAAAGCATTCCTTGTGCATAATCCGCATGAAGTTTTTTCAAAAGTGTTTCCTGCTCTTTGAAATCTACTCCGGTGACGATAAGTTTTAATTTCCAGGAATGTGTCAATTCAATAAGAGAGGAAAGTACCTGTTCGTCACCTACGCGGCTTTCTCCGTCAATAAAATCCTGAGAAAGACGTACAAGAGAAATTGGGGCTTTAATCAGTGCTTTAAGAGATGAACTACCGGAACCGAAATCATCCAGAACAAATCGGATTCCAAGCTTTTCGATTTTGCGCATCAGGTTAACAGATGCCTGTGGATTTTTAAGTATCACCTTTTCCGGTACGGAAATAAGTATTCTGTCAGGTGTGGCGTCTGTCTGTTCAAGGATGTTATAGACGATTTTTACAAAGTCATCGTCAATAAACTGTCCTACAAAGCAAGGAACGAGAAAGCTTGTTTTGTTGTATCCTGAGTTCTCAAAAAGTTTTTGCTTTGCACAGGCCTCACGTAAAAGGGAGATAAAAATCTTTTTGGCAATTTGTGTATCTTCTGCATATTTCAGATAATCCCGGGGATACAGTCTGCCATATCTTTCACTGTCCCATACAGGCAGGATTTCAAAAGAAGCAATGCTGCCTGTTTTTAAGTCTGTCTGTGCACCGCATAGATAAGTGATTCTGCCGTTTTCAACAGACTGATTCAGTTCTGCGGAAAGCTCCATTTTCTTCATAGCTTCATCAGCCATGGCTTCAGCATAGAAATAAACTCTTTCTGCTCCTTCAGAAATGGCTCTGCTAAGTGCCAGTCGCACATTCAGTGTAAGAAGCTGAACAGTTTTACCGTCGGTTGGTGCAATTGCAGCAGCAGTATATACCACAGGAATAATGTCTCTGCCACCTGTAGAGTAAGGAGATTTAATAACCCTGTAAAGACGACCAAGTCTCTCTTCAAATTCAACAGAGCTGGTAAAGTTCTGTGAAATAATTGCAAATTCATCATTACCGATTCTGGCAAGAAAATCGTCTTCGGTCAGATTGGCTTTCAGACGCTGTGCAAAATCAAGAATCAGTTCATCTCCGGACACATGACCGGTTGCATTTGTGATTCTTTCGTAGCTGGCAACCTTGATTACTGAAATGGCAGCTTTTTCACTGTCGCGTAACGTTATGATAACGCCGTCTAAAATGTCCATGAACTGTTGACGATTTGGCAGGTCCGTTAAGGAATCTGTGTAAGCAATTCTGTTTACTGTTTCATAACGGTCTTTAAGTTCTTCGTGTATTGTATTCAGGTTTTCCTTTGCCTGAACTGCTTCTTTTACCATACCCTCCATTTTATGGACCTTGGCGTAAAGTTTTTTGTTGTCATCAAACAGCTGCTTTTTCTCATTTGTAATTTTGCCGGTCTTGACTGCCAATGCCACCAGAATTACCAGAAGAACAAAAGCAATTACCAATGTAATATAAAAAGCAAGTTCCATGTATACCTCCATTTATATAAAAAACTAAAGATAACCCACTGCCTTTAGGCGGTGGGATTAGATTTAA
>JBJEJI010000023.1:0-4918 GCA_051877895.1 Lachnospiraceae bacterium | reverse complement strand
CCTTCCAGCCAAAGACGGCCAAGGCTGTTCTCCACCATATAGCGCACGATCCAGTCCGGAGTAAACAGCTGGGTGGCGGCGGGAATATTCTCTTTCGTAATCTTGACATTCTTCTTGAGGGCGGCAAACACGTCGTCCTTTTTTTCGCTATTGTAATACTGGTACAACCAGCCAATAATCTGAACTGCATCTTTCCAGTCAGATTCCGGAATTGTGGAAATCATCTGCTCAATGACGCTTCCCTGACGGAGCAGGTTGTCCGGCAGAAGCAGCTCAGTATAGTCTGCAATCCGTTGGAACATTCCCGGCAGAATCTTATTCAGCGCATTGCACTGAACAATGAGAAGGTAACGGTACAGCTCGTCCGTCTTTTCAGCATCCTTTAAGGCATAGACCTTCTCCATATCCATTCCGTCAAGCTCCAGATGGATCGCTTCGGCAAGGATCTGGGGCTTAAACCGGTTTTCTTCATCCGTGAACACACGAACATGAGAGGGCAGATAGCCATTGACCTCCATAAAACGCAGGGCAGAAAAGCGGTTGAACCATGTGTAGGCAACCTCCTCCATAACCTGCCGGTATCCTTTATCCTTAATCTGGGCAATAAGCGCCTGACGCTGTTTTTTCTCGTCAGCGGACAGAACCTTGCCATTCACACTGTCGGCAGAAGCATCTACCATGTTATCCTCGGCAATGCCATACTGTTCCGCTTTCATGGAAACACGGGCGATCAGCTCTGTCCGTGCCCAGACAGCATATTTTTTTATCGCATTTTTATCCATAATCGTCTCCTAATCTACAGAACCATGATTCTCTGTTCTTATGCTGGCACGTATTGCAAACAACGGAACAGGCAGCTTTCCTTTTGCCTTTTTTCCGTCAACGCTGTACGCTATAACTTTACATTCCTCGAAATGTTCTTTTTGACAATGCCATTGCATTGCATCCGCTTCCTGCTCCGATAGTGTGTATACGGCATTGTGGTAGGGCAGAATAATCCGGTTTTCTTCAGGCATATGGCAGTCTACTAATAGCTTTTTCTTATAACAGATTTCAAAATTCTCCAACACAAAGGGCTTTGCCCCCATGTTAAAGATTTCGATTCCATGTTCCGAAGGGCTTGTTTTGACACGGTATTCTTTTTCTGTCAGCTCACTGTCTGGTGTAGCCACCATCTGAAAGCAGAGCTTCGGTCGTTCTCGGATAACGGTTGTCAGTTCATTCAAAATCCATCCGATCACTACTCCAATAACGCCAATCAAAGCAGATATAAGTTCCATCATGGTTCGGGGTCTCCTTACGGGTTAATTCAGCTTGATACCATCACAATTTTTCAGCAATGTTTTCAGCTGGGCACGAATCTTCTCCACATACTCATCGACATCTGCTTCGCTCTCCAGTGTTTTCGCCTGGAATACAACCTGACGGTTATAAGCCTTAATCACTTTCTTCGGTACCGGTTTATCGCCTGCACCAGTGTTTACCGGCGGTTTCGGTGGAGCAGGAGGGGCAAGGAGGGATTCAATCCTGTCCACGGTATTATCCTTGTATTGACACATCGGCAGGAACATACCATCCAGCAGAGCAAGGCTCTTGCAGTCGGCTATTTTCGTTTTGCATCCTGTAAAGTAGGTGTCAGATGTAGCAATCACGTTGGATGCCTTTGCATCACCATGAGCAGCAGTATGGGTTTCCTCCATACACTGACGAACGATTTCAAGAACCTCCAGACGTTTTTCGTCCAGCATTTTGTCATGGGCAGTCTGTACTGTTGCCATCAGGGCATTCAGCTCTGGAATCCGCTTATAGTTAAACTTAGAGCCGGACTGAACCATGATAATCAGCCGAATTGTATTTAAAGCCTTATGTGCTTCCTCGTCCTTTGCAATGTAATCCAGATCGGTACGTAGCTCCTGCTCAAAACGAACGGCAGAATCAAAGACCGCAACCTGATTCTTGAAGAAGTTCTCCACACTGACCATCGCTTCTTTGTTGTCGTAAAGAGTATCCTGTTTCTTTACTACACGCTCAACAAGAGCAAGATTGTCTTTTCTTTGAGAGAGGACATCATCCATCAGACTAATTGCAGTCTGTACCAGACCTCGATCTGGATACTTGTGATCCTCATACCGATTGTTTAACTGCGTGTAATGCTCTTTCTGAGCAGAAAATTTCTCAACGATAAATTTAATTAAACCATCTTCGTCATCTGGCACATCCATTACGTCAAAGTAATCCCTCAGGAAGTCTTTGGCTTCCTTCATCATGGTTACAGAAACCATCTTCCGTTTGCTGATGGAGGTCTTACCGATCTCACTCTTTTTACGAAGCATATCGGGAAGCTTCGGATCATCGGGCTGAATAGTATTCCCCGCATATTTGATGGTTACTTTCTGGTCATAAATCAGACTGGCTGCGACTGCTGCAATGTCGATTTCTTTCCAGCCGTATGGAATGCCGCTGTAACGGCTCTGAATATCTGCCATTGAAGTAGGCAGGTTTTTCATTGCCTGCATTTCCAAAAATTCTTCCATTGCGGAGGCTGCATCCCGATTCGGCTCTGTGCCGGGAAGCATCTGTTCTGACCCATTCAGGATAGATACAATGTCCGCATCTGAACCGGCATTCTTCGTAATCAGATCGAGCTTGCTATACACATGGGAAACCAGATATTCCAAAGACTGGTCAATCTTGCTCCTGGCATTTCCAGCTTTTATTTCCAAATGTTCGCCATCCACATAGAACTGTGCGGATTCAATCGCTGATTTCAAATCATCCATTGCTGACAGTTCATATTTGCTGGCTTCTTCCTGCTGGTCACGGATAATATCCTGCACAGACTTCGGCAGCTGGCTGACATTGCGCTGTTTCACATACTTACGAATCTTCATGGCACTTTCCAGGGATTCGTAATATGGTGTTTCCGCCAGAACAACAATCGCTTCGTTTCCCTTAGATTCTGTCATTAGATGCAGCTCGGACTTGTCAGAGGTATCGGTCGCCACGGTCAGGAAACGCAGCCGCATTCCACCAGTTGCCACACCAACAGTAATGCCATCTACCATCTGATCAAACGGGAAGTCATAAATTCCATATCGGAACTTTTTCGTGGTGAAAATATCACCGTAAATCATCTGAGCAATCCGCTCGACAATCGAAGCTGTGTCTACCGGTGTGTTCTTAATTTCACGCTGAATATCCTGCTCTTCATCCGTCAGGAAATTATAAGTATCGCCGGTTCTGCCAATATAGTTCTGGCTCATCAAACGGTTCAGACATTCCCGGACAGCTTCTCTCATTGTGATTTTATCCATACGAATATCGTCTGCCATCAGGATGACGATGTTATCCAGATTCGCAGGAATATCATCAATGTAACGAATCAGATAAAGGAGCTTCAGCACATCCACATCCTGCTGTTCGATACCATCACCATTGTCCGCAGCTTTCTGGCAACGCTCAATTACCCGGCGAATCGAACCGTCAAGGAAGGTATGTACGGTATCATAGAAACGGAAGAAGGGCACAAGTGCATACTCATCTTTCTCCTGAACTTTCTGTGCTGCTTCCTGAAAGCCGGACAGCATGGAACGCTCACCGCCGGACAAATGCTTACCGGAATTTCCATGCTTACGGATTTCTGCAAACACCTTCTGCATGATAATAAACTGATATGGTACGAATGGAAAATTCTCAGAGAATTCCATCGGACCGGAGTATCCTTTAATGTCCAGAATAGAGCCACTGAAGCTGAACAGATTGCGAAGAACAGAATCGTTCTGATCATAAACCCGTTCCAGTATTTGATCTGCCGACGATGTTTTTTTCAGAATACGTTTCTGAATCACTTCATCCACAGAGGAAGAAGAAAGGCTCAAACGAACTTTAAAGCGAGCCTGAATGCGGGAGAACTCATCCGCACGTACTTTGATGATCTCATCAATGGCCTCCTGTCCGGTGCAAACGACCCAAATCTTGCCACCACATTCACTTCCGATTTTTTCGGTCAGAGACTGGAGGTTCAACAGCATATCGGTATCAGTACCGACATACTGACCAACTTCGTCAATCATAAACAGCAGACGGAAGTTTGCGGGTTTAGAATCTACATAGGCTTTCATATCTGCAACAAGTTGCGCAATGGAAAGGTCGGTGGCAGATTTATCATTAAACCAAGCCCGTGCATCTTCCTCGCTCATATCCAAAACTTCTATCAAAGTCGGAATAATGAACTTGCCATTAAAAGCAAAGGCACGTCGGGTTTCTATCCAGGACTTGCCTTTCTTTTCTTCAAACACACGACGAAATTCCTCAGCCTTGCCCTGCTGATCAATGTAGCGTTCAAGCATAGCAACTTTCAGATTTTCTCCGTAGAATCCAAGATGGGTATAGAACATTTTTGCAAAAACACGAAGTACCGCCGTCTTATCCTTCGTGATGGAACCTTCAATGTCAATGTTAAACAGAATCGTTTCTGTCATCCCTTTTGTCGCACGGTCAATCATCATAAAGGTAGCGGGATCGTCCTCAAACTTTTTCCGGAATCGCTCCACGCTGCGAACACCTTTGACTTCTTTGTTCTCCAGTAAATAGGATAGCATTTTCAGGAAGTGAGATTTACCACTTCCAAAAAAGCCGGAAATCCAGACACCCATATCTGAGGTCGGCTGGTCAAAGGCATCTCCATAATAGTTGAAGAAAGTAATGAAGTGTTTCTTCAATTCCTTCGTAATCACATATTCATTTAATTCCTGCTCAATGACATCATCGGCAGCCTGGTCAACCTTAATGACTCCATTGATTTTGCGGTTGATGTCGTCCGCAAACATTTCACGAATGATCATGGCTTTTCCTCCTTAGATTACATTAAATGCCCGATAATAGTCGTTGGGCTGAAGCCTGTTAAACAGTTTTACAT
>JBJEJI010000022.1:0-4924 GCA_051877895.1 Lachnospiraceae bacterium | reverse complement strand
ATTGCCGTATTTTTTTGATAATCAGGCGATGGCAGTGTTTTTGGCAGAGCCTATTGCCGATACAATAGCAGTTTGTACTACTTCAATCCTATTCACATTTCATTTTAGAAAAATGATCAAGAACTTAAGTAAATGAAGGCTACTAAGAAATTTCATAATTAATTGCTTGCAGTTAGTAAAAAATGTATAATATTCTCAGTATATATCGGAAATCGACATGAAAAATGTCAAGACCTCAAAGATACAGAAGAGTCTGCAGTGAACCAGAATATTCATGTTTTGAGCCGGAAGAAGTTACGAATCCGGATAGTTTGGTTCTTTCTGTTGCAGCAATAGAATTTTGTAGACCGTGTCTGTGAGGTCCTTGCTATAGTTAGGAGGATTTATGAGAATTTGTTCGTTGGTGGAGAATACAAGTAACTGTGGAATGAGAACAGCGCATGGTTTATCACTTTATATTGAAACCAAGAATCATCGTGTTTTGTTTGATGTTGGACAAGATGAAACCATTTTTGAAAATGCGAGGAAGATGAATGTTCAGCTAGAGGATATAGATATTGTTATTATTTCTCATGGACATTATGATCATGGCGGTGCCTTGGAAAAATTTTTGGAAATCAATCAAACTGCAAGAATTTACATCCAAAGAAAAGCATTCGAACCTCATTTCAGTGAGAGACCTGAGGGACTTAAGTATATTGGTCTGGAACCAAAACTCATTGACCATCCACAGATTTTCTTGTTGGATGGTGATTATCAGATTGATCAGGAACTAAGTCTTTTTACGGTTTCTGATGCAAAGGATCATCTTTCAGAAGCAAACAATGTGCTATATGATGAGAATGGTTTGGACCAATTTGAACATGAGCAAAATTTGGAAGTGAATTGTGATAAGAAGGTCTTAATCTTGGGATGTGGACATTGTGGAATAATCAATATCTTAGAAAAAGCCGGAAACTATATTCCGGATGTATGTATCGGTGGATTTCATCTTTCCATTCCGCACTTAAAGAAGACGGTATCAGAAAGTCAATTGGAGGCAGTGGCATGCAAACTATTAGAATATCATGATACGCAGTTTTATACATGTCATTGCACAGGGATTGACGCCTTTGTATATTTGGCTGAGAAGTGTGCTAATGTACACTATTTGGCATGTGGTGACATACTTACATTTTAACACTATGAGAAAATTTAGTAACTTATAAAAATAAGTAAGAAGAAAGGAAAATACATGTTATATTTGATTCGCCATGGAATTACAGAATGGAATAAAATTCATAAATTACAGGGACGTATGGATATTCCACTTGCTAAAGAGGGAAGAGAGATGGCGAGAAAAGCTTGTGAGCAGTACAAGGATATTAATTTTGATGTTGTGTTTTGTTCTCCTCTTGTACGTGCCAAAGAGACTGCAGAGTATATTCTCGCAGGAAGAAATCTTCCTATCATCTACGATGATCGTTTGATGGAGATATGCTTTGGCGATTATGAGGGGACGGAGTGTGTTTTTGATATGCCAGATCATCTGGTATATAAATTTTTTAAGGATCCGGAGCATTATGTTGCAACAGCTAACGCAGAAGGATTTACTGAGCTTTTTGCAAGAACGGAAAACTTTCTAACAGAGAGAGTTGATCCACTACTTGCGGAGGGAAAAGATGTGCTGATTGTTGGACATGGTGCAATGAACTCAAGTATTATCTGTCAAAAGCGTGGGTATGCGCTCAAAGACTTCTGGAAAGAAGGAATTGAAAACTGTAAGCTTAAAGCAATATAAAAGATTGGGTGGGTGGATGTATAAGTATATGCCGGAAATATACAGAAAAGCAGGAAAAAGGAAAAAAGATATGAGTATAGAGGATGAGGTTAAAAAATTATCATATTGGAATTATCTTTCCGAAGAGGAAAAAGCAGTACTGATACAAGGAACAACTTGCAGAGGTTATCAGCAAAATAATTATATTTATGGTTTTTCAGATGCATGTCTTGGAATGGTATATGTCTGTAAAGGTTCTATCAGGGTTTATATGACCTCTGAGGAAGGAAGGGAGATTACTCTGTTTCATATATCGGAGGGAGAATGCTGCATTATGTCTGCATCCTGCGTGATTACGGGAATTTCATTGGATGTGCAGCTTCTTGCAGAAGAGGAGACGGAGATTATGGCAGTCCATTCCGGTACTATCCAAAAACTGATGGATAGTAATATTTATGTGAAATGTTTTGCATACGAACTTGCTACAAATAGATTTTCCAGTGTTGTGTGGGTAATGCAAGAAATATTGTTTGCTCGGTTTGATGTTAGAATGGCAAAGTTTTTGCTATCGGTTTATGAGAAAACAGGGGAAATGAATATTCAAATGACACAAGAAGCCATTGCAACAGAAGTAAATTCTGCCAGAGAAGTGGTGGCGAGAATGTTGAAACAATTTGCCTCAGATAATTTAATAGAACTAAAAAGAGGCGCAGTTGTTTTAAGAAATATTGATGGTTTAAAAAAAATAACTGATCAATGAGACTCAGTCACAGAAGAATGCTCTCAAGATTTGTATAATGAATTTAAAAATCAGGAATGGTTACTGATAAAAAATTATTAGGAGGGCACATAAATGACAGAGTTAAAAATAACAAGTGGAAATTTTGAGAATGAAGTGATGAAATCGGATATTCCGGTACTGATTGATTTTTGGGCAAGTTGGTGTGCTCCGTGCAAAATGATGTTACCTGTTGTTGCGCAGTTGGCAGAAGAATATGCAGGTAAGGTTAAAGTTGGTAAGGTGAATGTAGATGAGGAACCGGAGCTTGCCAGACAGTTTCAGGTAATGAGTATTCCTATGTTTGCAGTTGTTAAGGATGGCAAGGTAGTGAATAAAATGATAGGCGCCAGACCGAAATCAGAACTGGAGGCAATGTTACGATGAGTTTGTTTGATATGTTTAAGCAGCCTGATATGAACGCAGGAGTAGAGGAATTTAAAAAAAGTAAAAATGCGATTTTATTAGATGTAAGGACAGCAGAAGAATACAGTGAAGGACATATTGAAGGAAGTGTTAATATTCCATTGCAGTCCATTCAAAATGTAAGAATTCAGATGCCGGACCTGAATAGAAAAATATATGTACATTGCTTAAGCGGCTCAAGAAGTGCAAGGGCTGCATCAATGTTAAAGGCTATGGGATATCTGGATGTTACAAATATTGGAGGGATTGGTTCGTATACAGGAAAGGTTGTGAAAGGATGAAAGTTGTAATTGTGGGAGGAGTTGCAGGAGGAGCTACAGCAGCAACCAGACTCAGAAGACTAAATGAACATGTGCAGATTACCGTTTTTGAGCGTTCCGGATATATTTCATATGCAAATTGCGGACTGCCTTATTATATTGGCGGTGTGATAGAGGATAAAGAAGAACTGACACTTCAAACACCGGAAAGCATATGGGACAGATTTCGTATTGATATGAAGGTTCATCATGAAGTGACGGACATTGATACTTCAAAAAAAACAGTTACAGTGCATAATCTGGATACCGGAAAGGTATATGAAGAACCTTATGATAAATTGATTTTATCACCGGGAGCAAAGCCGATAATGCCGAATCTTCCGGGAATAGATAATGAAAAGATTTTTACTCTGAGAACAGTAGAGGATACTCTAAAAATTCGAGCGTTTGTAGAGGCAAGAAAGCCTAAAACAGCAGTCATGGTAGGTGGTGGCTTTATAGGACTTGAGGTTGCTGAAAATCTGTGTGACTTGGGTATTAAGGTTACAATAGTTCAAAGACCAAAACAACTGATGAATACGTTAGATTATGACATGGCAACTCTTGTACATAATAAATTGCGCAGTAAAGGAATAAGTCTAAAGCTTGGTGGCGATGTGATTGGGTTTGAGGAGAATGAACAGTTACAGGTTATTTTAAAGGATGATGAGCCTGTCAATGCAGATATGGTACTTATGGCAATCGGTGTCAGCCCGGAGTCAGCACTTGCAAAAAAGGCAGGACTTGAGCTTGGTATTAAGGGTGCGATTGTTGTAAATGATAAAATGGAAACATCCGTGCCGGATATTTATGCGGTAGGAGATGCAACACAGATAAGGCATACAGTTACAGGAAATGATGCGGTGATTTCTCTTGCCGGACCTGCAAACAAGCAGGGCCGGATTGTGGCAGATAATATTTGCGGTTTAGATAGTCATTATAAAGGTAGCATGGGTTCTTCGGTAATTAAGCTGTTTGATATGACAGCGGCAAGCACAGGACTTACTGAAAAAGCAGCGAAAGATGCCGGAATAGATTATGAAAGAGTTGTTTTATCTCCGGCTTCTCATGCAGGGTATTATCCCGGAGCAAAGATAATGACTATGAAGGTTGTATATGAAAAGAATACGCTAAGAATCCTTGGTGCACAGATTGTAGGATATGATGGGGTAGATAAACGTTTAGATGTGATTGCGACAGCCATAAGCGCGGGGCTAAAAGCTGATATGTTAAAGGATTTGGATTTGGCATATGCACCACCTTATTCATCTGCAAAAGATCCGGTAAATATGGCTGGATTTATGATTGAGAATATTGCAACCGGAAAAGTAAAACAGTTCCACCATGATGAACTGGACAAGCTGCCTAGAGATGGAAGTGTGACGTTGCTCGATACAAGAACGCAGAGTGAATATGCAAGAGGTCATGCGGACGGATTTATCAATATTCCTGTAGATGATTTAAGAGAAAACATCAATAAGATTGATAAGTCAAAACCAGTGTATGTGATGTGTCAAAGCGGATTAAGAAGCTATATATCCTGCAGAATTTTAACCGGGGAAGGATTTGATTGTTACAATTTATCAGGAGGATATCGTTTTTATGAAAATGTAATGAAAGAGAAAAATTTGATAGAGGCTTCACATCTGTGTGGAATGGATA
>JBJEJI010000021.1:0-5010 GCA_051877895.1 Lachnospiraceae bacterium | reverse complement strand
ATACTACTTTCATTGAAAAAAATAGTGTGAAAAAAAGATGAATAAAAAATGAAAATAAGGGTTGACATTTTAGAATAGAGGATATATAATGCATGACATAAGAAACAGCAAGGACGCTGTGAGGTAAAACTCGCAGTGTATTTTTTTGTTTCGAAACCGAATATAGTTAGTGCACAAAGGCGTGTATTCCGGAAAGCAATTCCGGTATACCCGCTTTTTTTATTTTGTAAAGTCTGAGGACTTGGCAAAGTAAGTTCGGAGTAGTTTTCGCATCGGTATCAGGTATTGGATAGGGCCGAGTCGTGTGGGAGAACAGTTTATTCCGAAAGGTTTTCAGGCGGGATAGCCGGATACAGGTTGCACTGACAAAAAAATCCCCGGGTGGGGCAGATGAAAAGGAGGACACATTTATGTATGGTCTTTTGGAAATTGATAGTGCTGTTTCAGATGCTATCAGCAGTTCGACGTTTGGTGTCTGGTTTTTAATTGGTGCGGCTCTTGTATTTTGGATGCAGGCCGGTTTTGCAATGGTAGAGACAGGTTTTACCAGAGCTAAGAATGCAGGTAACATTATTATGAAGAACCTGATGGACTTCTGTATCGGTACAGTTGTTTTCTCAATATTAGGTTTCACAATAATGATGTCAGAAGAGTATATAGCCGGTATAATCGGTAAGCCAAATTTTGGTATGTTTACCGATTTCGATAAATTTGTTGCAAGCGGTAATGCAAGTGTTTTCGTATTTAACCTTGTATTCTGTGCTACAACGGCAACAATTGTTTCCGGAGCCATGGCAGAACGTACAAAGTTCTCAGCTTACTGTATTTATTCAGCAGTTATTTCAATGATTGTTTATCCTATTGAAGCAGGCTGGATATGGAACAGTGAAGGATGGTTATTTAAGCTTGGATTTATTGATTTCGCAGGTTCATGTGCAATTCACATGGTTGGTGGTATAGCAGCCCTGATTGGTGCAATTATTCTTGGACCTCGTATTGGAAAATATGTTAAGGATGAAAAAGGAAAAGTAGTTAAAGTTAACGCAATTCCGGGTCATTCCCTTACACTTGGTGCACTCGGATGTTTCATCCTCTGGTTTGGTTGGTACGGATTTAACGGTGCTGCAGCTACAAGTGTTGAGCAGTTAGCATCTATCTTCCTTACAACAACAGTTGCACCGGGTGTTGCAACAGTAACTTGTATGATTTTTACATGGATTAAAAATGGTAAACCTGATGTTTCCATGTGTCTGAATGCTTCTCTTGCAGGTCTTGTTGGTATCACAGCAGGCTGTAACAACGTTGACTGGATTGGTGCATGTATCATCGGTATCGTTTCCGGTATTCTTGTTGATGTTGTTGTAGAGTTCCTTGATATTAAGTTACATATCGATGACCCTGTTGGTGCTGTAGGCGTTCATATGGCAAACGGTATCTGGGGTACACTTGCAGCCGGTCTTCTTTCAACAAAGAATGCTCCTGCAGGAGTTGATGGTCCTATCTATGCAGCATTCCATGGTGGAGACATCGGTGCAGGAATGAAAGTATTTGGTGTACAGTGCTTAGGTTTTGCAGTTGTTGCAGCATATACAACCGTTATGATGATTATTACATTCTTATTAATTAAGAAGTTCCATGGTATCAGAGCCGGTGTGGAAGAAGAACTTGCAGGTCTTGATAAGACAGAGCATGGTCTTGTAAATGCTTACGCAGACTTTGCTCCTACAATCCCTACAATTCTTACTGATTATACATCAAAAGAAACAACCGCAGTTACAGGAGATGCTCCTGTGGCAGAAGCTATCCCTGTTAAGAAAGTTGACAGTTTTGTTCCTGACGGAACAGCTAAGATGACAAAGATTGAAATCGTATGTAGAGAAAGAATGCTGGAGCCATTAAAAGATGCTATGATGGCAATCGGAATTACCGGTATGACAGTAAGCCATGTACTTGGCTGTGGCGTACAGAAGGGTAAGCCTGAATACTATCGTGGTGTTGAGGTATCCCCATCACTTCTTCCAAAAGTACAGGTTGACATCGTTGTCAGTGCAGTTCCTGTATCAACAGTTATTGAAACCGCAAAGAAGGTTCTTTACACAGGTCACATCGGTGACGGAAAGATTTTCGTTTATGATGTGGAAAATGTTGTAAAGGTAAGAACCGGTGAAGAAGGTTTTGATGCTTTACAGGACGTTGAATAAGCCGAATATCCCTATCCCATAAAAAAGGAAAATCGCCCTTGCCGAAAGGTGGGGGCGGTTTTTCTTTTGTAGAAAAGAGCCACTTGACAAATGCCGAGATAAGAAATATTATATTGTGGCGGGGAAATGTGATGCATTTTTTCGTATCTTATCAAAAGCCGTTTCCGGTTGTTGATAAAATAAAATTTAACAGATGCCTTTTGGCAAAAGGAGGAAGCTATGAAAAAGCGATTGCTTTTTGCTTTGCTTATGATCCTGTTAGTGAGCGCACTCTGCGGCTGCGGAGGCGGTACCGAAAAGGAGCAGAGCAAAGGAAATGAAACCTCCGGAGGTTCTGTTGTTGTTGGAATAACCAATGATATGGATAGTCTTGACCCACACAAAGCGATAGCGGCAGGAACTAATGAAGTGTTATACAACATTTTTGAAGGACTTGTAAAGGCGGATTCAAACGGAGTTATGCAGCCTGCACTTTGCAGCAGCTATGTTATGTCCGAGGATGCGCTGAGCTATACTTTTACTCTTCGTGAAGGTGTGCATTTTCACAATGGTGATGAAGTAACCGCAGAAGATGTAATCTATTCGCTTAAACGTGTGGCAGGGATGCTTGATGAAAATGATATCAAGATAATCTCTGCTTTTTCTATTATATCCAACATTGAAGAACAATCCGGAGAAGACGGAAGTACAAGTATTGTGGTTTCACTCAGTGAACCAAATACGGAACTGATTTACTATTTTGACTGCGCGGTCATCCCTGCAGATTATGACAAACAGGAGTCCGCACCGGTGGGAACGGGTCCTTTTAAATTTGTGTCCTATTCACCAATGGAAAATATCGTAATTGCCCGGAATGACGATTACTATGGAAACAAGGCACACCTTGATCAGGTAACCTTCAAAATTTTTGCAAGTACCAATGATGCATTTATGGAACTGCTTGCAGGAAACATTGATATCTATCCTTACCTTTCTTATGACGAAGCAAGTCAGTTGGAAGGTCAGTACAGCATTGTTCAGAATGCCCAGAGTCTGGCAGAGGGATTATATCTTAATAATGAATATGAGCCACTGTCAAATCTTGAGGTGAGACAGGCTCTCTGCTATGCGGTGGATTTTGAAGAAATTGACGGAGTACTCACAGGTGGCACTTCTGATCTGTTAAAGACAGGCATGTTTACTACCTTTAAGGAATATTATAATGCTGACACCGAAAGTGCATATCCACACGATGTAGAGAAAGCAAAGGAACTTTTAAAGAGTGCAGGCTATGAAAACGGATTTGACCTTGAAATCACTGTTCCATCCAACTATCAGCTTCATGTAATGATAGCAGAGGTTCTGGTTACCCAGCTTAAAGAGGTAGGCATTAATGCAACTATAAAGCAGGTTGACTGGTCAACCTGGCTGAATGATGTTTATATGGGACATGAATATCAGGCAACAGTAATTGCACTTGATGCAACCATGGCACCGGCAGATGTACTTCGTTACTATCAGAGTGGACATCGCAGTAATTTCGTAAACTTTAATCATGATGAATTTGATAACCTGTATCAGGAAGCAATGAGTGCTACAGATATGGATGAAAAAATTGCAAAGTACAAGGAGTGTCAGCAGTATCTTACAGATAATGCAGCATCCGTTTATCTTATGTGTCCAAGCATTATGGTAGCGGTTAATCCTGAACTTGAAGGTTATACTTTCTATCCGATTTATGTACAGGATATGTCAACCATTTATTACAAATAGTTTATTACAGAAATAAATTAAGCAATAATTGTTAAGTTAAATCTGAATTCAAATACTATTTACAGATTAATATCTGAAAAAGTTTTAAAAGAGAGGAATGCCACATGTATTATGTAAAAAAACTGGTTTCGTTAATTACAACCATACTTATCATAACCATGCTGGCATTCTTCGCTTTTTCAATTGTTCCCGGAGATGCAGCAGCATTAAAACTGGGAACCAATGCAACCGAAGAGCAGCTTGAAGCTCTGAGAGAAGAAATGGGATTAAATGATAATGTGGCAGTCAGATATGTCCGCTGGCTTAAAGGAACACTCACCGGAGATTTCGGAGAGTCCAGCTATTACAATATGCCTGTAAGTGAGCTGGCAGGTGAAAAAATCATAATTACGCTGTGGCTGTCACTACTTGCAATAATAATGATAATTCTCATAGCACTGCCTGTGGCAATACTGGCCTCCAAAAAAGAAAACGGTATTGTGGACAGGCTGATTTCCGTTACAGGGCAGACTCTTATGGCAGTTCCTACATTTTTTATGGGAATATTGATTATCCTGGTTCTGGGACTGATTTTAAGGGCGTTTACTGTGGGAGGCTATGTTTCATATAAAACAGATTTTGGAGGTTTCTTATATTACCTCCTGTTTCCGGCACTTGCCATTGCCATACCGAAGATTGCAATGGTTGTGAAGTTCTTAAGAAGCAACATTATAAAAGAAAAAAACAAGGATTATGTAAGAACCCTGTGGGCCTTTGGAACATCCGAGAAAAAAATACTCTGGAAGAATGTTCTGAAAAATGCATTACTCCCAACAATTACATTTCTGGGTCTTGTAATTGCTGATGTACTGGCAGGTACCGTAATTGCAGAGCAGGTGTTTGGAATACCGGGCATGGGACGTCTTTTGGTTACCAGTGTACAGACAAGGGACTATAATGTTCTCCAGGCCATAATTTTGTTTATCGGCTGTACGGTTGTCCTCCTGAATTTTCTGGTGGATATCTCGTATCATATCATTGACCCGACTGTAAAAAACAGGAATTGACATAATGGGAA
>JBJEJI010000020.1:0-5024 GCA_051877895.1 Lachnospiraceae bacterium | reverse complement strand
GGTAGCAAAAGAGGAATGTGAGCAGTGCGTTCTGGATGCATTAAGTGCAGGCTATCGTTCCATAGATACTGCTCAAAGCTATTTCAATGAAGAAGAAGTAGGTAATGCCCTTAAAAAATCCGGAATTCCACGTGAAGAAATCTTCCTTACCTCAAAAGTCTGGGTAGAACATTATGGTTATGAAGAATGTAAAAAATCTATTGAGGTATCCCTTAAAAAGCTGCAGACAGACTATCTGGATTTAATGCTGCTTCATCAGCCCTTCGGAGACTACTATGGTGCGTGGAGAGCCCTTGAAGAATACTACGAAGCAGGAAAGCTTCGTGCCATCGGAATTTCTAATTTCTATCCTGACCGTATGGTGGACATTGCTTCCTTTGCCAGAATCCGCCCTATGGTAAACCAGATCGAAATTCATCCACACAACCAGCAGATTGAGGCTAAAAAATGGAATGACAAGTATGGCTTACAGCTTGAGGCATGGGCACCTTTCGGTGAAGGACGCGGGGACATGTTTAATCTTCCTGAACTTGAAGTCATTGCCGCAAAATACGGAAAAACTATTGCACAGGTTATACTTCGCTGGCATTTGCAGAGAGGCATTGTTGTCATTCCTAAATCCGTTCACTTAGAAAGAATGAAAGAAAATATAAACGTATTTGACTTTGAACTGGATGATAAAGACATGACCGGAATTGCCACACTTGACAAAAACACAAGTTCATTTTTCTCCCATTATGATCCTGCCATGGTTGAATGGTTTGTTCAGATGGTTGAAGAACGCAAGAAAAAACAGGATTGCTCTTAAGAGAGGAAATCCCGGTAAGATACTAATCAATACACAAACCGCCCACAAAATGTTCCTTATCTACACTTTGCGGGCGGTGATTTTTTACTTCAAATTAATTATATCTGTTGCACTTGTAAAGCAGGTCTTCCCATCTCCTGTCAACCTCTGCCTGGAACTGAACAAGCAGATCTTCATTTTCCTTCTTAAACAGGTGTTTAAAGCGTCCCTGTGGGCGGAGGAAGTCTTCAATCGGAAGCTTCTTCTTTGGTTCATAGTTGAGAATCCACCTGCCATGGTCTACCTCAAACAGCGGCCAGTAGCAGGTTTCAACGCCAAGCCTGCAGATTTCCATAATATCCTCTGTCGGATATCTCCAGCCTCTTGGGCATGGCGCCATTACATTAAGGAAAGCAGCACCCGGTGTGTAAATTGCCTTTTCAGCCTTGGTGTGAATATCCTTGAAATTTCCAAGGAGAGTTGTCTGGGCAACATAAGGCACATCATGGTCTGCAATAATGGATGCCAGATCCTTACGGTTCTGCATCTTACCATTACTCTTGCTCCCTACCGGTGTTGTAGTTGTATCCGCATACATAGGTGTTGCGGAAGAACGCTGAATACCCGTGTTCATATACGCACCATTATCATAGCAGACATAAACCATATCATGATTTCTTTCCATTGCACCGGAAAGTGACTGGAATCCGATATCATAGGTACCACCGTCACCACCGAAGGTAATGAATTTATAAGTGTCGTCAATTTTACCTTTTTTCTTAAGAATATTATAGGCAGTTTCAACACCGGACATTGTAGCTCCTGCATTTTCAAATGCATTGTGGATGTAACTGTCCTCGTAAGCTGTATATGGATACATAAAGGTAGAAACCTCCAGACATCCTGTTGCATTACCGATTACAGCCTTGTCTCCTTCATGCAATGCACGAAGTACGCTTCTTACTGCAATAGTACCGCCGCAGCCTGCACACATTCTGTGACCCGGAGCAAGTCGTTCCGGCTTACTCATTACTTCTTTAAAATTGTATGCCATAGCACTTTACCCCCTTTTATTCCTCTTCTTTACTTCTGAGACCGATATAAACCGGCTCCTCAATTATTTTACCATTTTCTACCACATCAATAAGGTCTGAATAAACAGCTTTTGCATCCTCAACTTTGTAATCACGTCCGCCAAGACCATAAACATAAGAAACAGCCTTTGCATCTGCACCCTTGCGGTACATTGCGGAGCAGATTTCAGATGCTACAGGCCCGCCCTGGGTAGAGAAGGTTTCACATCTGTCCAGGATTGCAACGGCTTTCTTTCCTTTAAGTGCCGCAACGATTTCATCTGCCGGGAACGGACGGAATACACGAAGCTTTAAAAGTCCTGCTTTAATTCCCTGTTCTCTCAATTCATCTACTGCATCCTTGGTTGTTCCTGCTGCAGAACCCATAATTACTATTGCATATTCTGCATCATCAAGTCTGTATTCTTCAAAGAATCCGTATTTTCTTCCTGAAATCTTTTCATATTCAGCTGCAACATCCAGAATAACCTGTTTTGCATTTTCCATTGCTGCAACCTGTGCTCTGTGGGATTCCATGTAATAGTTGGAAACCGCATAAGGACCCACGGACATAGGCATGTCCTTATTTAAAAGGAAGTTCTCAGGCTCATATTCTCCAACAAAAGCCTTTACCTTTTCATCCTCAAGAAGTTCAATATTTGCAAGGGCATGGCTTGTAATAAAGCCGTCCTGGCAAATCATAATAGGAAGCATAACATCCTTGTGCTCAGCAATTCTGTATGCCTGTACAAAGTTGTCATAAACCTCCTGATTGTTTTCCGCATAAATCTGAATCCAGCCTGCATCCTTTGCACCCATACTGTCAGAATGGTCGCAGTTAATGTTTATAGGTCCGGTCAGAGCTCTGTTTACAAGAGCCAGTGCAATAGGCAGTCTGTTAGAAGCTGCTACATATAAGAGCTCCCACATCAGTGCCAGACCACAGGAAGAAGTAGCCGTAAGTGCTCTTGCTCCGGCAGCGGACGCACCCATTGCAGCACTCATGGAGCTGTGCTCACTTTCTACAGGAATGAACTCTGTGTCCATCTGTCCGTTTGCGATATAATTAGCAACCAGCTGTGGAATTTCTGTAGATGGTGTAATTGGAAATGCCGGCATAACATCCGGATTTATCTGTTTTATTGCATAGGCAACTGCTTCGTTACCTGATAATCTTTCTTTTATACTCATAAATATCTGCCTCCTGGTTTCTCACGCCAAGCGTGACGTTATCCGGGTTTCATCTGCTTATACTCCGGATAATTCGGTTTGCATTGCAATTTATTTTGATTCACCTTTTTTCATGGTAAGAGCCCCGAAAGGACATGCCTTTACGCAAATTCCGCAGCCCTTGCAGTGATCATAATCGAAATCCAGTCTCCTGCCGTTTTCTACCGGGATGCTGGAATCAGGACAAACCGGTGCGCATAGAAGACACTGTTTACATTTATCCCATTCAATTACCGGTGTATCTGTTCTCCACTCACCTGTATTAAAAGCCCTGGAGGTTGCAGCACCGTAAACATGATTGCCCGGTGTTAAATCCTGCCAAGGACTCTGTTCTGTAATTTTTGAAATGTCCGTTGGTATTTTATTAGCCATAACCTTTACCTCCTACTTGCTTACTTCATCAAATGCAACCTGAAGTGCCTGCATGTTACCGTCAATAACCTCAGGTTTCTTTGCAAATTTATGCTGATAGGACTCGCGCATCTGGGAAAGGAAGGTTTCTCTGTCCATTACACCGCTGACAGCAACAATTGCTGCAAGCATAGGTGAATTGGGAAAATATCTTCCAAGAGCTTCTTCAGAAATTTTTCTGGCATCAAGTGTATAAATCTTCCCTGTATATCCATGAAGTTCTTTAGCAACTTCAGCCTTATCTCTTGTAGTATTTATAACAATGGCACCTTCCGGATTAAGTCCTGCAGTTACATCAATTGATTCAAGAAGAGTTTCATCAACTACTACAACATAGTCCGGGTCATAGATATTTGAATGTACTCTCAGCTCATTATCACTGATTCGGTTGTAAGCAGTAATTGGTGCACCCATTCTTTCAGGACCATACTCAGGAAAGCCCTGTACATGCTTTCCGTTTTTAAAGCACACATCTGCAAGCAGAAGTGCTGCAGTTTTTGCACCCTGGCCACCTCTTCCGTGCCATCTGATTTCAACTGTATTTTTCATTTCAATCCTCCATTTCGAAGTGATTTTCTGCGTCCTTACAGGACACATCCTCCATTCCGAAGCAAATAATCACTAAAAGTCCTTATATTCACTTTATTTTTGCCGTACATCCCAGTATAACACTACTTTAATCTGATTGCAATAAAATAGTTTTGGGCAATATCCACCTTGTTACTGTCAAATAATCATTGGCAGCTCTTTTTCACACAGATTTATTTGACGTCACAAGTCAGGCCAGCTACAGTTCTCGTGACCGCTGCGTTTTCTACTCCTCGCACGCACCTTTTCGCTCCAGCTCCTGCGCAAACTCGCCTCTTCGAGGCTCAAACATGCGCCCACTGTCGCTGTTAGCGTACTCGTCCTTACGAAAGCCTCGCGATTGTCACTTCGAATCTGTACCTGTTCCTGCCTTTGTGACTGCTTAATATCCTGCCATCTCCAGAAGCTTTCGGCCATCTCTACGTAGACTTCGTTCCAGCCCCACCAGATGCCCCATAACCGGACATGCATATCCTTTTCCAACCGTCATAGGCAAGCCCTATCTTAATCTCTGCTTTATCCTGTTTTGCTTCTTTCCGATCTTTTCCCTGCAGTTTTACATAAACGACGTCTGCTTCCTCAAACAACACCGGAACCTCTTTTTCTCCACGGATGTGCCCCTTTTTATGTTCTTCCACAAGTATCTTTTCTTCCTCGCAGACCTTTTCCCCAAGTGCCTGGATAACATTCCATACACCCATCGCACTGATGGTCTGGCCTGCTGTAGGTCACTTCTTCATACACCGTTTTGATTGTGGTCTGACGGGAGCCTTTATGCCTGTATCTGCTCTTGTCTCTTTCCTCCATCAGCATCCGGTCATAGCGTTTCAGAAACTCTTTGGTAAAGTCCGGTCCAATCTGGCAGATCCATGAATAAATATTTTTCTCTAACTCCTTGAAAGTCAACCCATTTTCAGCTATCATTGATTTCATCA
>JBJEJI010000019.1:0-5132 GCA_051877895.1 Lachnospiraceae bacterium | reverse complement strand
AAATATTTACTGTATGAGCATCTACTCTCTCAACTGTAGCACCGATGGCTGCAATAGCTTCCAACAGTGCGTTTATATCACTGACATTAGGAAGGTTTTCGATAGTTACTTTTTCATCTGTCATGATTGCAGCGGCCAGTATGCCTAATGCTGCATTCTTGGCACCTCCGATTGTAACCTCTCCTGCCAAAGACTTTCCGCCTCTAATGATATACTGATCCATGTTTCCTCCAAAACTACACTTATTTCTTTTTTACGGAATAACCAAAAGTTCCGAGCTTATTACCAAGTTCATAATAAGTTCCGTGGGAATATACAATCGGTTCAGCAAGAGAAAGCTCAAACTTTCCGTTTTCATTCATATATTTGTCATCGGCCTGTACCGACACAACCTCTGCGATAAACATATCGTGAGAACCCAGAGGGATAATATCTTTTACTTTACACTCAATGCATACCGGGGATTCTGCAATGCCCGGCGCACTCACAACATTGGAGCGTAGTGGTGTAAGGCCACACTCTTTAAATTTATCAATGTCTTTGCCGCTTTTTACGCCACAATAATCTGTTGCAAAAGCCAGTTCCTTTGTAGTAAGGTTTACTACAAATTCTCCTGTTTCTTTTATAATGTCGTAAGAATGTCTTTCCCTTCTTACAGATATACTGAGACAAGCCGGATCGGAACAAATAGTCCCTGTCCAGGCAATTGTAATAATATTCGGTTTTTCTCCCGGTCTCTGACAGCTTACCATTACCACCGGTAACGGATAAAGCATGTTGCCCGGCTTCCATGTCTGTTTACTCATCCTAACCTCCGTTTTAAAACCTGACTGATACAGCCTGACAAAACACGTGGCCGTTAACAATCCTTCAGGTTTTACTCTTCATCTATCATCTTAAGTATTGACTCATCTACTGCGTCTTTATCCCCTGTTGCTTCCTGTCTTTCCAATTTACGCAGTGCTTCCATAACCTCAGCGGTCAGGGAATCGTTAATCAGGGTAGTGGCAATGTCTTCTCTTTCCGGCTCCGGGGAAGACTTTTCATTTTTTTCTGATTCCATAATGTCCTTTACGGAATCAGAAATATTGAAGAATATTTCATCACTTTCATCTGTGCTGATTTCAGTCATTGCAGGTGACTCTTCAATGTTTCTTCTCATATCATAGCTGCGAACCGGAGCCTGGTCTTCTTCGGGTTCCTCATCAGGATAAACTTCTTCGTCAGAATCATCTTTAAAATACGGTTCTTCACTTTCCAAAGCCGCAGCCTCTTCAAAGCTTTCTTCTTCCGCAAATTCTTCTTCCGTAAATTCTTCTTCCGTAAATTCCTCTTCCTCAGATTCTTCTTCCGCAAATTCTTCTTCCACAGATTCTTCTTCCGCAAATTCTTCTTCCACAGATTCTGTCTGTGCTGTGTTTACAGCCTCACTTACTGCATCCGCATAGGTTGTTCCTGAATTACATGCACGAAGCAGCATGTCAGCTTTGTAAGCATAGTCTGTGTCGGGGAACCACAATTTAATGTTCTGACATTCTGTCACGCATTCATCATTTGAGCCCACCTTGAAGAACAGCTTTGCAAGCTCCATTGCCCATTTTGCAATGTAATCTGCTTCTCTTACTTTTTTCAGACACTCAATCAGATATTCATCAGGCTGGTTTAACGCCTTGCCAAGCTGATACTGGTAAATGAAACGTTCATAATCCTCAGAATCCATGGCATTCAGTTCCTTTAAATAGAAAACTGCCTGCTTCAGATTCTTTAATTTGATATTTAAATCAATGAGCTGTTTACAAACCCTGATGGTTTTATTCCGTTTGTACATTTCCCCATAAACGCGTCTGGCTGCACCCAAACGTCCGGCTGCCATGTAAATATCTGCCATCATGGATAAATCATAGGTTGTACGAATTTCAGAAGGGTTGATTTTTTCTGCAAAGACAACGGCTTTGTCCAGATCACCATCCCTGAAGCTCGATTTCATCTTATTCAGCCTTGATGCCGTAAAAAATCCCATTTTGCTTCTCCTTGGAAATTATTAATCAGTGGTGCCTGTAGTTCTCTTCTACGGGCTTTAATTCTGCTTTTGAGGCAAAATTATCCACTTTCACAAATACACGTTTGGATTAATTGTAACACTTTTATGCCGTTAGCACAAGAAAAAAAGCTTTATCTTCGTAATTATATCGAAAACAAAGCCCCAAAACTGTATTTTTTCACTTTTTATGGTAAATTTTCCTGATATTTAAGAGTTTTCACATGCACCGGAAGGGTGTTATAAAACAAAACCGTGCGGTATGTGTCGAATGTCACCCATCGTCGTTACCCGGACAGCCAACTCAGTTCAGGCGACCTTACAACACACAGAAAGCACTGCTTAGTGCTGCTGCATTCCTGCCCTGACACGGTTCACAGGTTCCTGTCGCGCAAGACCCAAACGTCAACGCCGCTTATCCGGGGCTGCCCAACAGGCAAACACCCTCGACATACCATCACCCCTACTGTAGCGGATTGTAGGTACAGGGCACCGCTATCTCCCCGGCTGCACGGTACTTGATAGTATACTTATTTTTCTTTTCTGTGTCAAGTGAAGAATTATTTTAATTTTTCCCACACATCATCTTCCTCATTGCCCAGACACCAGCATGCAGTTCCTGCCAAACCATACTTGTCACAGACTTCACGCTTCTTACCTATGGACTCTGCTTCCTCAAGCCACATCTCACAGTTTAATCCTTCACTGTCAGCATAATTAACGTAATACTGACCGGCAGTTTCATCCCACTCAGGAGTAAGTCCATAATAATCAACGGTATACATTGCATTAATCATGGTAAGTGTCTGCATGGTTACAGTTCCATCCCCATGGGTTTCCCAAAGTCTGGTGTAGAAAGGAATTCCCATTACAAGACGGTCATTTGGAATATATTCCAGTGCACCGACAATACCATTTTCCACGAACCCTATTGAAGCAACACTTCCTGTTCCGGTTTCCGGAGAATAATGCTCATCATAGGTCATTAAAATAATATAGTCCACAACCTCTTCCTGAGCCTCAAGATTATAAAAGCTGTTATAAGAATCCGGAACAAAATTATCAACACTGAGTTTTAGCCCGTAAGGCTTCATTTTAAGACTCAGTTCTCTTAAAAACTGAATAAAGTGAGGAGCACTTTCATTGGTTATATATTCAAAATCCACATTGATTCCGTCAAGACCATATTCCAGGGCACTGCTAACCAGACTGTCCGCAAGATTGTTTCTGGCTGCTGTGCTGGAAAGCACATCTATTCCCGGCACTCCTGCCGCAAAATCATCAACGAGTCCCCAGACCTCCATGCCCATGTTGTGGGCTTTGTCCACATAGGAACGGTTCGCATTGGAAGAAATATTTCCTTCAGTATCAATTACACGGTACCAGGTCGGAATGACCACATCAACTCCTTCACTGCCGTCTAACTCTCCTGAAAGCAGACTGCCGTCAGCGGCATATGTCATATTGTGCCACACAATAGTGAAATAGTCCTCAGCCATCAGATTATGTGTATACACATCGGCTGTTCCTTCCGGCTGTTCAAAAGAGTAATCCTCAGCCTTTTCAATTTCTTCCGCAGCTATGTAACCACAATAGCCCTCTTTTGTCATAACAGGTACAAAGCCTGCTGTTTCTTCACCTGTAATAAAGCCTTCTGATGCTTTTGCTTCTTTAACCAGAATGTCAGATGTGACATTTGCTCCTGTTCTCACAGATGCCGCTTCCGCAACAACCTTGTAAGAAGAAAGCTGTTCCCAGTCAGTCCAGATAACAATTCTGTCCGGTTCCTCAAAAATCTGACATACCACCTGTGTATACTGTTTAAATAAATCAAGACTTACATAAAGAGTATTGTTCTGAATGGTAATTACCGCCTGCTCAAGCACTGTTCCTTCCCCATTTACTGAAGCATTGAGGGAATCAGGCCAGTAGTAGGAAATACTTTGAGAGTTTGTTACAATCATCTGTTCTTCGGAGGAATTCCAGTAAAAGTGATCATTAATTCCGGTTACGGAATTTACAGAAAGGAACCACTGACCATTAATTTTCACTGCTCTTTCCGGCAATTCATGCATATCTGCAATTACAATTCCTTCACTCTCACCAAGTCCGTAAAAGGTGGTTTTATCCACCATGGTTGTGGAAGGCTGAACTCCGTTATTCTCCTTATTATCAAATAAATCGTCTACACCACATGCGGTAAAGACAAGCATTGCAAGCATTATCAAGGTCAAATAAGTCTTTTTAAAGTGCATAACTTTTTCCTTTCGCCTGGGCCCGTTTTGCCGTGTAAACCCATACGACTGCAGCGCCCTGTTTTAATCTGCGGATTTATTCCATAAAAATGTAAAATTACCGTGCCACGACAAATTCAGCCGTTCACAATCAGAAAAAAGTATAACACAAATAATAAGATTAGGGAATAACAAATTTAGCCGGGCCCCTGTCCCGGTTTCCTCCATGATGCGGACATGGCTCAGAAGCCTGTGGCATGTGACCCGGCTGCCGAAAGGCACGCGCAAAGCAACCGGTTACCTGTGTGAAGATTAATTCGGCTGCCTGTGATGACTACTGACTGCGGTACCTAAACAAAGCTGACAAGAAAAGCATACCGCTTTTAAGCACATGTTTCAATTGACGAAAACGTAGATATTTAAAAAGAACATTTAATATATAAAGGTTAGCACCTTGTTAAAATAAACAAAAGTCTTTAACGGTTTTTGTTTCATATTAATACAATGTCAAAAAAATAAGTGCCATAAATTTGGCACTTATTTTTATAAAATATCTTTGTTATTAAAATAAACACAACCTAAAAAGATGCTCACCAAAGCGATTATCCCCGCAATAACCAGTCCGCTGTAAGGAGACAGTCCTTCGCTACTCAGAAACGAACTTCGCAAAAGCATTGTATAGCTTCCCGGAAGCCACATGTTAGTGTAAAAAGCAGAAACAACATACACGCCGCAAATCACTGCAAAGCTGACAACCGGTGTGATTACAAAGCTTAAAAACATCTGCAGCAGTCCCAGTGCAAAGGTAACAAAGAAGGGAACAATCACTGCAGATAGAATGAGGTCGTCAAGGAAAACAT
>JBJEJI010000018.1:0-5164 GCA_051877895.1 Lachnospiraceae bacterium | reverse complement strand
AATATGAACTGATCTGCACAACTCATTCCCGTACCCGAGCTCACCTCAATTTCTGTCCATCCCGGGTCAACGCTGAAAAACGAATAAATGCCATAGGCAAATGCTCCGGCTGCAAGCAAAATAAGCAGTGCAACTACCACAAAACGTGTTTTTGTATTTTTCTCATTCAACTCTGCTTTTACAACCGGCTTATGCCCGGGCCGGTTGTCTTTAACAGTACGCCCCATATTAAATCACCATGAGCAAAAGCAGAATCAGGAACAGAGCAATTATTACCCCAAAGGTAATGAAACCGGCAATGGCTCCTTTCCTGCATGCCTTGTAATTTCGAATATAATTATGATGTTTGAAGATAACTGCTGCAATCAGTCCGAAAACCGGTAACAGGAAAGATAAGAATGTATATAATTTACTTCCTGTATCATGGGTCGGAGACTTAATATAGCCCTCATCAAGTACAATCTTCTTTTCCACATTATCTTCTGCTTTCTGAGCACCATCGTCAATGGTAATTGTCTTAATCGGAACCCCTTTTTCACGAATTGCCTTATACTCTTCTATTTCCTTCTTGTTGCCATAGACATAATGATTATGTCCGATACATACAAATTCCGGCTTATCTTCACTGTAATCATGCTGTGAAGGATCATAAGTGTATAAAACCTTGTTCTTTTCCAGCTTAGGATCAGGAATAGGAATAGCAGAAATCAATGAGTGAGTATATGGATGAAGCGGAAATTGGAACAACTCCTCTGCATCCGCAACTTCAACAATTCTTCCTTTATAGATAACACCAATACGGTCTGAAATATATCTTACAATGGAAAGATCATGGGCGATAAACAAATATGTTACCTGCTTGGTCTGCTGGAATTTCTTCATCAGATTAAGCACCTGTGCACGTATTGATACATCCAGTGCGGAAATCGGTTCATCGGCAACAACAAGCTCCGGTTCCATAACCATAGCCCTGGCCAGACCGATACGCTGACGCTGACCACCCGAAAATTCATGAGGATATCTGGTTAGATGCTCAGGCAGCAAACCAACTTCATTAATAATATTCTCAACTTTTTTTACTCGATCCTCTTCATTTTTATAAAGATGAAAATTATAAAGACCTTCGGAAACAATGTAATCAACGGTAGCACGTTCATTAAGAGATGCAGCAGGATCCTGGAACACCATCTGAATGTTACGTATTACTTCACGGTCCAGAGACCTTGGAATTTTCCCTGAAATAGGCACACCTTTAAAATATATCTCACCTTTTGTCAGAGAGTTAACACGAATAACAGCCCTGCCAATGGTAGTTTTACCGGAGCCCGACTCTCCAACAAGGGAGAAGGTTTCTCCTTTGTAGATATCAAATGACGCATCCTGTACAGCCTTAACTACATTGTCACCTTTTCCAAAGAATATATCTACATCCTTTAAAGAAAGAAGTATTTCTTTTCCGTTTTCATCTATCGGCCCATGTTCAGGCAAATGGGTAACACGAGTAGTTTTTTTATCTTCTTTGTTTTGTGTAGCCACGAATCCACTCTCCTATACATTAAATACTTTTACGAGTTTACTATGAATATCCTGAATCATCTCAGGTTTCTCAATTTTAGGTGCATGCGGATCCATAAGCCATGTCTTCGCATAATGGGTATCCGATACTTTAAACATCGGCGGTTCTGCCAGCGTATCTATTTTCAGGCAGTATGGATTTCGCGGTGCAAAAGCATCACCGACAATTTCATTGTAAAGTGAAGGCGGTGTTCCGGTGATAGAATAAAGCTTTTGATCCTTCTGTGCCAGCTGAGGCAGCGAAGAAAGCAATGCCCATGTATAGGGATGACGCGGATCGTAGAAAATATCTTCTACTGTTCCAAGTTCAACTATTTTACCGGAGTATAACACGGCAACCCTGTCTGCTATATTTGCAACCACTCCAAGGTCATGCGTAATAAAGACCGTAGTGTAGTGGAATTCCTTCTGAAGATCTTTGATCAGCTGTAAAATCTGTGCCTGAATTGTTACATCAAGGGCCGTTGTAGGCTCATCACAGATTAAAATTTTCGGCTGGCACGACAGAGCAATTGCGATAACAATACGCTGTCTCATACCGCCGGAATACTGGAAAGGGTAATCATCAAAACGTTTTTCCGCTTCCGGAATTCCAACCTTGTACATAAGTTCCAGTGCTCTTTTTCTTGCCTCTGCCGGTGTACAATCCTGATGTTTCATGATAACGGAAGTAATTTGCTTTCCGATTGTAATAATCGGATTGAGTGAAGTCATTGGGTCCTGGAATACAGTTGCGATTTTTCCACCTCGAACTTTACTCCAGTCTTTATAGAATTTAACATTGGCAAGATTCAGCACACAGGTTCCATGGAGTGTATCTTCTGTTTCATCCAGATAGCGTACACGGAAAGCAACAGTATCAAAAATAGCATTTCTCTGTTCATCATCCGAAATATCAATTCCGATATTAATAGCCTTTTTAAAAGCTTTCAACAGTCCGTTAATCAACTGAACTCTCTGCTTTAAACCGTAACGGCCAACAGACAGATAAATTTCTTTAGCAAGAATCTCATTACGTTTTCTGATATCATCGTTAATGTCGCTGCCGGAATAGGAATCAAGTTTTTTGGATATATGTTTAATCATCTTTCTTGCAGAAGAAGTAAGTCTAACCTTGGTATCTGCAAGTTCATCATCGTTAAAGATAATTTTGCCGTTACTTATATATCCGTTGGAATCCAGCATGCCTACAAAAGTCTTAGTGAATACAGTTTTTCCCGAACCCGACTCTCCAACTATGGCAATGGACTCTTCTTCGAAAATATCCAAAGAAATTCCGGATATTGCAGTTAATGTTCTTCCTCGAACACGAAACTTTACTTCCAGATTTTCAACAGATAAAAGTACTTTTTTATCTTCCATACAATTACTCCTCGCTTATGTGTTTCTGTAGATATTTACATGTGCGTTCTCGGATCGGACGCATCGCCAAGATTCTGACCGATAACATATAATACAATTGTTATGATGGACGCAACCACAACCGGGCTCCAGAATTCAAATCCCCACCCCGGAGTCAGCATTGCACTCTCAGCTTCAAAAATCAATCGTCCCAGTGACATATCCGAAAGTCCCATACCGATATATGACAAAAATACTTCATATGATATATAGGATGGAATTTCAGATGCCATCAAAGTCACAATTACAGAAGTCATAAAAGGTAAAATATTTTTTATGGCAATCTTGAAAATTGAAGTTCCCAGACATCTGGAAGCAAGATTGTACTCACGGTCTCTGATTATGATAACCTGTGTACGTATGAAATAAGCAATGCTTAACCATCCGGTAACAGTCATGGCAAATACCATTGTCCAGAAATCTGCCGAAAACATCATAACTATAATGGAAATAAACAAAATGTAAGGTACATTTACTATAACGTTATAAATTGCCATCATTATGGTATCAAACTTTTTTGAAAATCCCCATATTGCACCGACTATAACGCCAATGGTCATATTGATTACAGCACATATTAAAGCAAGTGAAATGGAAATTCGTGAGCCATACCATACAGCATCAAAAGTCGACTGACCTGCAGAACCGGAACCCAGTATCCAGTGAATATTATTTCCAAGCTCTTTCATTGCTTTTTTCGGGCTTAAATGCTTTGCCGTTGAAGAAAGCAGGTTCGCATATTTATCGTACTCAGAAAACTGTGGATAAATATAGGCAAATGCAATTATCAAAATTAATATAGATAAAATAATTATATTAATTTTATGTTTAAAGAAAACTCTGAATACCGACTGCCAGTATGAATAACGCGGGGCCGATATTTTTTCTGACTCCAAGTCATTATGGTCTATTCTTGTAAAGAGTTCTTCTTCAGATAAACCGAATTTAGATAAATCGTAATTTTCCATTTTTACTACCTGTCTTTCGTCGAGAATGAAATTCTTGGATCCACAAGGGACATCAGTATGTCTCCGAGAATAATGGAAACAACAGTCAGTACCGCATAGAAAAGCGTCATTCCAATAATAACACCATTATCATACTTGCTGATAGCCTGTGTGAGCATGTTACCGGCACCGGGTACAGAGAATACACGCTCTGTTACAATGGCTCCGGTTAATGCACCAAGTATACCACCCGGCACATCATGAATAATAGGAATTGCCGCATTTTTTAAAATATGTTTCGAAAAAATTTCTCCCTCTGTGAGACCTTCCGATCTTGCAAATTTTACATAGTCGGAATTCATCTGGTCTACCATATAACGACGGAGCCACTTCATAAGACCGGCTATGGATGGAAGTGCCAGTGAAATAATCGGCAAAATATACATCATTTTAGTTTCCGCATCCATGTTGAAAGTTGTCGGAAGACCTATCTTACTACCTATGGCCTTGAACATAAATATGTAAGCAAGTGACGGAACCGCAATAATGAAAATAATGTAAACGGTTCCTATCTTATCAATAAGCTTATCTTTCTTTCTTGCCATCAAAACTCCCAGAGGAATTCCCAACAGGTAGGCAAGTATTGCAGATATAATACCGATAGTGAAAGAATAACCTATCTTGGATTTGCCGCTTCTTATAGTGTCAACATTTGTATAATCATCCGTATATCTGGCCTCATTTATCACATTTGCACTTAGAGAACCCTTCATGTAAGTTGCCGAATGAAGATCGTCGGCACTCTTAACAGTAAGACCGCTTGGATATGTAATTGTTGATTTAGAATATGCACCCTGTGATTGCGTAAGTGTAGTGAAAACATCCACACCGGAATTAACCGTGTATGAAGTACCAAGATTAAGCTGTGCCATATTCTGATGCATATATGGGAACTGATTATCAAAATACAGAAGATATTTATGCTGGGTTCCGTTTCCCATAATTGCCGGTGAAAACTTTTCGCCTCCGTAAACCGGGTCATACAGAGTAAATGTCAGACCACGTTCACCTATATCCTCTTTCACGGAATGAATGTTGTCTACTGTAATCAGATGAGAGAAATAGGATGCTACTCTTTTCATAAGCGGAATATCTTTATATGCAAAAAGCTGTTGCTGACCGCCATCCGCGACTTTTCTCTTATTCATCAGAACCGCGTCAAGACGGACCACTGTGTAGCC
>JBJEJI010000017.1:0-5358 GCA_051877895.1 Lachnospiraceae bacterium | reverse complement strand
AATGCTATGGCGCAGACGAATACAAGAAGTATAAAAGATTCTGCTAATCGTCAGGCTTCTGCAATGTCTGAAAAAGAAAGAGAACAGAAATTAGAAAAGGCAAGACAGAACTCTAAAAATGCAAAACCTGGAAGTCTTGCGGATAAAGCAAATATGGTTAGTAAGTTTAATAATAGTAATAAATAGGGGGCATTATTATGGATTATATTACAGTAACTGCTAAGACGCTTGATGATGCTATTACGGATGCGTTAGTTCAGTTAGGCGTTACAAGTGATAAGTTGGATTATGAAGTTATTGAAAAAGGAAGTGCTGGATTTTTAGGAATCGGTATGAAGCAGGCTGTAATCAAAGCACGAAGAAAAGAAGAACCTGTAGAGGAAGAGATTGTTGAAGATATTTCTGCAGAAGAGAAAGTAGTTGTAAAAGAAACTAAAGAACATAAAAAATCCGATAAAAAGGCATTCCATAAAAAAGATAAATCTGAAAAGATAAATAAATTTGAAAAAAAAGAACGTGCTGAAAAAAATATGAAGCCGGAAAAAGTAGAAAAGCCGGTAGAAAAATCAGTTGAAAAGACAGAAAAACCTGTGAAAGAAGAATCTGTAAAAACTGAAGTCGAACTTGCAAAAGTTGAAGAAGCTACAATTTCTACATGTAAAAAATTTGTAGAGGATGTACTTGCTTCTATGGGTATGGAAGAAGTTACAGTTACAACAGAAATCGATGAAGAAGGCGCTTTGTGTATTAATATGGATGGTCCGAATATGGGAATCATGATTGGTAAACGTGGACAAACTCTTGATTCTCTTCAGTATCTTACAAATCGTGTTGCAAATAAGATGCAGGATGGATATGTAAGAGTAAAGCTCGATACTGAGGATTACAGAAGAAGAAGAAAACAGACTCTTGAAAATCTCGCAAAAAATATTGCAAGTAAAGTTAAGAGAACAAGAAGAACTGTATCTCTAGAGCCTATGAATCCATATGAGAGAAGAATTATTCACTCAGCACTTCAGTCAGATCCGGCTGTATCTACTCACAGTGAAGGTGAAGAACCATACAGAAGAGTTGTTGTTACTTTAGTACGTAAATAGTAAATAAAAGCAGGGGTTGAGAAAACCCCTCTTTTTTTATATACTAAGTGCAGAGAAATTAGTATATAACTATTTTTGGAGGATTATATGAATCAGAAATATAGTTCAACGGTAGCTGCAATTTCCACTGCTATGACAAATTCCGGAATCGGAATAGTCAGAATGACCGGTAAAGAAGCATTTGAAATTGCAGATAAGGTATATTTTAGTAAAAATAATAAAATGTTAAGTGATCAAAAGTCTCATACGATCCATTATGGATATATCATGGATAATGGAGAAACGATTGATGAAGTGCTGGTAATGCTTATGAGGGGACCTCACAGTTATACTGGTGAAGATACTGTTGAAATCAATTGTCATGGCGGAGTTTTTGTTGTAAAGAGAATTCTTGAGATATTGATAAAAAACGGAGCGAGACCAGCTGAGCCAGGAGAATTTACAAAAAGGGCATTTTTAAATGGACGCCTTGATCTTTCTCAGGCTGAAGCGGTAGGTGATTTGATTTCTGCACAAAATGAATATGCTCTTAAAAGTTCTGTGAATCAATTAAAAGGCAGTGTAAAGAAAAAAATAAGTGATATTAGAAATAAAATAATTTACCATACTGCTTTTATAGAGACTGCTTTGGATGATCCGGAACATATTAGTATTGAAGGATATGCTGATACTTTAAAGGAAGTTGTGGGTGAACTTTTAGTTGAAATAAAAAGACTGCTTTCGACCTGTGATGATGGCAGAATCATTAAAGAAGGAATCCGAACTGTTATCGTAGGAAAACCAAATGCCGGAAAATCTTCACTTTTAAATGTACTTTTAGGAGAAGATAGAGCAATTGTAACTGATATAGCTGGAACAACAAGAGATGTTCTGGAGGAACATATTAATCTTCAAGGTATTTCTCTTAATATAATGGATACAGCAGGAATTAGATTTACAGAAGATATTGTTGAAAAGATCGGTGTAGATAAAGCAAAGGATAATGTAAAAATTGCTGATTTGATTTTATATGTGATTGATGCTTCATGTAAATTGGACAATAACGATGAAGATATTTTCCGAATGATTTATGATAAGAAGGCTGTTATTCTAATGAATAAGACCGACTTACAGACTGTTGTCAATAAAGAAGATGTACAAAAACATTTTTTTGATAGTATAGATAAGAAAAATGAATTATTTCTTGCAAAAAGCGATGTTGATACACATATAAAAGGTGTTCCAATTATCGAGATATCCGCTAAAAATGAGGATGGAATCGACAAACTTGTAGAAATATTGAAAGATATGTTTTTTGAAGGAAATCTTTCATTTAATAATGAAATATATATTACAAATGCAAGACATAAAACAGCTCTCAATGACGCATATGAATCATTAAATAAAGTTATAGAAAGTATAGAAATGGGATTGCCGGAAGACTTTTATTCTATTGATCTGATGGATGCATATGAGGCACTGGGAAGTATTACAGGAGAAACGATAGGAGAAGATTTGGTAAATGAGATTTTCAGCAAATTCTGTATGGGAAAATAAAGATGAATATGATGTAGTTGTTATTGGTGCCGGACATGCAGGATGTGAAGCGGCTCTGGCAACTGCAAGACTTGGATATAAAACAATAGTTTTCACAGTAAGTGTTGACAGTATAGCACTTATGCCCTGTAATCCTAATATTGGAGGAAGTTCTAAAGGACATCTTGTGCGGGAAATAGATGCACTTGGCGGTGAAATGGGTAAAGTAATTGATAAGACCTTTATTCAATCGAAAATGTTAAATAAATCAAAAGGTCCTGCTGTCCATTCGTTGAGAGCTCAGGCTGATAAATCACATTATAGCCGGACGATGAGACAGGTACTGGAAAATCAGGAGAGACTTGAGATAAAGCAGGCGGAAGTTGTAGAAATTCTTACAGAAAATAATAAAATAACCGGGGTTCAAACTTATTCCGGGGCTATATATCGTTGTAAAGCTGTAATATTATGTACAGGAACTTATTTAAAAGCAAGATGTATATATGGAGATGTAAGCAATAATACCGGTCCTAATGGTCTTCAGGCTGCAAATTATTTAACTGATAGTCTAAAAAGTCTTGGAATTAAAATGTACCGATTTAAAACAGGTACACCTGCAAGAATTGACAAAAATACTGTTGATTTTAGTAAAATGGAAGAACAATTTGGAGATGAACATATAGTTCCGTTTTCTTTTACTACTAATCCTGATGATGTACAGATTGATCAGGTTTCCTGCTGGCTTACTTATACAAATGAAAGAACACATGAAATAATCAGAAATAATCTGGATAGATCTCCTCTATTTTCCGGGATGATAGAAGGCACAGGTCCTCGTTACTGTCCTTCTATTGAGGATAAAGTTGTAAAGTTTGCTGATAAGAACAGACATCAGGTATTTATTGAGCCAGAAGGTCTTGAAACGAATGAAATGTATATTGGTGGTATGTCAAGCTCTCTTCCTGAAGATGTTCAGTATGAAATGTATCGAAGTGTTCCTGGACTTGAAAATGTTCGAATTGTTCGAAATGCATATGCAATTGAATATGATTGTATAGATGCCAGACAATTAAAACCATCTCTTGAATTTCGCAATATCGATGGATTATTCAGTGGTGGCCAATTTAATGGAAGTTCCGGTTATGAAGAGGCTGCTGCACAGGGTCTTATTGCAGGAATAAATGCTGCAAGGAAACTTAGTAATTTGTCTCCTGTTGTTTTAGACAGATCAGAAGCTTATATAGGTGTCTTGATTGATGATCTTGTTACAAAAGAAAATCATGAACCATACAGGATGATGACTTCAAGGGCAGAATATCGTCTTCTCTTACGCCAGGATAATGCAGATCAGAGATTAACGGAAAAAGGATATGAAATTGGTCTTATTTCTAAGGAAAGGTATGATAGACTGAAATTAAAAGAATCTCTTATCGAAAAGGAATTGGAGAGGTTAAAGCATGTAACGGTTGGGACTTCTGATGAAGTTCAAAACTTATTAAAAAAATATGGAAGTACTCCTCTCTCATCCGGTGCAGCACTTACAGAGCTTATTAGAAGACCGGAATTGTCTTATGAAGTATTAAGAGATCTTGATCCTGAAAGACCTGAATTTCCAAATGATATTGCAGAAGAAGTTGCAGAACAGGTAAGCATCTCTATTAAATATGATGGATATATAAAACGTCAGCAAAAACAGGTAGAACAATTTAAAAAACTTGAAAATAAAAAAATCCCAGATGATATTGATTATGATGCTGTTAAAAGTCTCAGGATTGAAGCAGTTCAGAAATTGAAAGAATACAAACCGATTTCTATAGGACAGGCATCACGTATTTCTGGTGTTTCTCCTGCAGATATATCTGTTTTACTTGTCTACCTTGGCGGAATGTAAAAGAATATTGGAAGGATAAAATAAATATATATGATAAATAAAGAAAAGATATTAAAAGAAAAATTTTCTGATATTAATATTGATCTAAATGATAGCCAGGTTCAACAGTTTATTCAATATTATGAACTTCTTGTCTCATGGAATAAGGTGATGAATCTTACTGCTATTACAGACTATAATGATGTAGTAGAAAAACATTTTATAGATAGTTTAATGATTTCAAAAATAATTGACATGAAAGAGATAAGTTCTGTAATTGATGTTGGAACCGGAGCAGGATTTCCTGGAATACCACTTAAGATAGTTTTTCCACATTTAAAGGTTACGTTACTTGACTCATTAAATAAACGTATAAAGTTTTTAAATGAAGTAATTGATCAATCTGATTTGGAAAATGTCGATACTATTCACGGAAGAGCTGAAGACTTTGCAAAACAAAATGAGTTTAGAGAAAAATATGATTTATGCGTATCCCGTGCTGTTGCTAATCTTACTACTCTATCCGAATATTGTCTTCCTTATGTAAAGATAGGAGGAAAATTTATACCATATAAGTCTGGAGATATTGATCAGGAAATAGTTGATTCAGAGAATGCTATCAGTATTTTAGGAGGATATAAAAAAGATCTATATAGATTCACATTGCCTGGCACAGATATTAAAAGAAGTATGATCATAGTTGAAAAGGTAAAAAGTACAAGTAAGAAGTATCCAAGAAAAGCTGGTCTTCCATCTAAGGAACCAATACATTAATTAATATTAGTTTAAAATCAGGTTAAAAAAAAGGGAATGTTTCACGTGAAACATTCCCTTTTTGCGGTTTATGTATAATGAAAAATCTAAGATTATGTTTCA
>JBJEJI010000016.1:0-5409 GCA_051877895.1 Lachnospiraceae bacterium | reverse complement strand
GCATATGGCACGAAGTGCAGTTTTTTAACGAGCAAAAAGCACAGCGTTTGCGAGTTTGACGGTTTAAATAAAAAAATAAATGCAGAAGTGAGATTATTACTTCGGAACGGAGAAAATATGGCAGTTGAACAATCCAAATATTTAGGAAGATCATTTCTTACTCTCAGAGATTACACACCGGATGAAATTCTTGAGTTAATTAATCTTGCCGAGGAGTTAAGAAATAAAAAGAAAAAAGGAATTCCGGTTAAAGGCTGTGAAGGTAAAAACATCGCTCTTATTTTTGAAAAAACCAGTACGAGAACACGTTGTTCTTTTGAGGTTGCAGCACATGATTTGGGAATGAACTGTACATATCTTGATCCAAAAGCTTCCCAGATTAATAAAAAGGAAAGCATCAAAGATACGGCAAGAGTTCTTGGAAGAATGTTTGATGCAATTGAGTATCGTGGCTATGGTCAGGAAATTGTAGAAGAACTTGATAAATATGCAGGTGTCCCTATCTGGAATGGTCTTACCAATGAGTTCCATCCAACCCAGATGCTTGCTGATTTGTTAACAATACGTGATAATTTCCACTATATTAAGGGTGTAAACCTGACATATATGGGTGATGCAAGATATAATACCGGTAATTCCCTTATGGTAATGTGCTCTAAAATGGGACTTAATTTCTGTGTCTGTGCACCGAAAAAATATTGGCCTGAGCAATGGCTCATTGATGAATGCGAAAAATATGCAAAGGTTTCCGGCTCGAAACTTCGCTTTACAGAGAGCGTAGAAGAGGGTACAAACAAGGCTGATGTAATTTATACTGACGTTTGGGTATCCATGGGTGAACCTGAAGAAATCTGGGAAGAAAGAATCCGTGATTTATATCCGTATCAGGTGAATATGAGCAGCATCCGCAATGCTTCCGTAGATGTTATTTTCCTGCACTGTCTGCCTGCTTTTCACGATTTAAATACCGAGGTTGGAAAAGAAATCAGTGAAAAATTCGGAATCAGTGAAATGGAAGTAACCGATGAGGTGTTTGAATCTCATTACAGCAAGGTTTTTGATGAGGCTGAAAACAGAATGCACACAATCAAAGCAGTTATGTATGCAACACTTACCGGTAAAATTCATTAATATCGGAGGACATCATGTATCAGGATAAAATTGTACTTTGCGGTAGTAATGCCTATGAGAAAAAATATTATTTAAATGATGATTTTGCCAATCTTCCTCAGCAGGTCAAGGATGAGCTGCAGATTATGTGTGTCCTTTATACAGAAGAAATCGGAGGCATTCTTACATTGGTTTATGACCAGACAGGAAATCTGGAGTTTGAAGTAACTTATGATGAGGGTGATTTACTTTTTGATGAAATAGGAAGTGTTTTGAAAATAAAACAGCTTCGTGAAGAAAAGAAAGATTTGCTGGAAGCACTTGAAATGTATTTCAAGGTGTTCTTTCTGGGCGAAGATATTGAGGAGTAAGCATGTTACTGGCTATTGACGTAGGAAATACTAATTTAACATTTGGTGTATTTGACAGAGATGATAAAATAATCGCAACCTTCAGAATGACCACCAAAATTCCAAGAACTTCTGATGAATATGGAATTATGGTAATTAACATTCTCAGAGAAAAAAACATTGATAAAGGAATGATTGAAGATATTATGATTTCTTCGGTTGTACCGGATATCATGCATTCTTTAACCTCGGGTATGATTAAATATCTGGGAAAGAAACCATATATTGTAGGAGTGGGAACAAAAACAGGATTAAAGCTTCCGGTAGCCAATCCGGCTGAACTGGGTGCTGACCGTATTGTAGATGCTGTTGCAGGCTATGACCTTTATGGCGGACCTGTACTGGTTCTTGATTTCGGTACCGCAACAACATATGACCTGATTACCGAGGATGGTTCATTTACTGCGGGAATTACCAGTCCGGGAATCCGTATCAGTGCCAATGCCCTTTGGAATGAAGCAGCTAAGCTTCCTGAGATAGAAATTAAAAAACCGGACAGTATTCTGGCAAAAAATACGGTTACGAGTATGCAGGCAGGACTGGTTTATGGTTATATAGGTCAGGTAGAATATATAATTAAAAAAGTAATAGAAGAAACCGGTTACACCAATCTCAAAGTAGTGGCAACGGGAGGTCTGGGACGTATTATAGCTGAAGAAACTGATTTGATTCAGGTTTATGATCCGGATTTGACGCTGAAAGGAATTATGCTGACCTACAAGAAGCAGAAGAAATAAATTAATGAATTCTAAGTTTTATATTGGTAATTTAGGAATACCCGGAAGACTGGTCCTGGGGCCTATGGCCGGAGTGACGGACTCGGCATACAGAAATATCTGCAAGTCTATGGGTTGTTCTCTTCTTTATACTGAAATGGTAAGTGCCAAGGGACTTTACTATAAAAGTAAAAATACAGAGGAACTGCTTACTGTAACACCGGATGAGCATCCCCTTGCCCTTCAGCTTTTTGGAAGTGAACCGGAGCTTATGGGAGAAATGGCTGCAAAGGTAAAAGACAGACCATTTGATATAATTGATGTGAACATGGGTTGTCCTGTTCCTAAGGTTGTGGGGAACGGAGAAGGCTCATATTTAATGAATAATCCTGTTTTGGTTGGCCGAATAGTTGAAGAACTGGTGAAAAAAGCAGGAAAACCGGTTACTGTTAAAATTCGTAAAGGATTTGAACAGGAAAATGCGGTGGAAATCGCACGAGTAGCACAGGAATCCGGTGCATCTGCAGTAGCAGTTCATGGACGTCTGCGTAGTGAATATTACAGCGGAAAGGCAGACTGGGAATGCATCCGGAAAGTTAAGGAAGCACTTCATATTCCTGTAATCGGAAGTGGAGATGTTACAACTCCTGAGGAATGCAAAGCAATGCTTATGGAAACAGGCTGTGATGCCGTAATGATTGCCAGAGCTGCACGAGGAAATCCATGGATATTCAGAGATTGCAAGTCTTATCTTGAAACAGGAAGATACCCATCGCGACCTAATATTGAAGAAGTAAAACAGATGGTTTTAAGGCATGCCGGACATATGGTTGAGCAAAAGGGAGAATGGATTGCCATGAATGAAATGCGTAAGCATGTAGCGTGGTATTTTCAGGGCTACCCCCATTCGGCTAAGTTAAGAGCCTCAGTTGGAAACATAAAAAGCATGGGGGATTTGACAGGGCTTTTAAAACAATATGAAGTATAATTAATTTTTTGTTGGCGGATTGCTGTAAGATTAATGAAAATTATTCTCTTTACAATCGGAGAATCTTGTGATAATCTATATTGAAATATTTTGAATGAATCAGAAATTGTTCGGAATGGAGGACAAAATGGATAAAAAATTAAGAGTAGGGATTTTGGGAGCGACAGGTATGGTAGGTCAGAGATTTATTTCTCTCCTTGAAAACCATCCTTGGTTTGAAGTTGTTTGTGTTGCTGCAAGTCCAAGAAGTGCAGGAAAAACATATGAAGAGGCAGTAGGTGATCGTTGGAAAATGACAACACCAATGCCTGAGGCAGTAAAAAATCTTATTGTAATGAATGTTAATGAAATAGAAGAAGTTTCTGATAAAGTAGATTTTGTTTTTAGTGCCGTTGATATGAGCAAGGACGAAATCAGAGCAATTGAAGAAGCTTATGCAAAAACAGAAACACCTGTTGTGTCAAATAACAGTGCTCATCGTTGGACACCGGATGTTCCTATGGTAGTTCCTGAAATTAATCCACAGCATCTGGACATTATTCCTGTTCAGCAGAAAAGGCTTGGAACAAAGAGGGGCTTTATTGTTGTAAAACCAAACTGCTCTATTCAGAGTTACACACCGATGCTTCATGCACTTAGAGATTTTGAGCCGGTTGAAGTTGTTGCAACAACATATCAGGCAATTTCCGGTGCAGGAAAAACCTTCAAAGACTGGCCTGAAATGATTGATAATGTAATTCCTTACATTGGCGGTGAAGAAGAAAAGAGTGAGCAGGAGCCACTCAGACTCTGGGGTACAATTGAAAACGGAGAAATCGTTAAGGCTGCTTCTCCTGTAATTACAACTCAGTGTATCCGTGTACCTGTATCAGATGGTCACACAGCTGCAGTATTTGTTAAGTTTAACAAAAAACCAACAAAAGAACAGATTCTTAAGGCTTGGAAGGAATTCAAAGGGCTTCCACAGGAACTTAAGCTTCCTTCAGCACCTGAACAGTTCATTACATACTTTGAAGAGGATAATAGACCTCAGGCAGCACTTGACCGTGATACTGAAAAGGGTATGGGTGTATGTGCAGGACGTCTTCGTGAGGATAGTGTATATGACTGGAAATTTGTAGGGCTTTCCCATAATACAAAACGTGGTGCCGCAGGCGGTGCAGTTTTGATTGCAGAGCTTCTTACTGCACAGGGCAAAATTGCCGCAAAATAAAATATCCAGAATAAATTTAAACATGAATAAAGAACTTACCAGATAGATAATCCCCTTAAGCAGCTTTGACTTAAATTGTCTGCTTAAGGGGATTTATTTTACTTCTTTGACTCGATACCTAATGCATACAAGAAGAAATCCATATTTCGATTGATCGTGTCTTTATCTTCGCTTCCGGTTAAAGGGAATACCAGAATCAGATTGTCTGTGTTTTTAGTATCTTTAATGTCATCTGCAAATACTGTATATTTCAGATAAAGGGCACAGTAAGAAGATTCCGTCCTGTGTTGTTTCGTATCAGGCTCATTGGTTTCATAGGTGAGCTCACACCATGCTTCTTCAGGAATCTGCGCAAGAACATCCTCCGGTAACTCGGATGTATAGTCTGTGAAGTAATAACCATATTTTTCAAGCTGGTCCTTGGTTCCGATTACCGCATTCATGGAACCGGCATATAAATAGGTTACAAAAGTGCTTTGGTCGGAGAAACCGCCTGAACCCATGGCAACATCAGGATTATAAACAGCTTTTTCCTTCTTTGAAAAATTCCAGGTTTCAGCAAGCTCATCAAGGTGTTCTTCCATGGCTGCGTTGTCCATGTAATTACTACCAACAACAGCCAGATAAAAACGTGTGGTGCTTGCATCAAATACTATAGTATAAATAAGGTAGATAACAATGCCAACCAGAAAAACACCTAAAAGTAGTGGCTTCAACATATAGTCCTTAAAATACTGCTTTTTTTCCTTGCCGTTCATGGAAGACCATTTCTGCTTTGCGGATTTTGTTTCATCCCTGTCTTCTTTCTTTTGATATATGGAAGCATCATCATCAAGGGTGCTTTTTTTATAATCTATGTTTTGAGCCATTGTACCCTCCGTAACATATAAAATATGATTAAGTTTACCATAATATGTATAGAATTTAAAGATTAGAAAAATGAAAAAAGGGTGAATAATCAAGGGCATACTA
>JBJEJI010000015.1:0-21762 GCA_051877895.1 Lachnospiraceae bacterium | reverse complement strand
TATATGAACTTGGTTCGGGTGATGTTTCTGCAACTTCGGAAAATAAAGCTCTTACTCTGATTTATAATGAGGCTATGTCCCATGCTTATGAAATCTTCAACAGCGATATGACCTTTGAGGGTGTAAATAACGTTTATGAACTAAATGAGCATCCTAATGAGGTTATGGAAGTTGATGATGTACTTTATGAGGCATTTGAGCTTCTTAATAAATCTGATAACCGAACTATTTACCTTGCCCCTGTTTTTGAACAGTATGACGATATGTTTTATTGTGATGATGATGTTCAAACCTTTGAGTATGACCCATATCAGAATGCTGCAATAGCAGAGGAATACGCAAAGCTTGCGTCTTTTGCGGCTGATTCCTCAAAAGTTAATATGATTTTACTCGGAGACAACAAGGTAAAACTATTTGTATCTGATGATTATCTTGAATATGCAGAAGAAAACGGAATCGGGAACTTTATAGACTTTATCTGGATGAAGAATGCGTTTTTTGTGGATTATATTGCCGATACGCTTATTTCCAAAGGTTATACAAACGGAACCATTTCAAGTTTCGACGGATTTTCCAGAAATCTTGATACCAGAGGAACCGGTTTTAAACTGAATATCTATGACCGTATTGACTGCAACATATATACTGCCGGTGTCATGGAGTATTCAGGAAGCAGAAGTATCGTATCCCTTAGGGATTATAAATCATCTGAGCTTGATTACTGGTATTACTATGAGTTTTCAAACGGTGAAACCAGAAATTCTTATCTGGACATAACGGACGGAAAGTGCAGAAATGCCCTGACAAACCTGGTATCCTACTCTGATACAAAAAGCTGTGCACAAATTGTAATGGAAATTAGTGACATTTTTATATCGGATGAGTTTAATGAGAATGCACTTGTCTCTCTTGCAGACAGGGACATTTATTCTGTGTATTGTATTGACAGGAATATATGTTATAATGACAGTACTCTGAAACTGGTTGATTTATATGACAGGAATAATGTTAAATATACATTAAAACCGCTCTTATAAACAGTAAATTGTAAAATTTACAAAAAGATACATTGGATTTTTTGTAAATCTATATATATTTAATACTTGACATATCAAAATTTGAGATGTAATATAAAGCATAAGGTCAGGCAAAGAAGTCGCGAGCTTTTTATTTGCCTGACTTTTTTTATTATTTTTAAAATAAAAAGGAGGCTTTTATGAAGAAAAAGATAGTAAGCGTATTGTTGGTAGCTTCAATGGTATTAACATTGTGCGCGTGCGGAAAATCTTCTGAAAACAAGCAGGGTACCGTATCACCAACCGGTACTGCTACAGGTGGAAATGCCGAAACTCCGGGAACTGTTGATTTAAGCAGCATGACTTATGATGAAGCTTCACAGTATGTGTATGAGAACACACTCGGTGAGTTTTATGATCTGCTTAGTACAGCAAAAGAATCACTTAATGTTTCGGAAAGATATGCTTTAATGGCAGTTGCTGAAGCAAAGCTTCTTGAAACAGGTGTTCTTCTTCCTACAAACTCTGTTGGTGGTAACTATGCTATATCTCGTGTAGCTCCATATACAACTGATAATGTTCTTTGGGGTACAGACTACTCCCGTTATCATCAGGCACTTGTCTGCACAGACTTCATTACTGTTGAAGACAGACTGGTAATGAAAGAAAAATGGCAGGAAGTTCGTGGAACAGGAACCTATGAAGACTGGGCAAAGTCTTATCTTAAGGATCAGGGATATACATTAAAGTCTGAGTATACTGTTGGATACAGTGCAGATCCTGCAACATGGGATATCTTCAGCAGCTACTTAACAACAGACAGTAATGCAATTGTCAACACCTATGATGGTCTTTATGAATATGACAATGAAGGCTTTATCCAGCCTGCACTTGCTACAAGCTTCGATGTGTCTGAGGACGGATGCACCTATACTTTCCATTTACGTGAAGGTGTTAAGTGGGTTGACTTCCAGGGTATAGAAGTTGCTGAAGTAACAGCTGATGACTTTGTTGCCGGTATGCAGCACCTTCTTGATGCACAGGGCGGTATGGAATATCTTGCCGGTGCAAGCGGTTGCGGAATCGTAAATGCCGATGCATATATTTATGGCGAGGTTACTGATTTCTCTGAAGTAGGCGTTAAGGCACTTGATGACTATACAGTAGAATATACACTTGATGCTCCATGTACTTACTTTGACACAATGCTGGGCTACAGCGTATTCGCTCCATTATGCCGCAGCTATTATGAATCAATGGGCGGCAAGTTCGGTTATGAATATGATCCGCTTGCTGAAGATTACAATTATGGTAAGGATCCTACATCCATTGTTTACTGCGGACCATACCTTGTATCAAGTATTACAGCAAATAACTCAATCGTTTTTGATGCAAATGAATCTTATTGGAATGCTGACAATATCAACATTAAGAAAATTGTATGGCTCTATGATGATGGTACAGATGTTTCAAAAACATATGACAACGCAATTAAGGGTGTTACAGATGGTATTACATTAAATACTTCTACAGTAGAGACAGCTAAGTCTCAGGGATATTTTGACAAATATGCATATGAATCCGGTTCAGACGCAACAACTTATGTTGTATATGTAAACCTGTATCGTAGGGCTTTCTCAAATTTCAATGACGAAACAACCGTTGTTTCTCCACAGTCCGAAGCAGATGCAGCAAGAACTAACGCAGCAGTTAACAACACTCACTTCCGTCTTGCACTTTGCTACGCAGTAGACAGAGGAGCTTACAATGCTCAGCTCGCAGGCGAAGAGTTAAAGTATAACTGTCTCAGAAACTCTTACACACCTGCTAAGTTCGTATCTCTCTTTGAGGATACAACAATTGATATCAATGGTGAAAGTGTAACATTCCCGGCCGGTACATATTATGGTGAAATCATGCAGGCACAGCTTGATGCCGATGGTATGCCTATTATGGTATGGAACCCTGATGCCGATGACGGAAACGGTTCCGGCGATGGATATGACGGATGGTATAGTCCTGAAAATGCAGCTGCAGAGTTAGAACTTGCAATTAAAGAACTGGCCGAAGCAGGTGTTACAGTTGATGAATCTAATCCTATTTATATTGATTTACCATATGATTCCAGTAGTGAAATTTACACTAACAAAGCTAATGCTTACAAGCAGTCCGTTGAGAATGCACTTGGAAAGAAGGTAATCATTAACCTTGTATCATGTAAGGATACTTATGAATGGTATTATTGTGGTTATTATACAAGCTATGGTTATGAATCCAATTTCGATCTTTATGATTTGACAGGATGGATTCCTGACTTTGGTGATCCTTGTTCTTACCTTGACACTATGGGACCGGATTATACAGGTTACCAGACAAAATGCCTTGGTATTTACTAAAATTCAAACAATGATTTTAAAACGTCCGCAGGTTTTTGCCTGTGGGCGTTTTTTTTCTTATGGTTTTATTTTTAGGTTTACAAAATATTCTCAGAAAAATAAAAAAAAGTTTCATTCTGATTTGTAATGGAAGTCATTAAAAAGTGTCGTTTTACTTATGAAATGAGAGCAATTATAATGTACTCGTGATTAAATATGATTTATCGGACGGTGGATTATATGAACGATAAAATTTTTTTATTTCCTCTTAAACAGCATATTGGTGCTAAGTCAGCTCCCCGGGTAGCAGTTGGTGATGAAGTGCAACGCGGAACATTGCTGGCGGAAAGAGAAGAGGAAAATCTTGGTGCAAACATCTATTCAAGTGTTTACGGACGGGTTACAAAAGTAACGGAGGATGCTGTTGAAATCAAAGCTTATGATGAACAGCCTGATACCTTCATTAAGTTGAAATCTGAGAAACCTATAGATCTTGTAAAAGAGTCCGGGCTTGTTGGACTGGGTGGAGCAGGTTTTCCAACATATGCCAAATTCTCAAAACCATTTGAGGAAGGCGGCACAGTAATTGTAAATGCAGCAGAGTGTGAACCAATTCTTTCTCATAATATTGATAGAATTGAAAGACATCCTAAACAGCTGCTCAGAGGTTTGGAGATAGCGATGGAAATTGCAAACGCTAAAAACGGTGTTATTGCAATTAAAGGCTATCACAAGAAAGCAATTGAGCTTTTAAGACAGACAAATGATAATACGTCAATTTGTATTTGTGAACTTTCGAATATGTATCCAATGGGAGAAGAAAGAGCCATTGTCCGTGAGGTCTTTGGAAAAGTTCTTCCTGTAACCTCACTTCCTCTTGAAGCAGGAGCCATTGTTATTAATGCCGAAACGACCTGTCGTATACAGGAAGCCGTTGAACTTAAGAAACCTTTTATTGATAAGGATCTGACTGTAGGCGGAAAAATAAAAGGAAATGCTCAGGACAAGCTGGTTCAGGTATTTCTCAATGTTCCGCTTGGAATTTCAGTTGGATGTATCTTTGAGCAGGCAGGTGGGCTGGCGGATGAATACGGAGAACTTATTATGGGTGGTCCGTTTACAGGAAAAAGAACCTGTACGGAAGCACCTGTTATAAAAACAACCGGTGGACTAATTGCTACAGAATGCTTTATGAAAGGACCGGAAAAAATTGGACTTCTGGTATGTGCATGCGGTGCCGACAGAAAGCGTCTTGAAGAAATAGCTGCAAGTCTTGGTTCCACTGTAGTGGGAGTTGAATACTGCAAGCAGGCACAGGAAGTAAGAGGTACTTACAAGTGTGAAAACCCCGGACATTGTCCCGGACAGGTTCAAAAAATTATGGCACTTAAGAAAGCAGGGGCTCAGGCAGTATTAATCAGCAACTGTACAGACTGCTCCAATACAGTCATGAGTTGCGCACCTAAAATGGGATTACCGGTATATCATTGCACGGACGGTGCATTGAGAGCCGTTAATGAAAAAATAATTAGAAAGATTAAATAAGGAGAGGAAATTATGTCAATTACAAATGAAACTTTACAGAAGCATTTGAAAGATCCGGCAATCTTTTGTTGCCGCAGACAGAAGGGCCTTGTAATCAGCGCAGCAGACTTGGAAGATCCGTCTTTATTTGAAGATATGATTGATGCCGGGCTGTTGGAACTTAGTGAAAACGGACTCAGAATCGAACAGGTTTTAGGAGCCACATTAATGCAGGATATGGAAGCACTTACTCCAATCACAGCAGATGTACTTGATAAAGTAAATGAAACAGCCGGCGAAAAAACGGAAGAACCTAAGACAGAAGAGGTTACCGGGCAGTTCGCACCGGTTATTAAAACTAAAGTAGGAGGCAATGGAATGATTCATATTGAAATTGGCAAAGCCGAGAAATTAGAAAATTTAACTCTTGATATTCCTGTATTTGCCGGTGGAGAGGCACCTGCTGCAGCTCCTGTTGCAGCACCTGTTGCATCTATACCGGAAACAGAAAAAACAGGAGAGAAAAAGGTAATCCGTACATTGATTAAAAAACATGTAAAGATTACCGATGCAGAAATCGGAACAGAAACATCTATTAAGGATGGTAAGATTACTATTGACGGATCTATTGTTGAAAAGGCAGTTCTTGAAGATCCTCTCTGCAAGAAGATGGAACTTTCCGTTATTAAACCAAGTGAACGTCATGTATATACAGAAACTATCATGGATGTTTGTCCAATAGCAACAAAGGTTGAAGGTGAGCTTGGAAGCGGTGTAACCAAGGTTGCTGACGGTGTAGTATTTATGCTTACAGGTGTTGATGAGGATGGAGTTCAGATTCATGAATTTGGTTCTTCCGAAGGTTATCTTGATGAAAAAATGTACTTCGGACATCCGGGATGTGCTGATGAAAATGACATCATCATCCGTTGTAATGTTGTAATCCAGAGATTGTCAGGTATGACCAGACCGGGCCCATTTGCAGCTCACAAGTGTCAGGATTATATCATTCAGGCAGTACGTGATGAACTTAAGAAATATGATGGCGAAGTTGTAAGAGAAGAAGTTTGTGAGGATGTTCGCAGACAGGGCAACCCACGTGTAGTACTTGTCAAGGAAATTATGGGTCAGGGTGCTATGCATGATAACGTAATCTGTCCTACAGAGCCTTGCGGTATTTTAGGCGGTCAGAAAAATGTAGACTGTGGTAACGTTCCTATTATCTTAACTCCAAATCAGGTAAGAGACGGTTCCATTCATGCTTTGACATGCATCGGACCTGCAACAAAGGAAATGACACGTCATTACATTCGAGAGCCGTTGGTAGAAGGACTTGCAGCAGATACAGAACTTGATCTTGTAGGTGTTGTATTTGTTGGTTCTCCACAGGTTAATGATGAAAAAATGTGGGTATCCGAAAGACTTGGTTCACTTCTTGAATCTCTTGATATTGATGGATGTATTATTACAACAGAAGGTTTTGGTAACAACCATATTGATTTCATTCAGCACATTGGTCAGGCCGGAAAGCGAGGAATTCCTGTTGTTGGTGTTTCTTTCTGTGCTTACCAGGGCCAGCTTGTAGTTGGTAATGAATATGCAACAGCCATGGTTGAGGAAAACATGGATCAGGGCGGATTTGAAAATAATGTTGCCGGATGCTCATGTGTTACAAAGGAAGTTGCTGCACGTGCAATTCAGATGTTAAAGAACCGTATGGCAGGTGTTGAAATTAAACCGGCTCCAAAGAAATGGAATAACGATGTGATCAACAAGAATAATGAATTGCTTGGTCTTCCAAAAACAGTACTTTTGGATAACGGAACCCTGCACTAATGGATTATCAGATAAATCCTGTTCTCATGGGAGGACTTGTTAAAGAGATATCCGGAGATATGGTTAAAGTTCATTTACACGGAAGGCTGGGTGTAATCACTGTTCCAAAGTCTCTTATTGTAGATGATACCGAAATAGAAATTGGAAATGAAATGCAGTTTTATTTCAGCTATTTATGGGTAAATGAACAGCCATATGATTATGACAGTGCAGCAATTGACCGTAATCTTGAAATTAGTCCGTGTCTGTTGGGAGCAACAATAATTGAAGTAAATGATACAGCCGTAAAAGTAGAAATGATTCATAATTTAGGAACTGTTGCAGTACCCAGAAGATGGGTGTTTACACCGGCAGTGCTTGAAACAGGTCAGAATGTAGAGTTTTATTTCAGCTGTATGAAAATCATAGGAAAGCGGGATATCCCGAAAGAATTTATTTAAGAAAGAATTGGAGGAAACAACAAATGAAATTGACAACTGTTGAAGGAATGACTTCCGAAATATTTGTACCGATTACACCGGCACCGGTTTTCACTGAGCTTAAAAAGCCATTAAGTGAATGTAAGGTTGCATTTATTACAGCAGGTGGTATTCATAAAAAGAGCCAGACACCTTTTAATACATCAGGTGATTTCTCATATCGTACAATTGAGTTTAATACACCATCATCCGAACTTATGGTTACTCATGGTGGATTTGATAACTCTGATATTAATAAAGACGTAAATGCTATGTTCCCAATTGATCGTCTTCATGAACTGGTTGCGGAAGGCTTTATCGGTTCGTTATCAGATGAGACATATACATTCATGGGCGGCGGCGGAAACGTAGAAAAGTTCAAGAATGAAACAGGTCCTGAAATTGCAAGAAAATTAAAAGCACAGGGTGTTGATATTGTTCTTTGTACAGGTGGATGCGGAACCTGTCACCGTTCAGCAACAATTGTTACAAGATGTTGTGAGGCAGAAGGAATGAGCTGTGTAGTAATTGCTGCACTTCCGCCTATTGCTCGTCAGCAGGGTGCTCCTCGTATTACAGCACCTCATGTGCCGATTGGTTCTAATGCAGGCGAACCGAATAATATTCCAATGCAGACAGCCATTATTAAAGAGTCTCTTGAATGGGTACGTGATTGCCCAAGCTTTAATCAGACAAAGGTGCTTCCATACGAGTATAGACATAATGTATAAGTAAAAAAGTCCGGCTTGCCGGACTTTTTGTCAAACTCGCAAATGCTATGCTTTTTGTCCGATAAAAACAGCACTTCGTACCATATGCGGTACATGGCTTGTACCCTGTACCGCTTTAATGCTGATCCCACCGTCTGAAGGCAGTGGGTTATCTTTGGTATTTTATATTACAAATATTGCTTTTATGAAAGAGAATCGGCTATAATAATAAATAGTTTTGGTACTTTCATAAAATGCTTTTTCTTTCAGCACAGGATAACCTTTGCGGAAATTACCGTGAGTATCACCGGGAATAACTTTATTCACACGGCCGGAAGGAGAAAACATGAATAATAGTGTCAAAATTTTGCAATACGCTTATAAAATAAAAACAATAGATTCACATACAATGGGAGAGCCTACCCGTATTGTATACGATGGTTTTCCGGAGCTTAAGGGAAATACCATGATGGAAAAGAAGGAGTATCTCATTAAGCATTATGACTTTCTCCGCAAGGCTCTGATTTTAGAGCCGAGAGGACACAGGGATATGTTTGGAGCAATCCTTACAGAGCCTGTAAACAAGGAAGCTGATTTTGGTGTGATTTTTTTGGACAGCGGCGGTTGCTTAAATATGTGTGGACACGGAAGTATTGGCACAGCTTCCATGCTTGTAGAAACCGGACTGGTTGATGCTAAGGAACCTTATACAGAGGTAGTGCTTGATACACCATCGGGTATAGTAAAAACCAAGGTACATGTAATAAACAAAAAAGCAGTTGATGTAAGCATTCTGAATGTTCCTGCGTTTTTGTATGCCGAAAAGCTGGAAGTCGATATTCCCGGAAGAGGCAGCATTACCTTTGATATATCCTTTGGCGGCTCTTTCTTTGCACTTGTGGATGCAGAAACCATAGGTCTTAAACTGGAAATCGACAATATTGATGAAATTACTGAGCTTGGCATGGAGCTTCTTGACAGAATAAATGCCGAATATAAGGTTACTCACCCTTATCTAAACATCAATACAGTTGATCTGATAGAGTTTTACAGCCACACTAGTAATGAAAAAGCAGACATGAAAAACTGCGTTATTTTTGGTGACGCACAGGCAGACCGTTCTCCCTGCGGAACCGGAACAAGTGCAAAACTTGCGGCACTGTATTCTAAAGGTGAATTAAAGCTTAATCAGGAGTTTGTTTATGAAAGCATTACCGGTTCTCTTTTTAAAGGGGAGGCAGTGGAAGAAGTGGAACTGGACGGAAAGACAGCCATTATTCCTAAAATAACCGGAAGTGCATATATAACAGGCATAAATGAGTGGATATTAGACGATGATGATTCACTGGAATATGGTTTTCTGCTTGATAACAGGAACGGTGACTAATAAAGTTAGAAAGAAGTGAAGGCTATGATAAAGGAAAGAATTGAGAAACTGCGTCAGGTAATGAGAGCTGAGGGAATTGATGTGTATATGGTTACTACCAATGATTTTCACGGCTCTGAGTATGTGGGCGATTATTTTAAGTGCAGAAAATACATTACCGGGTTTACAGGTTCTGCAGGAACTGCTGTAATAACTTTTGATGATGCAATGCTCTGGACAGACGGAAGGTATTTTATACAGGCAGCAGCAGAGCTTTCAGATTCCGGTGTTAAACTCATGAAATCCGCACAACCGGGAGTTCCTACAATTAAGGAGTATCTTGAAAATAACATGACAGAAGGTCAGGTGTTAGGCTTTGACGGAAGATGTGTATCTTCACAATACGCCGCAGGTCTTGAAAAATCCCTGACAGAAAAAGGTGTTTCTATAGTCTATGATATTGACCTTGTTGATAAAATCTGGGAGGACAGACCGGAGCTTTCAAAGGAGCCTGTTAAAATTCTTGATGTAAAATACTGTGGAGAGTCCTGCAGCAGTAAACTGAAGAGAATCCGCGGCATGATGAAGGAAAAAGAAGCAGACATATACATCATTCCGTCACTTGACGATATAGCCTGGCTTTTTAATATTCGTGGAAACGATGTTGAGTGCAATCCTGTTGTACTTTCATATGCCGTTTTGACACAGGATGAAGCCGTTATTTACGCACAGGCTGAGTCTTTTTCAAAAGATGTTTTGGACGTTCTTTCTACTGACGGCGTTGTTTTAAAGCCATATAATGACATTTACGAGGAAATCAAAAAGATATCTGAGGATAAGACTGTAATTATTGATGCATCAAGGGCAAATTATGCCATGGTAAAGAATATTCCTGAGAATGTAAAAGTAATCAATACTTCAAATCTTACCCAGCTTCCAAAGGCAATTAAGAATTCTACAGAGGTAGAAAATGAAAGAATTGCCCATATTAAAGATGGTGTTGCAATTGTCAAGTTCACATACTGGCTAAAAAAGAATATTGGGAAAATAAAGATTACAGAGCTTAGTGCCGCTGAATATCTTGAAAGACTGAGAGAACAGGGCGAGAACTATATGGGTCCAAGCTTTGAACCGATTGTGGCATACGGTGCCAATGCGGCAATGTGCCATTACTCACCTACAGAAGAGAGTGATACTGAGCTTAAACCTGAAGGCTTTGTCTTATTTGATACAGGGGGACAGTATCTTGAAGGCACCACGGACATTACAAGAACAGTTGCTTTGGGACCATGTTCTCCGGAAATGAAAAAGCATTTTACTGCCGTTTTGAGAGGACATTTAAATCTTGCAGCAGCCAGGTTTATGTATGGTGTCAGAGGCTTGAACCTTGATTATCTTGCAAGAGTGCCTCTTTGGGAGATGGGACTTGATTATAATCATGGAACCGGTCATGGAGTTGGGTATTATCTGAACGTCCATGAAGAACCAAACGGATTCAGATGGAAAATCGTGCCGGAGAGATTTGACAGTGCTGTTTTTGAAGAAGGAATGATAACATCAAACGAACCCGGATTTTATCTGGAGGGAAAGTACGGTATCCGTACCGAAAATCTGATTGTCTGTGTTAAAGACAAGGTGACTGAATACGGAACTTTTATGAAATTTGAAAATCTTACAATGGCTCCTATTGATCTGGATGCCATTGATTTTGATTCCATGCAGCAGATTGACAAAGACCGTCTTAATGAATATCACAGAGAAGTTTATGAAAAGATTTCTCCGTATCTTAATGATGAAGAACGGGCATGGCTTAAGGAAGCAACCAGAGCGATATAACTCTCCCGGTTGTTACTGCACAGTTGAATATTCCGGTAAAATCAATTAGCTGATTTGAATATAGTAATGGGGAGAAAACACATGGATTATTTGTCACATAATATTGCTGTGAATCTCAAGAGGATCAGAAAAGCAAAAGGAATGAGTCTGGATGTGGTAGCCGAGCAGACCGGTGTCAGTAAAAGTATGCTGGCGACAATAGAAAAAGGGGATGCCAATCCCTCTATTGGTGTGCTTGGAAAGATATTAAGCGGTTTGCGTATCAGTTTACCCGATCTTACCGATGCTCCGCAAAATGATACTTATCTGGTAGATATAAAAAGACTGGAACCCACAAAAGAAATGAAAGGTAAATACCGGGTGTGGACCTGTTTTCCTATTGAGGATAATCAGCTTGTAGAGATTTATCGCATTGATATAGAACCCGGAGGTGTCTACGAAAGCGGCTCACACGGAGAGCATACAAAAGAGTATATTGCTATGCTAAGTGGCTCCCTGTCAATCATACTGAATGACAAAACATATGAAATAGCAAATGAACAGTTTTTCAGATTCGAATCCGACCAGCCACATGTATATCATAACACGGGAACAGAGAAAAGCAGCTTTCTTTCTTTTTTTACCGTTTATTGATGCAAGATTCCGGAGTCCGAAAGCGGACTCTTTGTTCCGGTAATCCGGTACTGAATAATATGTACAATATATTGAACAATAAACAAGGATAAACTAATAAAAAGTGGGAAAAAGTCGGAAAAAATACAATAAAAAAACATTTCGATTAGGGATTGACGGCATAAAAGTGTTGTGATATATTGAATCTGTTCAATATAAAAGACTTAAAACATAAACCTCCGAAGCAATGTGGTTTATGTTTTGGAATTAAATTAATGGACGCAGGAGGAATTTCTAAAATGAAATTAAAAGACACAGGACTTACAAAACAGGACATTAAAGACAAGGTAAGTAAGTACATGATTGAAACCTATGAGCGTTTTGACTTTTTGGCTGAAACTGCAGAGGGAATGTATTTATATGACGAGGAAGGAACTCCATATCTTGATTTTTATGCCGGCATTGCAGTTAATAATGCAGGTAGCCGTAACCCTAAGGTTGTTGCAGCAGTAAAGGATCAGGTTGATGATATTATGCATACCTTCAACTATCCATATACAATTCCTCAGGCTCTTCTTGCTGAGAAAATCTGCGAGACTATTGGAATGGATAAAATCTTTTACCAGAATTCCGGTACTGAGGCTAATGAGGCTATGATTAAAATGGCTCGTAAGTATGGTATTGAGAAATATGGCCCAAATAAATATCACATTGTAACTGCCAAGATGGGCTTCCACGGAAGAACCTTTGGTGCAATGTCCGCAACAGGTCAGCCGGGTAACGGATGTCAGGTTGGTTTTGGTCCTATGACATACGGTTTTTCTTACGCACCATATAATAATCTTGAGGCGTTTAAGGATGCATGTACAGAGAACACAATTGCAATTATGATTGAGCCTGTACAGGGCGAAGGTGGCGTACATCCTGCAACAATGGAATTCATGAAAGGTCTTCGTCAGTTCTGTGACGAAAAAGGAATGCTTCTTCTTATTGATGAGGTTCAGACAGGATGGTGCAGAACCGGTGCGGTTATGTCCTACATGAATTACGGAATTAAGCCTGATATTGTTTCCATGGCAAAAGGTCTTGGCGGCGGAATGCCTATTGGTGCTATTTGTGCAACAGAAGAGGTTGCAAAGGCATTTACACCTGGATCACACGGAACAACATTCGGCGGACATCCTGTAAGCTGTGCAGCTGCACTTGCTGAAGTAAATGAACTGTTAGACAGAGATCTTGCAGGTAATGCAAAGAGGATGGGAGATTATTTTGCAGCCAAGCTTGAAAAACTCCCTCATGTAAAAGAAGTAAGACATCAGGGTCTTTTGGTTGGCGTTGAATTTGATGACACAATTAAGGGCGTAGATGTAAAACATGGCGCACTTGACCGTAAGATGTTAATTACTGCAATCGGCGCACATACAATCCGTATGGTACCACCTCTTATCGTATCTGAAGAAGAGTGTGACAAGGCGTTTGACATTCTTAACGATACAGTAACTGAGTTAGCTAAATAAAGAAAATGATAACAAGGGCGTTACCAATATTTTTCGGTACGCCCTTATTTTGTAAAAAACTTAGCTTTAAACAGTTATTAGTAAATCTTTATTGTATAGATATTTGAAAGGAGTAAAATCATGAATTTTACATTTTCAATACCACAGGATGTAATTGTGGGAAGAGGAAGTATTAATAAGCTTCCTGAGGTTGTAAAAAAACTCGGAGGGAAACACGGATTCATTATTTCCGGTCCTCATCTTAATAAAATGGGCATTGTAAAGTCCTGTGCTGATGCACTTGCTGCAGACGGAATTCCTACAGATGCTTTTACTGAGACAGAGGGAAATCCTTCTGTTGAAACAGTTGATAAGGCAACAAAAGCATTTAATGAGAGTGGCGCAGATTTCATTATTGCTTTAGGTGGTGGTTCGCCTATGGATGTTGCCAAGGCAGTAGGTGTTGTTGCTAAATACGGCGGAAGCATTACAGAGTACGAAGGCGGCGGAAAGGTTCCGGGTGAAATCATTCCATTAATTGCCATTCCCACAACTGCAGGTACAGGCTCCGAAGTAACAGCTTTTTCTGTAATTACCGACCATAGCAGAAATTATAAATTAACAGTATTCAGCTACAAATTAATTCCGTCCTATGCAATTCTTGATGCTGAACTTCTGACAACTGCACCGGTTTCTGTGGCTGCAGCCTGTGGAATAGATGCAATGGTGCATGCTATAGAGGCATATATATCCAAAGCAGCTTCTCCGTTTTCAGATGCAATGGCAGAAAAAGCTTTGGAACTTATAGGTAAAAATATCCGTGCATATGTAGCAGACCGTACAAATATCGAGGCGGCAGAAAATATGCTTGTGGGTTCTTTGTTTGCAGGAATTGCTTTTTCGTGGGCAAGACTTGGTGATGTGCATGCAATGAGCCATCCTGTAAGTGCATTCTTTAATGTACCTCATGGTGTAGCTAATGCAATTTTGCTGCCTACAATCATGGAATATAATTCACTGGCAGATCAGGGCAAATATTTATCGATCTTTAATTATATTTCAAGAGTTCCGGCTTTTGAAGATGAGTTTGAACCGGTTCTGCTTGTGGATTTACTGAAAGAATTAAATGCGGAGCTTGGAATTCCGGCTTCATTAAGTGAAGTGGGAGTAACAGCAGATAAATTTGATGCAATGGCAGATGATGCCATGAAGAGTGGTAATATTGCCATCAACCCTAGAAGTACCACTAAAAAAGATGTAATTGCACTTTATGAAAAGGCTTTATAAGAGGAAACCTGAATGGAAATTAATAAATATGCTTTACTAGTAGATCTGGCTGATACAAAAAATCTGACAAAAAGCGGAGAACGAATGGGATACACCCAGTCCGGAGTTAGTCATGTGCTCAAGACGATTGAAGCGGAACTTGGTTTTCCGCTTTTTATTCGTACCCAGAGAGGAGTTGAACTAACGCATAACGGTGAGACCATTCTTCCTCTGGTAAGGAAAATTCTTTCTGTTAATGAAGAACTTGAACAGGTTATATCTGATATAAACGGACTTGTTTCAGGACATCTTACAATCGCCACCTTTGCCAGTATATCCAGGAGCTGGCTTCCGAAAATTATTTATAAATATCAGAAGAGGTATCCCGGAATTGAAATAGAATTATTAGAGGGAGGTACAGATGATATTGTTGCCTGGGTTGGCGGAAGTCAGGCGGATATTGGGTTAATGAGCAAAAGACATTCTTCTCCTTTGTCATGGACTACCTTGTATGAGGATGCTTTAATGGCCATTCTTCCAAAAGATTTCCCTGTAAACGGCAATGCTGTTCCAATGAAGGTGTTTGAAGAAAACAAATTCATTATTTCTGCAAAAGGCGTGGATTATGATGTGCATTATGCAATTGATGACGCAAAAATTTCCCCAAATATCTGCTACAGTTCTACAGATGATCATACGGTAATTTCCATGGTAGCTAATAACCTGGGAGTAAGTATTCTTCCGAATCTTGTAATCGGAACAGCTCATGACAAAATACTTGCACTGCCGCTTGAACCGTATTACAGCAGGGAACTTGGCATAGCAAGCAGACCAAACAGCAGCCTTTCACCTGCTGCCAAAAAGTTCGTACAGATTATTCAGGAGGAGCTTCCTGAGATTATTAATCAGGAATAAAATAATTTATATAACAGCTCTGTATGCTGTTTTTGTCACGTTTTTGTCACGTTCAATTGAAAAATATTGACAGTTATATGAAATATGTGATATATTCTGCTAAACGGATGTTGTTTGAAGGTATTTTTTTTACTAGTATTGATAGAAGAATGTAGCTGATGCCAGATTCTTTTAAAGGGTGCTGTAAAAATTAAAAATCCATCATAATAACAACCGGACAAAATAATAAAAAATGATATTTATAAAGTTCCGGAAGTGAAATAATTTCGGAACTTTTTTATTGTATAGGAAACTTTGTTTCTATACAATAAAAATGCTCCGGGAGGACGGGCTCTCTTTGTTCTGGGATACTTGATGTTGAATGGAATTAATAGGATTTGTCAGAAAAATTAATTAATAAGTTTTTAGGAGATAAAAATGCAATTACAGAAATGTTATGAGGAGTTTAGCGGAGACTACGAAAATGTTAAATCGCGTTTACTGAAGGACTCACTGATTCAGCGTCTTGTGATTAATTTTCTTGATGATGCCAACTATAAAAGGCTTTCTGATTCAATGGAAAACAAAGACTATGGCGAAGCTTTCAAAGCAGCACATTCGCTAAAGGGAGTATGCCTGAATCTGAGTTTTGATATTCTGGGTCAGTCAACCGGCTTGTTGACGGAAGCACTTCGGAGATGGGATAAAGAGCCGGTGGATGAGGAAAAATGTCAGATGTTGTGGCAACAGATATCCAATGATTATAATGTTGTTATTAATGCTATTAATATTTTAAACGAACAGATTACTGTATCATAAATAAAGGGTAAATATAGAGGGGGATTGTTATTGGGGATTCATATGAGCAAAAAGTGTAGCGTTTGCGAGTTTGACAGGGAGGAAAAAGATATGCGTGATAAGATTCTGATTGTAGATGACGTGAAAATCAACAGGGAGTTACTCGCAGATATTTTAAGCGATAAATATGAAATTCTGCAGGCTGAAAACGGAAGGCAGGCAATGCAGATATTAGAGGCATGCAATGAAGAGATTGTTGTAATGATGCTTGATCTGATTATGCCTGAAATGGATGGATTGGAAGTACTTGGAGAACTTGAACATCTTCCATGGAGTAAAAATATTGGAATTATTATTATCAGCAGTGACAATAACATTCAGACCGAAACCAACTGCTTTGAACTTGGTGTGTCAGATTTTGTACATCGGCCGTTTGATAATCGTCTGGTTAAAAAGAGAGTAGATAATGTTGTTTCACTGGTTCAGTATCAGCAGGAACTGGAGCTTAAGGTTGAAAAACAGACAGAAACATTGCGCAAACAGTATCGAATACTGCAGGCTCAGGCAGAAAGCCTTAGACAGAGCAAAGAAAATGTAATTGATATTCTTGGTACCGTTGTTGAATATCGTAATCTTGAGAGCGGTCAGCATATTGAGCGGGTCAAGAGCTATACAAAGATTCTTGCAGAACATTTGTATAAGGATTATCCGGAATATGGACTCACGCAGGAGCAGATTGGTATTATTGCCGCTGCAAGTGCACTTCATGATATTGGTAAAATTGCAATTCCCGATTCTATTTTATTAAAACCGGACAGATTAACACCGGAGGAATTTGAATGTATGAAATTGCATACCACAAAAGGAGCTGAAATATTAAGTAATATAAAAAATGTCTGGGACGCTGAATATGGAAAAGTCAGTTATGAAATTTGCCGTTATCATCATGAGCGTTATGACGGCAGTGGTTATCCGGATGGGTTAAAGGGAGAAGAAATTCCGATTTCTGCACAGCTTGTGTCAATTGCAGACGTATATGATGCATTGATCAGCGTACGTGTATATAAAAAAGCCTTTTCAAAAGAGAATGCTTTTCGGATGATTATGAACGGAGAGTGTGGTGCGTTTTCACCAAAGCTTTTGAAATGTTTGCGTAATGCGCGTCCGGAGTTAGAAAAACTGGCAGATGAATTATAGTGTTTTCGGAGGGTTGGATGAGTTCATGCTTTTACTTACCCTCTTTTTCATAATTATATAAAAAACCAAAGATAACCCACTGCCTTTAGACGGTGGGATTAGCTTTAAAGCGGTAGAGGGTACAAGCATAACAGTAAAATCATTTGTTGTATACAGCTGCAAAAGATAAATGGGAGTAAAAGAATGAAACAGACAAGTGATATAAGAAAATTAAAAGAAAAGCTATCCTCCTTTATTGGGAAAAAATATTCTATATGGAGAACTAAAAATGAATTAAAAACAGCACCGGCAAAAAAGGACAAGGTTTTGTCACAAATCACGCAGATTATGTACAGCTATAATCTGACTGTAGATTTGGAAACAGAAAGATATACTTTATTTACCGGAACGGGCATGGAACGAACGGTTGAGGAATACAAAAAACACCAGCGTTATGATGAAATAAAAGCTTTTCAGAATAGTATAATTCATCCTACATACATATTGCGTTTTAATGAACTTACAGATTTGGAATCCGCAAGAAATAACCGGACAGAGAATGGATTAAAAGGCTCACTTGAATATCCTGTATTATATCCCGGGGATACCGAATACGAGTGGCATGAAATTAATGTGTTTATTGAGACCGAAGAGGATGGAACAAGAATTGCAAACATTCTTGGACGAGATATTACCGAAATACATAAAGCACAGGAAAGAAAAGAAAATGAACTTCAGGCAGCAGCTACAAAAAATCAGATATTGTCTGAACTGACAAAAATGCTGTACAGTTACAATTTGACGCTGAACTTGAAAACCGGTAAATACAGTATGATTATTGGTACAGGCATGACTCAGTTTATGGATATATTTAATGAGACTGATGATTATGAAACGGCATACAATAAAAAAATCTCATATTTGGATCCAAGGCATGTGTCTCAGTTTGCAAATCTTGCCAGTCTTGAATCACTTCGGTCAAGAACAAATGCGAATGGCTTTATCGGATATCTGGAGTATTGTGCAATAACGGAATATGGAGATGAATGGCATGAGATAAATGTCTTTATCAGTTCGGATGAAACCGGGGAAAGGGTAGCTAACATTCTTGGCAGAGATATTACCGAAGCCCATGAGCGTCAGGAACAGCGTGAAAACCAGCAAAAAGCTGCCATGGCTCGTGACCAGTTACTTTCAGGTGTAACAAAGATGCTTTACGGATATAATCTTACAGTGAATTTGGAAACTTGGAAATATTCTCTTATTACCGGTACAGGTATGGATGATTTTGTGGATGTTATGCGTGATACAGATGATTATGTTCTTCTTCATGCAAAGCTTTTAAATTTTGTCTTTTCAGAAGATAAGCAGAAAGTGGATCAGCTTGTCGGTATAGAAGCATTACAGCGAATGGAGAATACAACAGGTCTTGCAGGAACACTTTCTTATCGTAGTAATGTGAGTGGAACAACGAAATGGTATGAGGTAAATTTGTTCATGGGAACAAATGAAGACGGAATTCCTGAAGCCAATATTCTTGGACGTGATATTACGGAAATCCATGAAGCTCAGGAGCGCCGTGAAAATGAGCTGAGGGCTGTTGCAGCTAAGGATCAGATTCTTTCAGATATAACAAAAACTCTTTATAGTTATAATTTAACGTTGAATTTAGGCAGTGGAAAATACAGTCTGATTGTAGGCACAGGCATGAAAGAATTTGTAAAAATATTTGAATCCACCGATGATTATGAAACGGCTTACAGACAGAAAATACAGTATGTTACGGATGACTATACAGAAACTTTTAGTGAATTTTCCAGCCTTGATAAGCTTAGAGAGAGAAGGAGTGAAACCGGATATATAGGCAATCTGGAATATTCTGTTAAAACCAGAAAAGGCATTGAATGGCATGAAATCAATATTTTCATTGGATCTGATGAAAACGGAGAGTCTATTGCCAATATTCTTGGCAGGGATGTGACGGAAGCCCATGACAAAGCAGATACCAAGGCTCAGTTGGAGATTGCAAATGCATCTAATGCTGCAAAATCGGCATTTCTGTTCAATATGTCACATGATATCCGAACACCTATGAATGCCATTATGGGTTTTACTGAACTTCTGGAAAAACATCTTGATGACAAGGAGCTTGCAAAATCTTATATAAAGAAAATAAAGGTTTCAAATGAATTCCTGCTTTCTCTGATTAATAATGTTTTAGAAATGGCCAGAATTGAAAGTGGTAAAGCAAATCTAAATGAAACCGGCTTAAATGTGTATTCTTTTAATGAGTCCTTATATGAATTGTTTGATTCCCAGATGAGTGAAAAAGGAATCGATTTTAAAATAACAACTCATGTTGAGCATACTGATGTAATCTGCGATGAAACTAAGCTGCGAGAAATTCTTTTAAATATTCTGAGTAACTCGTTGAAATATACACCTGCAGGGGGAAGGGTGACTATGGAACTGAACGAAATTTCCTCTGACCGCCCGGGATATGGTATATATAGAACAGTTATTGAAGATACAGGTGTTGGTATGTCGATGGAATATCTTCCGCATCTGTTTGAAGAGTTTACAAGGGAGCGGACCAGTACTGAGAGTAAGATAAACGGAACAGGTTTGGGTATGTCAATTGTAAAGAAGTTAGTTGATTTGATGCAGGGAACCATTGAAGTTGAGAGTGTAGTAGGTGAAGGAACTAAAATAACAGTAACTCTTCCTCATAAAATTGCAGAGAATAAGGATTCCGTAGAACCTGTTAAGATAAAGCCTGAGACAGAAGCTGACTTTTTTAAGGGAAAAAGAATTTTACTTGCAGAAGATAATGAATTAAATGCAGAGATAGCAATAACAATTCTTCGTGAAGCGGGATTTGAAGTGGAACATGCTGCTGATGGGCTCATATGTGTCAATATGATGGATAAAAATGACGCAGGATATTATGATATGATTCTCATGGATATCCAAATGCCGAATATGGATGGATATAAGGCTACAAAGACAATAAGGAAGTTTTCGGATGAAAAAAAAGCAGGTATTATTATTGTTGCCATGACAGCAAATGCATTCGAGGAGGACAAAAAAGCCGCATACGAGGCGGGTATGAACGGACACATTGCAAAGCCCATTGAGATAGATAAGCTGCTTAGTACCTTTGAGGACATTTTGAAGACCGTAAAGAATTAAAATATACAAATCTGTTAATAGGAAGGATAGGAGGTATAGAAGACTATGAATTCAAGTTTTTACATAACAGGAAAGTATATGGTGGGAACAACCTGTTTTTCTGTTGAAGACGAAAAGAGGAAAGAGACACTTGGGGATTATAATGGTAACCGGAAAATATCAATTCGCATGTATTATCCGGTTGAAAAAGAAAGCATAGAAGGAAAGAAAAAGGCAAGTGTTTTTTCTGAAAAAAAGAAAAAAGCCTTATGCAAAGCATATCATATTAAAAAAATGAATGCAGAGATGAATTCTGCAGACTACTACGAAAATGTTCCTGTTTCAACCAATGAAAAATTTCCGCTCATCCTTTTCAGCCACGGATATAATTCATATGTTGAAGCCAACACTTATTTATGCTGTGATCTTGCCAGTCATGGTTATATCGTGGCATCCGTAGGTCATGCTTTTGAAGCCATAGAAAATGATTATGAAGACGGAAGCTTTGATTTGTATGATAAAAAAATAAATAAGATGATGTACACAAGTATTTTTGGAGCAATAAGGGCCCAAAGCAAGCTGTTAAAAAAGAAGCTGACTTCGGAAGAAGCATTAGCTGAATTTGATGCATTCCAGAATAAGTATACACCGTACATTAAAAAACGTGTTCCTGAATGGGTAGAGGATATGAAATATGCTCTGGAAAAAATCAAAATTCGTTATGCTGACTATATTGATTTAAGAAATGGAGTAGGTGTAAGCGGACATTCCCTTGGAGGATGTGTTGCGTATTATCTTTGCAGGTATTACGATGAATTTGCCTGCGGAATCAACATTGACGGCGGACTGTTTGGGGAATATCCGGAGAAAACCATGGAAAGGCCATTTTGCCAGATTTCCTGCATGGAAAATGTCAATACGGCAACAAGGACCTTATTAAATACTACTGCCCCTGTCTGGCAGGTCACATTCAGTAAAATGAAACATAATGGTTTTACTGATGCGAAATTCTATGTTCCGCTAAAAAGCCTGGTGGGGAAGATGGACTCAATAGAAATGTTTCAAAACCTGTCCTACTGTCACTATACTTTCTTTGATAAATATCTGAAGGGTATGGATACAGAGCTGTCAGGTCTGGGAACAGAAGGAATTACATATGTAAAAGTTAATACAAAAAGTTGAAATTGCTTTACTACGGAAAAAAGTATTGACAAATCTTGTTAGTTAT
>JBJEJI010000014.1:0-5572 GCA_051877895.1 Lachnospiraceae bacterium | reverse complement strand
TGGGCGTAGGATATTTGAGAGGAGCTGTCCTTAGTACGAGAGGACCGGGATGGACGAACCTCTGGTGTACCGGTTGTACTGCCAAGTGCATAGCCGGGTAGCCAAGTTTGGACGGGATAAACGCTGAAGGCATCTAAGCGTGAAGCCCCCCTCAAGATGAGATATCCCATACTAAAGGTAGTAAGACCCCTTGAAGACGACAAGGTAGATAGGTCGGAGGTGGAAGTACGGTAACGTATGTAGCTGACCGATACTAATAGGTCGAGGGCTTAACCAAAAGTTTCTGGAGAAGAGTTTGGTATGAAGTTTTGAAGGTTCAAGAATCTTCTATAAGATAATACTTAGGGCATTAGGTAAACGCTAATGCTAAAAGTGTTTATACCGGCAAACGGTCGATGAATTCTATTCCTCGATAGCTCAATGGTAGAGCACTCGGCTGTTAACCGAGTTGTTGTAGGTTCGAGCCCTACTCGGGGAGCTTACTTATAACTAACATACAGAAGTGTTTACAAAATATTGCTTCTGAATTGCTGTTAAGTGCATATAATTAAATATGGCGACATAGCCAAGTGGTAAGGCTCCGGTCTGCAACACCGTTATCACCAGTTCGAATCTGGTTGTCGCCTCTTCAACCTGCAAATCTCTCTGATTTGCAGGTTTTTTATTACCTATAAAACCTGAATTGTGAGCAAAAGTGCGGTCAATATATGGCATATCCTTTATAAAATTTCAATTATATAACTTGCTTCAAAGCTGCCTCCGGCCATCAGGGTGTTGTCAAATTTTCTTTCCTGCCAGCTTCCGGAAAAATCATCATCATCGCATCTTCCGTACCATGGTTCAATGCAGACAAATGGTGCATGCTTTCCCTTGGCTGACCAGATACCGTAAACCGGTGCGTCAAATGTTACTCGGAGATAATCCTTTTTGTTTGAATCAGCCAAAGCAACGCTTCTTAAGCGGTCATTGTAGAGAACAAGGGCATCTTTGTCGAAAAAGTCTTCAGTGATGCGTACATATCCGTTTTCGGTTTCCAGAGGATATTCCTCAGGCAGACATAAGCCGTTTTCAGAAAGAAGATTGTAGGAAAGAGCTTCCGACTGGTCAAAATGAAGATAGCAGTCTGTCTGATTAGCGTCTTCAAGAGGACAGGTGAACGCTGGATGTCCACCAATTGAAAAGTGCATTTCACAGGTGTTTGTGTTTTCCACTTCCCATTTTACTGTAATCTCTGAATCTGTCAGTGTGTATGTAATGATCAGATTAAAGGAATATGGGAAACGCACAAGTGTGCCTGGGTCTTCTGAAAGTATAAAAGAAAGAGAGGTATCGGTCTCTTTAAGCAGGTTGAATTCCATGTCTCTGGCAAATCCGTGCTGGTTCAGATGAAATTCACGACCATCAATTCGATAGGTTTTATCTTTGATTCCCCCTACAATAGGAAAAAGGACAGGAGAATGTCTCTTCCAGGCATCTCCGGCATTCCACATATAGGAAAGACCGTTTTCTTTGTTAATTATGGAGCAGAGCTCTGCACCTTTCGTGTCGATTTCAATGATAAGTTTGTGGTTTTCCAGTGTATAAATCATGTTTACCTCCGTAAAATTGTGGATAACTGAATCTAAACCGGCCCTTGAAGTAATTACAGGACAATAATTTAGTACTAAATACAGAATTGGTTTCAGAATTAGATTCAAAATTATATTCTGATAAAAAAATCCGGTTGCAAGGGAATTATTTCTTACAATTAACCCAATTATAAATCACGAAGGAGAATAAGACAAGCTTAGAGTATTTTTTTCATTGGCAAAAATAAAGGGAAGAGACTGAAACCTCTTCCCAATCATACAGATTTAGCTTATTGTTTAATTGACGAGAAAAAAAGGCAGGATATTAAGCAGTCACAAAGGCAGGAACAGGTACAGATTCGAAGTGACAATCGCGAGACTTTCGTAAGGACGAGCACGCTAACAGCCACAGCGGGCTCATGTTTGAGCCTCGAAGAGGCGAGTTTGCGCATGAGCTGAAGCGAAAAGGTGCGTGCGAGGAGTAGAAAACGCAGCGGTCACGAGACCTGTACCTGAACTGACTTGTGACATCAAATAAATCTGTGTGGAAAAAAGTTGCCAACGATTATTTGACAGTAACTAACACAAGGCAAGATTATCTCTATGCTTGCTATTGAATTAAAATAATGGTAAAATTAATTTTATATCGTAAATGATTCTTATTAAAGGAACATGAAGGGTAGATATTAGCATGCCATATGGTTTGAATGCAAAAAACTAAAATAATTGTTATAAAACAATTTTGAAATCAATTTGTTTAAATATGGGAGGAATGAGATGAAAGGAATTATTCTTGCGGGTGGTGCCGGGACCCGTCTGTATCCACTTACTATGGTAACCAGTAAACAGCTTCTGCCTGTATATGATAAACCGATGATCTATTATCCGCTTTCCACGCTGATGCTGGCCGGAATAAGGGATATTCTTATAATTTCCACTCCTACAGATCTTCCAAATTTTAAAAGACTGTTAGGGGATGGCAGCATGTTCGGAATTCATTTGGAATATGCCGAACAGCCAAAACCTGAAGGACTGGCTCAGGCATTTATAATCGGAGAAGAATTTATCGGCGATGATGTATGTGCCATGGTGCTTGGGGATAATATTTTTTATGGAAACGGTTTCCGCACAACCCTGAAGCAGGCAGTGAAAAATGCAGAGGCAGGTCTCGCAACAATTTTCGGATATTATGTTAATGATCCGGAACGTTTCGGTATTGTGGAGTTTGATGATGCGGGCAAGGTTATAAGCATTGAAGAGAAGCCGGCTGTGCCAAAATCCAATTATTGTGTAACCGGTTTATATTTTTATGATAACCGGGTTGTGGAGATGGCGAAGACCATTAAGCCTTCTGCAAGAGGAGAGCTTGAAATTACAGATTTGAATAACCTTTATCTGAAGGACGGATCACTGAAGGTTCAGCTTCTGGGACGTGGATTTGCATGGCTTGACACAGGAACAGTGGACAGCCTTTCGGAAGCGTCAGAGTTTGTCAAAATGATACAGAACAGACAGGGAATTATGATTTCCGCACCTGAAGAAATAGCATATCTCAACGGATGGATTGACAGACAGGGGTTACTTGAAATTGCAGACAGATATGGTAAATCCTCATATGGCATGCATCTGAAAGCTGTTGCGGAAGGAAGAATTAAGTACTAGACTGATATAGAATAAATTAATTTAGAAATACGGGCACGTATCCACCGGATTTAAGGTGGGGGGCTGGCCGGGAGGGTGAAAATGACTATTATCGTAACCGGAGGAGCAGGTTTTATCGGCTCCAATTTTGTTTATTATATGTTGGATAAATATCCGGACTATCGCATCGTGTGTGTGGATTGTCTCACATATGCAGGAAATCTTAGTACTTTAAAGGAAGCTCTTAAGAATCCTAACTTCAGATTCTGCAAAATTAATATCTGTGACCGTCAGGCAATTGAGCAGCTTTTTGAAGAAGAAAAGCCTGATATGGTGGTAAATTTTGCAGCGGAAAGTCATGTGGACCGATCCATTGAGGATCCGGAGGTGTTCCTTAGAACCAATATTCTGGGTACGTCAGTTCTTATGGATGCGTGCAGAAAGTATGGCATTACCAGATATCACCAGGTTTCAACCGATGAGGTATACGGAGATCTGCCACTTGACAGACCGGATTTATTTTTCACGGAAGAAACACCGATTCATACATCCAGTCCCTACAGCTCTTCAAAGGCTTCTGCTGATTTGCTGGTGTTGGCATATTACAGAACCTATGGGCTGCCGGTGAGCATATCCCGTTGCTCCAATAACTACGGACCATATCATTTTCCGGAAAAACTGATTCCGCTTATGATTTCCAATGCTTTGGCAGACAAGCCTTTACCGGTTTACGGAGAAGGACTGAATGTTCGTGACTGGCTGTATGTTGAGGACCATTGTAAAGCAATTGACCTGATAATCCACAAAGGCAGAGTAGGCGAGGTTTATAATGTTGGCGGTCATAACGAAAAGAGAAACATTGATATTGTAAAGCTCATCTGCAAGGAGTTAGGCAAACCGGAGAGCCTGATTACATTTGTAACCGACCGTAAAGGACATGATATGCGTTATGCCATCGACCCTGCAAAGATTCACAGGGAGCTGGGATGGCTTCCGGAGACCACTTTCGAAGAGGGAATAAAGAAGACCATAAGGTGGTATCTTGATAATAAAGAATGGTGGGAGACTATCATAAACGGTGAATATCAGAATTATTATGAAAAGATGTACGGAAACAGGTAGTAAAAAACAGGATGCAGGCTGCGTGGAGGTAGATATTTGAAAGTATTGGTAACTGGTGCGAATGGTCAGCTGGGATATGATCTGATACGTGAACTGGAAAAAAGAGGTCATGAGGCTGTGGGTGTGGATATCCGGGAAATGGATATTACGGACAAGGCTTCGGTGGACAAAGTTATAGGCGGGGAAAAGCCGGACGCAGTTATTCATTGTGCCGCATGGACCGCAGTTGATATTGCAGAGGATGAAGAAAACCGGGAGAAAGTCAGGCTGATTAATGCCGTTGGTACGGAAAATGTGGCAGCTGCCTGTAAAATGGTGGATGCCAAGATGATTTATATTTCCACTGATTATGTTTTCGATGGGGAGGGCACTACTCCTTGGGAGCCTGACGAGCCGGATCGCAAGCCTTTAAACTGGTACGGACAGACTAAATATGAAGGTGAGCTGGCGGTGGAGAAGCTTCTTGACCGATATTTCATTGTGCGTATTGCGTGGGTGTTTGGCGTAAACGGAAACAACTTTATAAAAACCATGCTTCGCCTGGGCAAAGACAGAGATAAATTAACGGTGGTCAACGATCAGACAGGTTCGCCGACCTATACCTTTGACCTGGCAAGGCTGCTGGTGGATATGGCAGAAACGGAGAAATACGGCAGATATCATGCCACCAATGAAGGGCTTTGCACCTGGTATGAATTTGCTTGTGAAATTTTCAGACAGGCGGCAGAAATGGGATACAGTGAATATGCACCGGAAAATCTCAGCGTTGCACCTGTAAGCTCAGCGGAATATCCGTCCAAGGCAAAGCGGCCATCAAACAGTAGAATGAATAAGGATAAGTTGACGGAAGCAGGCTTTCAGAGACTCCCATCCTGGCAGGATGCGCTGCAGAGATATTTGAAGGAAATTTTGTAGGAGATAAATTTTCTGATGTTATTTTATCTGAAAATTATGGAGATAAGATGGCAGATATAGAAAGATTTGTAGATGAATAAGGAGAAATAAATGGGTCAGATTAAAGTGACAGGCTGTGAAATTGAAGGACTTTATGTTATAGAACCGACTGTTCATGGTGATGACAGGGGATATTTCATGGAAACCTACAATCAAAAAGATATGCTGGAGCAGGGGCTTGACATGGTATTTGTTCAGGACAACCAGTCCATGAGCAAGAAAGGGGTGCTTCGAGGTCTGCATTATCAGATTAACCATCCCCAGGGAAAACTGGTGCGTGTTATCTC
>JBJEJI010000013.1:0-22313 GCA_051877895.1 Lachnospiraceae bacterium | reverse complement strand
GAATTAAGCCGTTGTATCAGATGTAATGCGTGTCGTAACGTATGTCCTGCATGTACATGTGAAAACTGTGTATTTGACAATCCAAAGAGTGGTATTGACAACAAGGCGCCTGCTTCTGACTTTGAAGAAAATATGTTTCATATTATTCGTGCATTTCACGTTGCAGGACGTTGTACGGACTGCGGTGAATGTTCAAGAGTATGTCCGCAGAACATTCCTCTTCATCTTTTAAATCGTAAGTTCATTAAAGATATTAATGAATTTTATGGAGAATATCAGGCCGGTGCTAATCCGGATGAGAAAGCTCCACTCACAAATTATACTTTTGATGATTGTGAGCCAAGTATTGTATACACAAGAGGGGGGAATCAGTAATGAAAAAAATGCCTATAGCAAAACTTGATGATTTCTTCCGCACTCTTGCTGCAAAAGAAGATTTATATCTGCCTGTTGATAATGCTGACGGTGCATCTTTCAAAAAATTTGAGGAAGGCATGAAATTTAGTAATGCATGCAACACAACCAGAAGTGCTAAGGACTTCTTCTTCCCACAGGTTGAGAATCTTGTAGACTTCAAGGTTGATGGCAAAAACATCGAAATTATTGATGCAAGAGAAGAGGTTGAAGATTTCATTATCTTTGGTGTTCGTGCATGTGATCTGGCAAGCTTTGAAATTCTTGACAGAGTATACCTTACCACACCTCCTGTTGATACGTATTATAAAAACAGAAGAGAGCATGGAACAATAATTACACTTGCATGCGGAAGACCGCAGGAAACATGTTTCTGTAGCACTTTCGGTATTGATGCATCCAATCCTGCCGGTGATGTAGCGGCATGGATAGTTGGTGAAGATATTTACTTTAAGGCAAACACGGAAAAGGGTGAAGCTGTTCTTGCAAATGTTGATTCCTTTATTAATGATGGTGATGAGCAGGCAGTTGAAAATGTTAAGGCTGCCATTAAATCAATGATTGAAAAGCTTCCTATTAAGGATCTTAAGCTGGATAAAATAAGCGAGCGTCACCTTATGGAGAACTTTAACTCAGAAATCTGGAAAGATATGTATGAAAGCTGTCTTGCATGTGGAACATGTACTTTTGTATGCCCTACATGCCAGTGCTTTGACGTTCGTGAGTTTAAAACTAATGAAGGGGTTAAGAGATTCCGTTGCTGGGATTCCTGCATGTATGCTGATTTTACAAAGATGGCACATGGTAATAACAGAAATTCACAGTTGGAAAGATTCCGTCAGAGATTTATGCACAAGCTTGTATATTTCCCTAATAATAATGATGGTGTATATGGCTGTGTAGGTTGCGGACGTTGTCTTAAGAGCTGTCCTATCAATATGAATATTGTTAAGGTTGCAAAAGCATTAGGAGGTGAACAGAAATGAGTGAAATTAACGAAACATTAATTCCTATGCTTGGTATTATTACCGATATCAGACAGGATACTCCTGATGTTAAAACTTTCCGTGTAAATGCACCGGAAGGTGGAAAAGTTTTTGAACATATTCCCGGTCAGTGTGCATTCCTTTCAATGCCGGGTGTTGGTGAGGCACTTTTCAGTATTACTTCTTCACCTACAAACAAAGAATATCAGGAATTTTCCATTAAAAAGTGCGGTTGTGTTACAGAGTGGATTCATGGAGTAGAAGTTGGTCAGATGATCACAATTCGTGGACCATATGGAAACGGTTTTCCTGTAGACACAGATTTTGCCAAAAAAGATCTTCTTTTCATCGCCGGTGGTATTGGTCTTGCACCCCTTCGTTCAGTTATTAACTATGTAAGAGGTAACAGAGATAACTACGGAAAAGTTGATATTGTATATGGCTCAAGAAGTATGGATGACCTTGTTGATTACAATGAAATTGTTACTGAGTGGGTAAATGAAAAAGATTTCAATGTACATCTTACAATCGACCGAGAACAGGAAGGATGGGACGGACATGTTGGTTTTGTTCCTAACTATGTGAAAGAACTTGGTTTTGATACAAATAAAACATGTATTATCTGTGGACCACCTGTAATGATTAAATTTACACTTGCAGGTCTTACTGAACTTGGATTTAAGAAGGATCAGGTTTATACAACAATGGAACTCCGTATGAAATGCGGTGTCGGCAAGTGCGGCAGATGTAATATCGGTGACAAATATGTTTGTAAAGATGGTCCTGTATTCCGTTGTGACCAGCTTGATGAAATGCCAAACGAATATTAATGGAGGAATATTATGAGCGAAATGGTAAACATTTTCTTATTTGGTAAGAAATACGAAGTACCATCCAACCTTACAATTATGAAGGCGATGGAATATGCAGGTTACCAGTTAATCCGTGGTTGCGGTTGTCGTAACGGCTTCTGCGGTGCGTGTGCAACAATTTATCGTATTGCCGGTGACCGTGAACTTAAGGCTTGCCTTGCATGTCAGACTCAGGTAGAAGACGGAATGTACATTGCTACATTGCCATTCTTCCCACTTGTAAAGCAGGTTTACGATATTGAAAAGATTAAACCGACTGAGCAGATTATGATGCAGTTATATCCTGAAATCTACTCTTGTGTAGGATGTAATGCATGTACTAAAGCATGTACACAGGAACTCCCTGTAATGCAGTATATCGCTCACGCTCAGAGGGGAGAATATGCTAAATGTGCTGAACTTTCCTTTGACTGTGTAATGTGTGGTGTTTGTTCTTCACGTTGTCCTGCCGGTATTTCTCATCCACAGGTTGCTATGCTTGCAAGAAGACTTAACGGCAAATATATTGCCCCTGAGTGCAAACATCTTAATACCCGTGTTGAGGAAATCAATGAAGGTAAATTCAATTCTCTTATTGAAGAACTTATGGGTAAGCCGATTGATGAAATCAAAGAACTCTATAACAACAGAGAAATTGAGAAGTAGGAGGAGAACGTGCTATGTATAATGAAGAAATGCTTGAACTCATGAAGGTCGTTGAAGCAAAAAGAGCTGAAAATGCTGCTCTTGAGCCAAAACGTATGACAGCAGAAGAAAAAGAAGCAGTTCTTGCTCAGTATCATCCTGATCACAAGAAAGATGAGTTTAAGGAGCTTACTATCGGTCCTAATAAGGGTGGCCTTGTTCCTCATGAGCTTGCTGATATGTTACAGGCTAACAGCCGTATTGCCGGAAAAGAAATTGATCTTTCCAATCCTGATTATGATTGCGATGTATTAATTATTGGTGCAGGTGGTGCCGGTACATCAGCAGCAATTGAAGCACACAAGAACGGTGCTAATGTAATGATTGTTACAAAGCTTCGTATGGGTGATGCTAATACAATGATGGCTGAAGGTGGTATTCAGGCTGCTGATAAGGAAAATGATTCTCCTGCATTACACTATATCGATTGTTTTGGTGGTGGTCACTATGCAGCTCGTCCTGAACTTGTTGCTAAGCTTGTTACTAAGGCTCCGGAAGCTATTCAGTGGTTATCTGAACTTGGTGTTGAGTTTGATAAGACTGAAGACGGAACGATGGTAACAACTCATGGTGGTGGAACACAGCGTAAAAGAATGCATGCTGCAAAGGACTATTCCGGTGCAGAAATTATGAGAACTCTTCGTGATGAAGTCCTTAATCGTCAGATTCCTGTTGTCGATTTCACAGCAGCAATCGAAATCATTAAAGACGATAAGGGTGCAGCAGCAGGTGCAGTTCTCATGAATATGGAAACTAAGGAAATCCTTATTGCTAAGGCAAAGACTGTTATTATTGCTACAGGTGGTGCCGGTCGTGTTCACTATCAGGGATTCCCTACTTCTAACCACTATGGTGCAACAGCCGATGGTCTTGTTCTTGCATACAGAGCTGGCGCAAAGCTTCGTGATGTTGATACTCTTCAGTATCATCCTACAGGTGCTGCATTCCCAGAGCAGATTTTTGGTGCGCTTGTAACCGAGAAGGTTCGTTCTCTGGGTGCAAAGCTCGTTAACATTGACGGTGAGGTGTTCATGAATCCTCTTGAAACACGTGATGTTACAGCTTCATCCATTATTCGTGAGTGTACAACAAGAGGCAAAGGTATTCCTACTCCGGAAGGCATCGGTATCTGGCTTGATACTCCAATGATTGAATTAAAGAATGGTGAAGGAACTATCGAGAAACGTATTCCTGCCATGCTTCGTATGTTTGGAAAATATGGTATCGATATTCGTAAGCAACCTATTCTTGTTTACCCAACACTTCACTATCAAAATGGTGGTGTTGATGTTACAACAGACAGTATGTCTACTGTAGAAAATCTGTATGTTGCAGGTGAAGCCGCAGGTGGTGTACATGGTCGTAACAGACTTATGGGTAACTCATTGCTTGATGTTATTGTATTTGGACGTAATGCAGGTCAGTTTGCAAGTGAGAAAGCAAAGAGCGTATCAGTAGGCAAACTTACTCTTTCCCATGTTGATGCATTTGAAAAGGAAATGGCAGATGCAGGTATTGTTACAGAGCAGGTATCTCCGATGCTTCTTCCTGATTATGCACGCAAGAACTAATATTCACAAAAAATGACAAAAAATTGTTATAAGTTTGTGAATTATTATTCTTGAAACATAACTTTATATTTTGTATAGTTTATAGGAACCTGTCAATTGGCAGGTTCCTAATTATGTAAAAAGGGGAAACAAAATGGAATTATTTGGTGGTGTTATTTCAATTTCAGGAATCAGTTTTCTAATGTTTTCAGTTTTTGCTGTGGCGGTTCTGGGGTATCTTTTAGGCAGAATTACTATTAAGGGTGTCAGCCTTGGTACTGCGGGAGTATTCATTGTAGCGCTTTTGTTCGGAGCAATTTTTTCAAACACAATCAGTTCTACTGTTGTTATGAAGCTTGCCGATGGCACTGCAGCAGATATGAGCAGTAATGCTTTAAAGATTGTTGAAAACCTTGGTTTGATTCTTTTTGTTGCATCTGTTGGTTTTATTGCAGGTCCTAACTTCTTCAAAAATCTGAAGAAAAACTTCAAATCTTACATTGTTTTAGGTTTAATTATTATAATTTCCGGAGCTCTTGCATGTGCAGGTTGCTTCTTTGTTGGAAGAGGAGCTGAAAGCAATTCTGATGAGTTTGTCGCAATGCTTGTAGGAATTCTTTCCGGTTCATTAACCAGTACACCGGCATTTTCCGCTGCAAAAGCAACTGTTGCCTCGCAGTATGAAGACGCTGTAACCGTAGGACATGGTATTGCATATTTATTTGGTGTAATAGGTGTTGTTCTTTTTGTTCAGCTTATTCCAAAGCTTACAAAGGCTGATATGGACAAAGAACGTGCTTTAATCAGTGTTGTTGATACTGGTGAAGAAAATAATAAAAAAGAATACTTTAAGCTTGATTCTTTTGGCTTCTGTGCATTTGCGGCAGCAGCACTTATCGGTATTTTTGTTGGTGCAATTAAGATTCCTTTATCAGGTAAAGGACTTAATGGTACAACATTCTCACTGACAACAACCGGTGGCGTGTTACTTACATCCCTTATGTTTGGTCATTTTGGTCACATTGGTCCGGTAAGTCTTAAAATTGAAAAAAGAATTCTTGAAGTTTTCAGAGAATTTGGATTAATGCTGTTCCTTATTGGTGCAGGTATAGCCGGAGGAGCTAAGTTCGTTGAATATTTCAAGGCAGTTTACTTCATATATGGTATTGTTATGACATTAGTTCCGATGATTGTTGGCTTCCTGTTCGCTAAGTATATTTTAAAACTCAGTCTTTTAAACAACCTTGGTTCAATTACAGGTGGTATGACAAGTACACCGGCACTTGGAACTTTGATTAATGTTGCAGGTACAGATGATGTTGCCTCTGCATATGCAGCCACATATCCAATTTCACTTATTTCTGTAGTTCTTGCATCTCAGTTCCTTATTATTTTACTATAGTAACTGAAATATAATAATTTCGTTAAGAACCTTCGGATTTTCCGGAGGTTCTTTTGATGTAAAAGAAAAGATATACTTGGAAAAATATGAATTGTGTGATACAATGAACAAAATCGGCTTTATATAAGCTTTATAATTTTATTTTATCACGAAAGGATATTATTATGTTTTCATTTGATGATGTAAAGAATTATGATCCTGAGCTTGCTGAAAGTATCAGCCTTGAGCTTTCCAGACAAAGAGAAAATATTGAACTTATTGCTTCCGAGAACCTGGTAAGTAAGGCAGTTATGTCTGCAATGGGCAGTGTACTTACTAATAAATATGCAGAAGGCTATCCGGGAAAAAGATACTATGGCGGATGTCAGTATGTAGATATTGCTGAGAATCTTGCTATTGAGAGAGCAAAGAAATTATTTGGTGCTGAATATGTAAATGTTCAGCCTCATTCCGGTGCACAGGCAAACATGGCAGTTCAGTTTGCACTTTGTAAGCCTGGTGATACCATCATGGGTATGAGTCTTGACCACGGCGGTCATCTTACACATGGAAGCCCGGTAAACTTCTCCGGTACTTATTTTAATATTGTTCCGTATGGAGTTAATGATGATGGCTTTATTGATTATGATAATGTAGAGAAGATTGCTCTTGAGTGCAAACCTGCGCTTATTATTGCAGGAGCTTCTGCATATGCAAGAAAAATTGACTTTAAGCGTTTCCGTGAAATTGCGGACAAGGTAGGAGCTTATCTTATGGTAGACATGGCTCATATTGCCGGTCTTGTTGCAGCAGGACTTCATGAAAGTCCAATTCCTTATGCACATGTTACAACTACCACCACCCATAAGACACTTCGCGGACCAAGAGGAGGAATGATTCTTTCAAGCCAGGAATTTGCAGATGAGCATAAATTTAACAGAAGTGTGTTCCCTGGAATTCAGGGAGGACCTCTTATGCATGTAATTGCTGCAAAAGCAGTATGCTTTAAAGAAGCACTTGATCCAAGCTTCAAAGTATATGCACAGGGAATTATTGATAATGCACAGGCACTTTGTAACGGCCTTCTTAAAAGAGAAATTAACATTGTCAGTGGTGGAACTGATAATCACCTTATGCTTGTTGATTTAAGAGGTCTTGATGTTACAGGAAAAGAAGCAGAAAAACTTCTTGATGCTGTGCATATTACATGTAACAAAAATACAATTCCAAATGATCCTCAGAAACCATTTGTTACAAGTGGTGTACGTCTTGGTACAGCTGCTGTTACAAGCAGAGGAATGAATACTGATGACATGGATCTTATTGCAGAAGCAATTGCACTTGTGCTTAAGAATCCTACAGATGAAGCTGCAGCTGCAAAAGCTTATGATATCGTTAAGTCGCTTACTGAGAAATATCCTCTTTATGAGTAATTGAACGGGGAATTTATGAAGAATAAAATTGGTTTATTAATTATTTTTGTCTGTTCCTGTTTTCTTGTGGGATGTGGTAACAGAGTAGATGAAACAACCATTTATTACAGCATGGTTACCAGTCCGTCTGAGTACTACATCAGACTTGAAAAAGATGGTGATTTTTACAATAACGCCGGATTAGAAGGAACATACACTCTTAACGATGATAAAGTGACATTTACAGATACCGTTGGTGGAAAAACTACCGGTTATCTGGTTGATGATAATTATCTTTTCTTTATGTCATATGATGGAAATGATAAAAAGATTCCTGCTGAGGATAAGTTTGATGTGGCCGTTTATGATGGTACCAGGACAACCATTACCTTTAACTCTGATGGTACAATGGAGAAGCATATTTATCAGGAAAATATTTATGATTATAAAATTACAGGTACCTATGAGCGTTCCGATAAATTTATAAAGTGCACTTATATTACAAGATATGGTGAAACAACCACCCAGACATATGGTGTATATGATGGTGTTCTGTATGAAGTATTATCTTCTGATAAAAATGATTTTACACCTGTTCAGGCTGCATCTATAGATTCACTTGACTTCATTGAAGATGAAGAAGTGAGTTTACTTGCTGTTGTTATGATTGTTGTTGCATTAATAGTAATTTTTGCTCTTATTTTCTATTTTATTTTTGCTTTGCAGAAATTAAATAAGAAAAATAAGACCGTAAACGGTAGTAACAGAAAACAGAAATAATATTTATAAAGCGAGCCTCTGTGCAGAATTTTTATTTTTCTGTTAGAGGCTGCTTTAGATTGGGATGAGATGGGAAAAAGTATTTTTATTGCAGAAAAACCCAGTGTCGCTGCAGAATTTGCCAAGGCTTTAAAAGTAAATACAGAGCGTAAAAACGGATATTTGGAAGGTAGCAATATTATTGTTACCTGGTGTGTAGGTCATCTTGTTACAATGAGTTATCCCGACTCCTATGATCCGGCTTTAAAAAAATGGTCAATTGATACACTGCCTTTTTTGCCTGAGGAATATCTGTATGAGGTGATTCCGTCTGTTTCTAAACAGTTTGATATTGTCAGTAGTCTTTTAAATCGTCAGGATGTTGATACTATATATGTATGTACCGACTCAGGGCGTGAAGGTGAATATATATACCGACTTGTAGATAATATGGCCAGGGTTCCTGCTGATAAAGAACGCAGGAGAGTGTGGATCGACTCACAGACAGAGGAAGAAATCTTACGTGGAATAAAAGAGGCTAAACCCTTATCTGCATATGACAATCTTTCTGATGCTGCATATTTAAGAGCAAAAGAAGATTATCTTATGGGTATTAATTTTTCCCGTGTTTTAACTTTGAAATATGGTAATCTGATTCAAAATGCTCTTCAAACCTCAAAGTGGTCTGCTATCTCGGTAGGCAGGGTAATGACATGCGTACTTGGAATCGTTGTTCGTCGTGAAAGAGAAATAAGGGACTTTGTAAAAACCCCTTTTTATAAGATTTCTGCATTAATGGGAGATGATCTTAAAATAGAAGGTTTTTTTAAAGCTGTTGAGTCATCAAAATACTTTGCTTCAAATTCCTTGTATAAAGATGTGGGATTTTTAAAACTTGAAAATGCAAGAGAATTTGTATCCTATGTTGGAGCAACAATGGAAAATCCTCAAATTACAGGAAAAGATAAACTTGAAAAGTACCAGGAAAATTATTCCTGTAATAAGTTATCAGGCTTTATTGATTCTATTGAAAAGAAGGATGAAAAGAAAAATCCGCCTATGCTTTTCAACCTGGCGGAATTACAGAATGAATGTTCTCAGAGTTTTAAAATAAGTCCGGATGAAACTTTAAAAATTGTTCAGGAATTATATGAGAAGAAGCTTGTAACATATCCAAGAACAGATGCAAGAGTTATGTCTTCTGCTGTTGCAAAAGAAATAACCAAAAATATTTCCGGTGTAGGTAAATTAAATGAATATAAAGAATTTACTGACTATATTATAAACAATAAAACTTATCAGGGAATAGAAAAGACAAAATATGTAAATGACTCACAGATTACAGACCATTATGCTATTATACCTACAGGACAGGGATTTAGCGCACTTTCTTCGCTTTCAAACCTGTCAAGATTGGTTTATGATAAAATAGTAAGACGTTTTCTTTCTGTATTTTTTCCTTCGGCTGTTTTTAAGAAGATTTCTCTTTCTGTAAAAATAAATGGAGAGGTATTTCAGGCTAATTTTAAGACCTTGAAAGAACCCGGATATTTAAATATTACCGGTCAGAATAATTATGATAAGTCAAAAGATAACAAGGATGATAAGGAAGACAGAGAAGAAGTTTTTGACAGTAGTGCATTTGAACGCGTAAACAGTTTAAAAAAGGGAATGAGTATTTCTATTAATTCTCTTATAATAAAAGAAGGAGAGACAGCTCCTCCAAAAAGATATAATTCCGGTTCATTAATCCTTACAATGGAAAAAGCCGGACAGTTTATCGAAGACGAAGAATTAAGGGCTCAAATTAAAGGAAGTGGTATCGGAACCAGTGCTACCAGAGCAGAAATACTTAACAAATTGTTTAAGATAAATTATCTTTCATTAAATAGCAGGACGCAGATTATTACGCCTACTCTTCTGGGTGAAATGGTCTATGAGGTTGTATATGCCTCGATTAAGTCTCTTTTAAATGCAGATCTTACAGCCAGCTGGGAAAAAGGATTAAATTATGTTGCTGAAGGTCAAATAACAAAGGAAGAGTACATGAAAAAGCTTGAGGAGTATATTACTAAATGGACAAATCAGGTTAAACATAGTAATAATTCAATGTATTTAAAAAGTGCTTTTTCAAAATGTGCTCAGAATTACAAATCTGTTAAAAGATAAAGTGGAGAAAAGCAATGGCTTATGTAGAATTTAAAGATGTAAAAAAAGTTTATCACATGGGTGAAGTTACTATTGAAGCACTAAGGGGAATCAATTTTGAAATTGAAAAGGGAGAGATATGTGTTATTGTAGGTGCAAGCGGTGCAGGGAAAACAACTATTCTGAATATACTTGGTGGAATGGATGAACTCACTGAAGGAAGTGTTACTCTCGACGGCTATGATATTTCAAAATATAAAGAAAGACAGCTTACTCTTTATCGTCGTCAGGATATCGGTTTTGTTTTTCAGTTTTATAATCTTGTACAAAATTTAACAGCAAAGGAAAATGTTGAACTGGCGTCACAGATTTGTAAAAATTCTCTGCCTGCAAAAAAAATTCTTGCAGATGTAGGTCTGGAAGACAGAATGAATAATTTCCCATCACAGCTTTCCGGAGGAGAACAGCAAAGAGTTGCAATTGCAAGAGCACTTGCGAAAAATCCAAAGCTTCTTCTCTGTGACGAACCAACGGGAGCACTGGATTATAATACAGGAAAACAGATATTAAAGCTTTTACAGACTACGGCAGAAGAAACCAAAATGACGGTTGTAATTATTACCCATAATTCAGCTCTCACTGCCATGGCTGATCGTGTAATTAAGGTGAAAAATGGTCTGGTTGAGGAAATGTACCTAAATCCGGTCAAGAAGTCTATTGATGATATAGAATGGTAAATGTTTGGAGTATGTCATGCGTAAAAGTTTCTTAAAAAATGTTTTTAGAACTATTGGTAACAGTTTTGGCAGATATATGGCTTTGATATGTATTGTTACTCTTGGTGTTGTATTTTATGCAGGTTTAAAAATATCAACTGTTGATATGATTGATACAGCAAACGATTATTATAATACATATAATTTTTATGATTTTTCTTTAGTCTCAACAGTAGGCTTTTCTTCAAATGATGTTTTTGAATTACGTAAAGAGAGTCAGGCATTTAATGTTTGCGGTGCGTATTATCAGGACATGATTGTATCCGATGATGTAGATTCAAACTATGTTGTCAGAATACACAGTATAACAGATGAAATCAACATTTTAGAATTAAAAGAAGGCAGGCTTCCTGAAACCGCAGATGAGTGTGTTATTGATGGAAGGTATTATGACGAAAGCTATATTGGTCAGAAAATACGTATTTCTTCTGATAATTCGGAAGAATCTCTTGATAATATGGTATATAAAGAATTAACAGTAACCGGTATTGTTAATTCCCCTTTATATTTAAGTTACCAGAGAGGAACTACAAGCGTAGGAAATGGTTCTATTCATTCGTATATTTTTGTTGATTTTGCCTGCTTTAGCATAGATTATTATTCACAGATTTTTGTTGATTTTCAGGACGGATATTATATTTATGAAGATGACTACAACCGTATTATTGATGAACGTCATGATTATATGGAAAACCTTGCCTATGACCTTGCAGAAATAAGATACAATGAACTTTCTGATGAGATTTCAGATGCTCAGACTGCATACACTGATGCCTTAGAAGTATATAATAATGCTTGTGCACAGTATGAAGAGGCGCTGGAACAGTATAATTATTCTTATGATGTAAATGAGGCTGATAAAAACCAGTTGGCAGCTATAAATGAACAGTATGAAATTCTTCTGGAATACAAAGAAGAAAACATTCAATACGGAAACGATTCAGCTGTCAAAGGTATTGAAAGTCAGCTTTATACTTTAAACGAAGCAAAAACATCTCTTGAATTGCTTACAGAAATGACAGATTCTGTTTTGCTTGAGACTAAATCTGCTTTAGATGAAACAAAGCAGCAGCTTGATGAAAGTCTTTCAGAATTACAGGAAAATGAATATATCATGTCGGAAGACTTGGGTGAACTTAAAGTATATGCTCTTGACAGAGAAGCTAATGAAGGTTATGCAACCTATAAAGATAACGCTGATATTGTTGCATCAATTGCATATATTTTCCCTGTGTTTTTTGTTCTGGTTGCATCTCTTGTATGCATAACAACCATGAGCCGGATGGTTGAAGAAGAAAGGACCCAGATAGGTGTTTTTAAAGCATTGGGGTATTCCAAAAGAACTATTTTTGGAAAGTATATTTTTTACAGTTTAAGTGCTGCAATAATCGGATCCGTTTTAGGATTTTATATCGGTAGCTATTTGTTTCCAACTGTTATCTGGAAGGCCTACTCAGTCATGTATACATATTCTTCCGATTTGAATATAATTCATGATTATTCCATACTGGCTCTTTCAATTCTGGTTTCAGTTGCGGTTCTCGTAGGCAGTACCGTTTTTACCTGTTACAGGGTAATGAACGAAGAACCGGCAGAAATGATACGTCCAAAAGCACCGGCTCCCGGGAAAAGAGTATTTCTTGAAAGAATAAAGGTGATTTGGGATAGAGTTCCGTTCCTTCATAAAGTATCTATTCGAAACTGCTTTAGATATAAAAAGAGGTTTTTTATGATGCTTATAGGAATTGCAGGTTGCACTGCACTTCTTGTTATTGGCTTTGGAATTCAGGATTCTATTTCTTCTGTATGTAATGATCAGTATGACCGTATCGAAATTTATGATTTTCTTATATCCGCCAATGATAATCTGTCTGAAGAAGAGAATTCAACTTTGATATCTGATATCAACGCTTGTACAGACAGTAGCATTAGTATTGCTCTGCATACTGCAGATATTAGTCTTAATGATAAAAAGAAAAGTATTTCACTTGTTACATGTGATGAACTTACCGAACTTGATGGATTTATTAACCTTTCTGATGAAAATGGGAAAATCAGACTTTCAGATGACAAGGAATGTATTATAAGCCGTAATTTGTCAGAAAGTATAAATGCCGAAATTGGTGATGAAATAATAATAAGTTTTGACAATTTGCAGGAGGAAAGCTATACTATTTCAGGTATATATGAAAACTATGTAAAAAATTTTGTGTTTATTACCAAAAATGGATATGTAAACGGATATGGTTCTCAGCCATATTACAACTGCATTTTAGCTAATACAGCTGAAGGAATCGATGTATATGAAAAAATAACAGAGCTTAGCGGAATTGAAAATGTTTCAGGAGTATCGGCAACACAGGTTTCAAGAGATTACTTTAATGAAGTGATTAAAAGTCTGGATGTCATTGTATATCTTGTAATTGTCTGTGCAGCAGTACTGGCGTTTGTTGTTCTTTATAATTTAAACAACATAAACATTATGGAAAGAGTAAGAGAAATTGCAACAATTAAAGTTCTTGGATTCTTCAAAAATGAAACATCGGGATATGTTTTCAGGGAAAATCTTATTCTTACATTATTTGGTACTCTTTGCGGTCTTCCCACAGGTTATTTTATGCACAGAGTTGTTATGAGTAAAATCAAAGTTGATTTAATATGTTTTAATGTTCATGTTGATTTGTCATCATATATTTTCAGTGCAGCCCTTACTTTTTTATTTTCTATTATTGTTGAATTGTTTATGAGAAGAAAAATTGCAGCTGTTAATATGTCTGAGTCTTTAAAATCTATTGAATAGGAATTAGTTTCAGGGTATGGAAAAATATAACAGAACATATGCTGTGGTTAATACCGGCATAATAAAAGATAATTTAATTAAAATGAAGAGTTTAGTATCTGAAGATACATTAGTGCTTGCTGTTATTAAGGCAGATGCTTATGGACATGGTGCCGTAATGGTGGCAAATGCGCTTAAAACAGAAGCTGACTTTTTTGGTGTTGCAACCGTAGAAGAAGCTGTTGAACTTCGAAATGCAGGGATTAATAACAGAATATTAATTCTTGGTTACACTTCTCACAGTGAGTATAAGATTCTGATTGAACAGAATATAACTCCTGTTATTTATCGTTATGAGGATGCGGAACTTTTAAACCGGATTGCAGGGGAGTGTGGTAAAAGAGCAAAAATTCATATTGCGGTTGATACCGGAATGGGAAGAATAGGTTTTAGAAATACAGATGAGAGTATTAATGAGGCAATAGCTGTTTTTGACTTGCCTGATATTGAAGTAGAGGGTGCTTTTTCACATTTTGCATGTGCTGATGAAAGTGATAAGAAATTTACTGAAAAACAGGTTGAAATTTTCGAGGAATTTATAAAAAAGGTTTCATTGAAATACTCTATTAAAATTGTTCACATTGCAAATTCCGCAGGAATTATTGATTTTGATACTTACAGGTATAACATGGTCAGGGCAGGTATATCAATGTATGGATATTTGCCTTCGTCAGAAGTTGACATTAACAGAATAAATATTAATCCTGCACTTGAATGGCATGCTCATGTAACTAATATTAAAACCCTTCATAAAGGTGATACTGTCAGTTATGGTGCGACTTGTGTATTAGATAAAGAAACTGTGGTTGCAACAGTCAGTGTAGGTTATGCAGACGGTTATCCAAGACTGCTTTCCAATAAGGGAAAAGTAATCATTAATAACCAATATGCAAAGGTACTTGGCAGGGTTTGCATGGATCAGATAATGGTGGATATAACAGGCATTCAGGATGTTACAATTGAAAATGATGTAATACTTCTTGGAAAAAGCAGTGATTGTTCCATTTCTGCTGATGATATTGCAGTTGAATGTAACACTATCAGCTATGAGGTTTTATGCGATATAGGTAAGCGTGTACCTCGTATATATGAATAAAATGTGAGAATTGTAGTGTTAATAAGAAAAAACCTTTGACTTATTTATATTTCTCACATATAATTAAAAAGTTGAGATGTATTTGTTTTTATAAATATGGCATTTTTAATATTTTGGAGGATATTATGATAAAGAGCATGACCGGGTTTGGACGGGCGGAGTTGTCCGAAAACGGGAAAAAGTTTACAGTAGAAATGAAATCTGTTAATCACAGGTACTGTGAAATTTCCACCAGACTCCCGAGAAAACTGAATTGCTATGATTCAGCTGTCAGGCAGATCATAAAAAAATATGCTAACAGAGGCAAAATAGATATTAATATTTCCATGACAGATGATGGTGAAGGTGGAAACAGTATTAAGTATAATTCTCAAATTGCTATGGAGTATGCAAAGTATCTCAGACTGCTTTCTGAAGAAGCAGGAATAAACGAGGATTTATCACTTGGTCTTCTGGCCAGAATGCCTGAAGTTTTTACCCTTGAAGAATCTGAAGAGGATCAGGAAAAGACATGGGAGTTGCTTGAAAAAGCTGTTCATCAGGCTTGCACGGGTTTTGCTGAGAGCAGATCATCTGAAGGCGAGCATCTGAAAAATGATATTATTGATAAACTTAATGGTCTTTATGGTAAAATCGAACTTATTGAAAAGCGCTCTCCGGAAATGATGGAAGAATACAGAAAGAAGCTATTTGATAAAATCAGTGAAATTCTATGTGATACTAATTTAACAGAGAAGACAATTGCTGCAGAGCTTATCATTTATGCCGATAAAACCTGTGTGGATGAGGAAACGGTAAGGCTCAGAGCCCATATCGAAAACATGAAAGCTACTTTATCACAGGGAGAAAATGTTGGAAGAAAACTTGATTTTCTTGCACAGGAAATGAATCGTGAGGCAAATACCATATTATCAAAGGCAAATGACATTGAAGTATCCGGTATTGCAATCGATATTAAAACCGAAATTGAAAAAATTAGGGAACAAATTCAGAATATTGAGTAGGAGGATATTAATATGATACACCCATCGTATACAGATTTGATGAATGTTGTAAATGCTAATGTTGAACCGGGAGATGAACCGGTAGTTAACAGCAGATATTCTATTGTATTGGCCACAGCTAAACGTGCAAGACAGATTATTGACGGAGCTGAACCTTTGGTTAAAGCATCCTGCAATAAACCTCTCTCCGTTGCTGTTGCCGAATTGAATGAAGGTGAAGTTAAAATTTTAACAGGTAATGAAGTGGAAGAAACCATTGAAGATGTAACTGAAGGATTTGATGAAGAAACTATTGGTGATGATATGGACGATATTCTGAATCCTGATGATATGAATGGCACTGGTATTGCTGAAGATGAAGTAGATTTTTCTGATTCACAGGATGATTCTACCCTTGAATAAGCACTGAATTTTCCCTTTGGATAATTCAGACGGAGGGTATAAATGGGAAAAATTATTATATCTGACAGGTTTAAGATTAATCTTTTTGAGATATTAAAAACTGTATTTGTCTGTCTTTTTATACTTTTATTATTTTTTGCTGTAAGAGTATATCTTATTCAGCCGGTAAGTGTAAAAGGTGCATCTATGGAACCGTCAATTGAAGATGGTGACATTTTACTGATAAATAAAATCGGCAATAAATTAAAGTATGAAAGATTTGAAGTGATTGTTTTCCGACCATATTCTGAAGATGACCTCAATACCACAGATGAAGATGAGAGCAGGCTTCTTTATATTAAAAGAATCATTGGACTTCCCGGAGAAACCGTTACAGTACTTTCAGATGGAAGAATACAGATAAATTCAACAGATGGACAGACTTTCCTGCTTTCTGATGAATATGGACAAGGTTCAGCACCAAGAGGTATAAATTGGGTTATAGATGATGATAATACATTTGAAACAATAACTCTTGATACAGATGAATATTTTGTACTCGGTGACAACCGAGATGTCAGTCTTGACAGTCGTTCGTCTAAAATACAGGCTGTTCATGCAAACAGCATTATAGGCAGATATATTATAAGGGTATATCCGCTGTTTTAGTAATCATCGTAATAATGACACATATTTTTGCCGAAAAATTGTTAAAAATGGAGATTATACAATATTTACTATTAAATGCTTGCATTTTTCTCCGTAATTTATTACAATGGTTAAGGATTTTAAGTCGTATTAAAATTTATTTTAATAATTTATTATTAGGAGGAAACCAAAATGGCAGTTAAAGTTGCAATTAATGGTTTTGGACGTATTGGACGTCTTGCATTCAGACAGATGTTTGGTGCAGAAGGCTACGAAGTAGTAGCTATTAACGATTTGACAAGCCCTAAGATGCTTGCACACCTTCTTAAGTATGACTCTTCACAGGGTAAGTACGCTAAGGCTGATACAGTATCTGCTGGTGAGGATTCTATCACAGTTGATGGACAGACAATTAAGATTTACGCTTTCCCAGATGCTAACAATTGTCCTTGGGGCGAACTTGATGTAGATGTTGTTCTTGAGTGTTCAGGTTTCTACACATCAAAGGCTAAGGCACAGGCTCATATTAATGCAGGTGCTAAGAAGGTTGTTATTTCAGCTCCAGCCGGAAATGATCTTCCTACTATTGTTTACAATGTAAACCATAAGACATTAACAAAGGATGACACAATTATTTCTGCTGCTTCCTGTACAACAAACTGCCTTGCACCTATGGCTAAGGCATTAAATGACCTTGCTGGTATCAAGTCTGGTATCATGAGTACAATTCATGCTTACACAGGTGATCAGATGATCCTCGATGGTCCTCAGAGAAAGGGTGACCTTAGAAGATCCAGAGCAGGTGCTGTAAACATTGTTCCTAACTCAACAGGTGCTGCTAAGGCTATTGGTCTTGTTATTCCGGAACTTAACGGAAAGCTTATCGGTTCTGCTCAGCGTGTTCCTACACCAACAGGTTCAACAACAATCCTTGTTGCTACAGTTGAGAAGAGCGTTACTAAGGAAGAAATCAATGCTGCTATGAAGGCTGCTGCTACAGAGTCATTCGGTTACAATGAAGAAGAAATCGTTTCTTCAGATATCGTTGGAAGCACATATGGTTCAATCTTCGATGCTACACAGACAATGGTAGGCGAGGATAACTTAGTTCAGGTTGTTTCTTGGTATGACAATGAGAACTCCTACACAAGCCAGATGGTTCGTACAATTAAGTACTTTGCTGAATTGGCATAATTATAACTAATTTACGAATTGATATGATTTTTCATAGGGGTTCGGCTTTCGGGCCGAATCCCTATATTGCTTTGAAGAAACTCTAATTTGTTTCGCTTATAATACAGGGCTCATTACTCTGTATTGTATTTCATTCGGCAGAAAGCCGGATAATAAATATTGGAGGTGTAAAACCATGGGTTTAAATAAGAAATCCGTTGATGACATTAATGTTAAGGGACTCAGAGTTCTTTGCAGATGTGATTTCAACGTACCTTTAAAGGAAGGCGTTATTACTGATACAAACAGACTTACAGCAGCACTTCCTACAATTAAGAAGCTTATTAATGATGGAGGAAAGGTAATTCTTTGTTCCCACCTTGGAAAGCCAAAGGGAGAACCAAAGCCTGAACTTTCTCTTGCTCCTGTAGCTGTAAAGCTTTCTGAGCTTTTAGGACAGGAAGTTGTTTTTGCAGCTGATGATGAAGTTGTTGGCGAAAATGCAAAGGCAGCAGTTGCAGCTATGAAGGATGGCGATGTTGTTCTTCTTCAGAACACACGTTATCGTAAAGAAGAAACAAAGAACGGAGAAGAATTTTCTAAGGAACTTGCTTCTCTTGCTGATGTTTTCGTAAACGATGCTTTTGGTACAGCTCACAGAGCTCATTGCTCCAATGTTGGTGTAACAGAATACATTGATACATGTGCAGTTGGTTACCTTATGCAGAAAGAAATCGATTTCCTTGGTAATGCAGTAGAAAATCCTGTAAGACCATTCGTAGCTATTCTTGGTGGCGCTAAAGTTGCTGACAAGTTAAACGTTATTAACAACCTTCTTGAGAAGTGTGATACTCTTATTATCGGTGGTGGTATGGCTTTCACATTCTTAAAGGCTCAGGGCTATGAAATCGGTAAATCTCTTGTTAATGATGAGAAGCTTGATTATTGTAAAGAAATGATGGAAAAGGCTGAGAAGCTTGGCAAAAAGTTATTACTTCCTGTAGATACTACAATTGCAGCTTCCTTCCCTAACCCTATTGATGCTCCTATTGAAGTATCTGTAGTAGATGCTGACAAGATTCCTGCTGACATGGAAGGTCTTGACATCGGTACAAAGACAGCTGAACTTTATGCAGATGCTGTTAAGTCCGCTAAGACAGTTGTTTGGAACGGACCAATGGGTGTATTTGAAAACCCTACTCTTGCTAAAGGTACAATTGCAGTTGCTAAGTCTCTTGCAGAAACAGATGCTACAACTATTATCGGTGGTGGTGACTCCGCAGCAGCTGTTAACCAGCTTGGCTATGGAGACAAGATGAGCCACATTTCTACTGGTGGTGGTGCTTCCCTTGAATTCCTTGAAGGTAAGGAATTACCGGGTGTTGCAGCAGCTGACGATAAATAATTATTTAATAATTATAAGATAAAAATTAAATCATAAAGGAGTATCCTCATGAGAAGAAAAATCGTTGCAGGTAACTGGAAAATGAACATGACTCCAAGTCAGGCAGTTGAGCTTTGCGAAACTTTAAAGCCACTTGTACAGTCTGATGATGTAGACGTAGTTTACTGCGTTCCTGCTATTGACATCGTTCCTGTTGTTGAAGCAGTAAAAGGTACAAATGTTGCAGTTGGTGCTGAAAACATGTATTATGAAGATAAGGGTGCATACACAGGTGAAATTGCACCGGCTATGCTTGTTGATGCAGGTGTTAAGTATGTAATTATTGGACATTCCGAAAGAAGAGATTACTTCAAAGAATGTGACTGCATGCTTAATAAGAAAGTAAAGAAGGCTTTCGAATACAATCTTGTTCCAATTCTTTGCTGTGGTGAAACACTTGAACAGCGTGAGATGGGTATTACACTTGACTGGATTCGTCTCCAGATTAAGAGTGATCTTAAAGATATCACTGCTGAACAGGTTGCTTCCATGGTAATTGCTTATGAGCCAATCTGGGCAATTGGTACAGGAAAGACAGCTACAACAGAACAGGCTCAGGAAGTTTGTAAAGCAATCCGTGATTGTGTTGCTGAAATGTATGATGATGCAACAGCTCAGTCTGTAAGAATTCAGTATGGCGGCTCCGTAAATGCAGCAAACGCAGCTGAACTTTTCGCTCAGCCTGACATTGACGGTGGTCTTGTTGGTGGAGCTTCATTAAAAGCTGACTTCGGCAAGATTGTTAATTACAAGTAAAATAATTTTTGCATTCCCTGACTCATAATATATTTGTCAGGGAATGTTATTGTTTAGGAAAACTTTTATGTTTTTCTAAAGTGTATTCAATGAATACGCATATTATGGAGGATTTATGAGTAAAAAACCTACAGTTTTATTAATTTTAGATGGCTATGGATTAAATTCAAATTCTGAGCACAATGCTGTAGCTATTGCTAAAACACCTGTAATGGATAAGCTTATGGCTGAGTGTCCTTTTGTAGAAGGTCAGGCTTCCGGACTTTTTGTAGGACTTCCTGATGGTCAGATGGGTAATTCTGAAGTTGGCCATATGAATATGGGTGCAGGAAGAATTGTTTACCAGGAACTTACAAGAATTACAAAGTCTATTCAGGACGGAGATTTCTTTACAAATGAAGAACTGATTCGTGCTGTTAATAATTGCAAAAAAAATGATTCGGCACTTCATATGTATGGACTTCTTTCCGATGGCGGTGTACACAGTCATATTACACATCTTTTTGGTCTTCTTGAACTAGCTAAGAAAGCCGGACTTAAAAAGGTTTATGTTCATTGTTTTCTTGATGGACGTGACACACCACCTGCAAGCGGAAAAGATTACATGGAGCAGCTACAGGCAAAAATGGATGAGCTTGGTGTTGGTGAAATTGCTTCAGTACATGGCAGATATTATGCTATGGACCGTGATAACAGATGGGATCGTGTTGAAAAAGCATACAGTGCATTAGTTTATGGCGAAGGTATTGAAGCTGAAAATGCTATTGATGCTGTAGCAAAGTCATATGAAGAGGGCGTTACAGATGAGTTTGTTGTTCCAACAGTAGTCGTTAAGGACGGTAAGCCTCTTGCTACAATCAAAGAAAATGATTCTATTATATTCTTCAACTTCAGACCTGACCGTGCGAGAGAAATCACCAGAGCATTCTGCAGTGATGAATTTGATGGTTTTAAAAGAAGAAACGGAAGATTCCCTGTTACTTATGTATGCTTTACAGATTATGATGTAACAATTCCTAATAAATATGTTGCATTCAAGAAAGTAGAGTTAACAAATACCTTTGGCCAGTGGCTCGCAGATCACAATATGACTCAGGCAAGAATTGCTGAAACAGAGAAATATGCACATGTTACATTTTTCTTTAATGGTGGTGTTGAAGAGCCAAATAAGGGTGAAGACAGAATTCTTGTTAAGAGTCCTAAAGTTGCAACCTATGATTTACAGCCTGAGATGAGTGCACCGGAAGTATGCAATAAGCTTTGCGAATCTATTAACAGTCAGAAATATGATGTTATTATTGCAAACTTTGCTAACCCTGATATGGTTGGGCATACAGGTGTTGAGTCTGCTGCAATTTCAGCAATTGAAGCTGTAGATGAGTGTGTTGGTAAAGTAGTAGATGCAATTAAGGCAGTTGACGGACAGATGTTTATTTGTGCTGACCACGGTAATGCAGAGCTGCTTGTTGATTATGAAACAGGAGAGCCTTTCACAGCTCATACTACCAATCCGGTTCCTTTCATTCTTGTTAATGCAGATCCTTCTTATACACTTAAAGAGGGTGGTTGTCTTGCAGATATCATTCCTACAATGATTGATATGATGGGTATGGAAAAACCTGTTGAAATGACAGGAAATTCACTTCTGGTTAAGAAAAACTAATATGATGCTCTAAACATGGTGTAATGCAAGGCTTGTGAGTTTTAATTGATTAAAAATTTTACTTGCACTGTTTTGCTTGCTATGATATAATATTCCAAGTTATTATCTGGCATGGAGGAAAAAATGGGAGCTTTAAGAATTGTAGTTACAATATTATATATTATTATTTGTATTGCACTTACTGTTATTGTGCTTATGCAGGAAGGCAAGAGTGCCGGTCTTACCGGTGCTATCAGCGGTGTTGCCGATAGTTACTGGGGAAAAAACAAAGGACGTTCTATGGAAGGTACTCTTGAAAAAATCACAAGAATTCTTGCAATTTTGTTT
>JBJEJI010000012.1:0-5593 GCA_051877895.1 Lachnospiraceae bacterium | reverse complement strand
CATTCTACGGAAAAACCGGAACCGGACGTGTAAACGGACAAGATGTGAATGGTTGGTTTATAGGCTATATTGAAACTGCAGATAATACATACTTTTTTGCTACCAACATTGGTGCAGACAGCGATGCTACCGGAGGCAACGCAACTGAAATAACCATGTCTATCTTGTCAGACATGAATATCTGGAAATAAAGAAATCGGGTAACAGTCAACTACACAAACTGACTCTTACCCGATTTCATTTATTTTTCGCCTGTTACTTCATAATATTTTTCATTTCCGGTTGCTGACCATGATGTTTTACCGCTACTAACCACATCTTTTGTAGATACATTATAAGCAAATATATCAAGAATCTCTGCCTCTGAGATATGCCATGAACCATCTGCGTTTTTCTTACTTCTGTACAAAACATATAATTCACATTTTTCATTTTCCGAAAGTCTGTCATATGCAAGAATTTCTATTATTTCCTCATTCTCATTTAAGATAACTCTGGAATTTCCACTCGCACTATATGATATCATAAAATCACATCCTTTGCACCATCGCCATCTATATCTTGAAATCCAACTGCCTCTACGCTGTCAAACATACCTACGCTATCATTTTCAGTACTATTGTTTTCAAAATAAGCTGGGAAATGGTACACAATTTGATTGTCCTTTGCCAGCACAAATGAGACATCTTCCCAAAGCGTATCATAAGTCGGCAGATAAGATACAAATCGTACCTCGCCCCAACCATTCAAATCCACATCAAAGGATTGTTCGGTTATAACCCGGCTTTCATCTAATTCCTCTCCTGATGGATAGTCCACTGCAATATCTGTCAATTGCTGAATTTCTTTCGTACCATCAAAATATAAAATGACTTGCTCATCAAATTGTTCTTCGCCTGATAGGATCACTTCTACATAGTCCTCATACCATGTAATTTTCCAACAACTACTTGTGATGCTCCCACCGTCATTGTGCAATTCAAAATCTGTTTGAGATATCTTATCTTTGCCTTCCATAAGGATTAATCGTCCACTTGCTGAACCAAAAGGCCAGTCTGGTTCTCCGACTGCCTGAAGTGTCAATTCATATTTTCCATCCGACGAAACAGATGTATCGCAAATTGTCTTCTTGTAATTTACCGTATACAAAATGCAAAACCCAAATACTACAATCACTGCAAGAAGCGAACCCATAATACATAGCATAATTTTCAAAAATTTCTTCATTGTTTATAGCACTCCTTTTAATGTCCACGTATATCCAGTTCTTACAATAGAGAATTTTCGTTTCCCCATGAATATTCGTTTCCCCATGAATATACAATGTAATAACCACTGTCATTTATTTCTTCTGTAAATTGTAGTGTCCCGTGATCAATCACCTCAATGGGCTGCCCTTCCTGAATTTCCACCAAATACTCCCATTTATTACTTCTGTAATCTGAATAGTAAGCATCCAGTTCTTCCAAAGACAATTCACTCCTAATTAGGATTGCTCCGAAATACTGCATCCCATTTCCATTCCCCGTCAGCTTCCCTGCCTGTGACAGTGACTCTATCAATTCCGTTTTCTCTGGTAGCAAGATTTCACATAATGCTTCTTCCACTTTATATTAATCATCCTTCTTTTTCTCACCACAATCCTCTTTCTGTTCTAATAAGAATAAAGTTTTTCTGCGAAGCCATTCCTGTGCCCATGCCTTATGCGGCATTGTATTTCCATGCTCTACCACATATTCCATACAGGCTACGAATTGACTTTGATTGCCCAGTTCATCGTAACACATTCCCAATAGAAATTTGCGTCCAACCTCGGAATATGGTATTTTTTCCTCACGATCTGTCAAAATTTTTACGGCAGTTTCATAATCTCTTCTCAACACGAATTCTTTTGCGGCAAACAACCGATTCTTTGCAAATTCCTTTCCTGCTGATTGAAGTGCCTTACAAAAGCTCACCACATCTTCATCCGCATATTTTTGAGCAAGTTCAAGATTCATTGCTGTCTGTCTGAATAATCTGCTGCTTCTTTTTCCTATCCATCCTTCATTCAGATAACATTCCGCTTCCTCGAATTTCTGATTTGTTATCAATGCCGCCACATATTTTTGCTCAGCAAGCAGAAGTACGGTCTTTTGAAGCCCTTTCCATTTCAAGCCTTTTCCATAAGTAACTGCATATTCCATCAATTCCAGATAGCGTTTTGCATCACACTCTTGCAACAAAACTTGATCCAGCTTACGGAATTGATTCAGAATGCCACACACAATATTGGCTATGCCAGCAAATCCCCCCGCTGCAGCACAGAAACATAACAGATAACCATCTGTACTAATCCAGCCTGGCCTTGTCGTTTCTAAAATCAACAGAGTTTCTTTATGAGGGAACGGGCTTCCCAAAAAGGCACTGACAATTCCCATCGTAATAGCATAAATAAGCAATCCTGTCCCGATTGCCTTTACCCGCCTGTTTTTTTGCTTTTCATATATTTCTTCTATTTGTTTTTTCATGTCGTTACTCCTTGTTATTTTAAATTCTTACGTTTGTAATATATTATGCAACCAAAGAATTATCAAATTATTACTGAACAGAAATTTTACTTCCAAATGCGGTACTGATATTCCGGTATATCTTGAATACCGTCATCCAATATCTTATTGCCTAAATACTGAAAGCTGCCATCCTCCCTGAACCGTACTGTAAGTTCGTGAGCTATGACCGCATCATTACAAACAACCATCTCACACACCGCCTCTACTGTCAGTGTCACCGTTCCATTTTTGTTTTCTTTGATGCCGGTCACTTCTGGCAGAGACGTCCCGAAAAATGTAGGAGCATAGTTAAGACACCCCAATCTCGCCCAAGCATAAGTCTGGTTTTCCTCATCAAATTCTGCATACTCCCTTATTTGCTCTGCTGTTACAGGAATATACTCCATAATCAGACTTTCGAACTCTTCTTTAGGAATGCCATTTGGATAATCTTCAGAATTGAACTTTTCTCCATATTTCATTCCATACAGATATTCAAACATTCCGTTATAATCCAACTCCCTCATATTTTCTGCATTCCAGTTGGAACACAAAAGATTCTGTCCCTGATATCCAAGTCCCCGAACACAACGTTCAGACATTTCACGCTGTTCTTCTGTCATTGGTTTTACTCTGATTAGGCATCTTCCATCCATGATTTCACTGACCTCTGGTGGCTCTGGCACACATAACTCATAACAGAACCATCCTTTATTTGTATATTTCCACTCTTTTATTCTGGTGTAAGATATATAGGACATTCCCGACTTACCATTCTCATTCCATACGCTTCTTGCACTTACAACATACATGTCTGTACCATCAAAAATGAATTTCATTCTACCTATGCCACCATCATCATGTATCTCGTAAATTACTACAGAACCGCTTTTCCCAGCCGTGCAATCCTCAAGAAAAGAATCCACACTTTCATAATTTTCCATATTTGAATAGGTCACTAATGTAGCAATCGGATATCCCGTTTCCATTAACTTTTTCTGCAGTTCAAGAATGGTCTCATCAGTTAAAACAACATTGGATGCAGTTCCTTTATCTGCCTCTTTGTAAATCTCATAAATACGTTCCATCATCGCTCTGCAGTCATTCTCAGCTTCCTCTTCTTCCTGTTCATCCACCAGAAGTCCATAGCCCTTTTCCCACTGTTCTGCAGCTTCTTCCTCAGCACTTTTTGTTTCCTCTGTAGAAAATACTTCTTCCGTATCTTCCACAAGAGATTCACCTGCAACACTATCCTCTTTTCCACAGCCACACACAAAACACCCAATTAAAAATACCATAATTAGTAGAATGCTCTTTTTCTTTAATACCATAAAATCATCCTTTCGTTCTTGCTACCTACGGCAGTTCCAATTCTATTTCCTCTATAGAGTTAGAAAGATACCGGAATGTTCCATCTTCAAATGGCTGAACCACAACCGTATTCCGAAAAGCGAGATCAGAATTATAATCCGGCCAAACTCCATCCACGATAAGTGTAATTGTTCCATCCGGATTTTTTGTATAGTCAACTACTTCTCCAAAAGGTGGGTATGGGCTGGCATAAATCATTTCATACTCATAACTATTACTACACTCGTCATATTTGCAATTTTTCCTTAATTGTTCTACAGATACTGGAAAATAAGTGGTCATTATATTCTCATATTCTTCTGCCGGAATCTTCCAGTCTTCAGTTTTTAAATTTTCACCCGTATGGATACGATAAATATCTTCATATATACAAGGCATCAGAATGTCCTCTACATTACTGCTGTCCCAGTTTGTGACAAGCACATTGTAATTCACATAGCTTAGTCCTGAAATGTATTTTTCCGTCAGTTCCCGACAGTCTTCCGGAAGCGGTTCTATTCTCCAATACTGTCTCAAACTTGCATGTGCAATCACATATTCATATGCGTAGATAAAATACCCTTTTTCCGTAAGTTTAATTTCAGCCAAATTCCTTACCAAAGTTCCCTGAATCTCCGGCAAACCGCCTTCCTTCCACCGAACTCCGATGTAATAGGTCTGTAGCTGCTCTTTCCGATAAATAAAGGTAACTGCTCCAATCAGTCCATCCCTCTGCACTTCAAATACGGTAACCATCGAGTCCTGCCCATTCAGATAATCCGCATAAAAGATTTCTATCTTTTCATGATTCTGCATATTGGTCTCTTCTTCTGTACTTACCAATCCAGCCTTCCCTAATTGCTCCACAACCTCTTTTTGTTCCTCGCTTGTGAATTCACTAACACTGGAAGAATCATTCGCCGCATCTGCAATTATCACATCCTTATAGATTTCCTTGACTGATTCTGCTGCCGCCAAAACCATATTCTGCAGTTGCTCCTTTTCCTCTTCCGAGATAAGGCAGTCACTGGATTGTGGAATAAACCAATAGGCTGAATCGGTAGAAGTTTCCGTATCATTTTCTTCCTCAGTCACTGTTTCACTATCCGCAATTTCCAACGGAGTCTCCCATACTTCCTCTGCCACTTTCTTTTCTTCCGTATGCAACCGTCCCCAACAAATCACTCCTGCTATTACCACAATTAGCAATATCAAAATCAAAAATCCCCATTTCTTCAATACCCATTTTACATCTTCCATTATTCGCCCCCGTACAATTCTTCCCATTCCTCCGCTGTCAAACGTGGTGTATGCCATGTTTCCTCACTATTATCCTCGGAAGGTATAATTCGGTTGGAAACATATTGTACCCCATCGTCCTCTAAAGGACGGACCACAACCTCGTGGACATATACCTTTGAATTTCCCGAATGCGGAAATACTACATTGGCTGTAAGTGTAATGCTCCCATCACTGTTTTCTGAAAAATCGACTACCTCTGAATATGGATATTCCGGGTACTCCACTTCTTCAAGCCCTCTCGGTTTATATTCATAGATCGAATCTTTGGGGTAATAAACTGTTTTTGATTGCAGCGTTTCACTATCAATATTGAAATATTTCATAATAACGCTTTCGAATTCCTCTTTTGGAATCTGATAAACTGCACTAACGGCCAGGTTGTCCTCTGCAGCACGAGGGATATATTCGCC
>JBJEJI010000011.1:0-5613 GCA_051877895.1 Lachnospiraceae bacterium | reverse complement strand
TTCAGTTCACGAAGCTTAGCTTCCACCTCAAGGGCATATCTTCTAAGCCCTGCATTGATGGTATCCATAATGGCTTCCTTATTCTTGGCAATGGCATTGGTATCTCCCGTTTCAATCACCTCATTGATGATATATTCCGGCACTTCCTTACCGTGCTTTGCTATACACTCCTTCTGAATGCGGTCAATGGCTGTAATCAGTCCCTGCTGGTAAGTGTGGCACTCGTCAAGGACGGGCACCTTATTCACCACCGACATAATATCCAGTGTCCATGAACCGCAGTCCACAGCTGTCAGTCTATCCATACCTTCCATTCGGTTGGCAATGGCTGCATGACACTGTGCAAATACTCTTACCTTGCCAAAATGCACCACATATCTGACACCTTCATAGAAAAAGGACACCTTATCATTGGCGAGAAGATAATTGCGAAACACCTTCTTCTCTTTTCCATAAAGGGTAAGTGGAACACCCACCGCAAGATTAACCTTAACGGTTTTTGCTCCCGTACGTTCCTTTAATTCCTTTGCAATGGCAGCCAGTGTCAGAAGATAATAATTTTCATTCTCTGTCTTGGTTTCCTGCTTACCCATTCTGCCCTGACCGATAACAAATTTTCTGCCTCTGAACTCAAGCAGGTTATCCTTTGTAGCCGGCATGGTCTGCAACTCCGTAATACCATTCTCGAAAATGATATTTGGCGTTTTAATGGAACTCCAGCCGTGGTCAATGGCAATCAGAAACTCGGGAAGTACATCAACAAAGCTTTTGCCTTCCATAGTGTTCAAGTTACTTTCTTTTCTCATAATCTCTGTCATAAATACCTCTTTCTCCGGCAATCCGAGTGCCGGTCCCGTGCATAATCTTTTTCCTACTGTAAAAGGTGGCAGCCAAGCCACCACCTTCCATAAAAACAATTCACTAATGATACTGATACACAATATCCATAAGTACGGTTTTTTCCGCCACGGTCTTTGCCTGCTCACGCAGTTTCCACATCTCCATGGTGGAACCGGGATTCACAGACGGATGCTTTCTCATGTGCTGACCGATAATCGTATCAAGCATCTCATAAGCATCTTCATTGACCTTATGTGCCGTCCGATTGGCACAGCCAAGTCTTGTAAGCGTCCGAAATCTTCCTTTGTGATTTTCCTTCATATAGGATAACCACAGTAGCCCGTACTTTCCCACTGCCGATAATTTCATGTCAGCAGGGATAGTCAGTAACGGATACAAAATACCATCCTTTTCCACATAAGGAATATCTATCTTTTCCAAATCTCATCGCCTCCTCTCTCAAAATTTCTGCCTAACGATAGCAGCGGAACTCATAGAATTCTACACTGTTGCCCTGATAAACTCCGGCACACTCAATGTAAAAACAAGGCTCTACTTCCAGTACCATCATTCCGGCTATGTAATCTGCAATCGCTTCCTCACTGCAAAGCCTTTCCCCACTAATTGTAGATGCAATGTTCAGATTGGTTTCCACAAATACGGAATAATAACCACACCCATCATAAGGATAGTACTCATTGTATTCTTCCTGCGTAATCTTCCCTTCTGCCAACAGATTGTCCAGATTTTCAGGAAGCGGTATCATTCCTGCGGCTTTGCACTTCTCTACCGCCAGCCTTGCCACACGGTCTGCATCATACCCCACATACTCTGCCTGCGGTATGTTGAAGGTAATCTCCAAAATCGGACTTCCGTCAGCGGGATTCCCTCTGTCATCTGTGATAGGTGGTGCACTATCTTTTGTAGCAGGTACTTCCATGGATGAGGTCGGCGTGGTATGCTCCGGCGTGGTTGATTGTGCTTTTGCCGGTGGTGATGTAGGTTGATTGGTAACAGTTTCCGGTTCACTCGGTGCCTCTGTGACAGGTGATTCCACATCCGCTTCCTTTGTAGTATCATCTGCTGCCAGCTCCTCCGTGGTTGAAGCTCCAGAATTTGAAACATCTAAACATTGCTCATCCACATCCGATGTTTGTGTCTGCCCTGCCTCAACAGATGTATCAATATTTCCAATTACATCCGTGTCAGTTCCCGAACTTACATCTGCTTCCAAATCCTCCGTCACTTCCATTTCAGAAATCTCTGTTTCCGAAACAACCTTGCATTCCGCATCCACTATCGGCTTACCGGAACATCCCGAAACCATCAAAAAACTCCACACAACCAACATAAACCATACTTTCTTTAACATAGAAATCGCTCCCCTCTACTGTGGTACTGCTACTTTTACAAAAATCAGAAAGACTCTTGCCACCAGTACAAACAACAACAAAAACAACTTTGCTCCGTAAAGAACTACCTTTAATACAAAAAGCACACACTTCAAAAGAAACTCCACTACTGCAATCAAAATGCTTCCTAATCCCATACAAGACCTCCTTTCCAAGCATTCCCCCACAAGTGACCAAACTTAAGGAAATGCCATCACTACTTGCTCCGATGCAGCCACGCATCGAAAAGGGTAAAAAAAATACACCATCCCAAACCTGCTTCTTACCGAAGCCTAAGCTTAAGATGGTGTAGTCCATACCCATTCTTGGTTTCATATTCAGTTTTGCTGATGCCTTTCTCCACCAATTTTACCGTAACTGATTAAAAAGATATATTTGGACTAACCTCTGAAACGCCCTATTTATAAGGCTTTCTTAAGCTTGTCACTATTATATCTCAATCCCCTTTATACCAACGATAAATTGGCTGCACGCAGGATAAATGCAAATAGTCTTGGATTATACGAGGTGTATAGCCTACGGATTCAAGCATGCTCTTCAGTTTTCTTCCGGTTCGTTGCATGTCTATGTTTGGGTAGGTTGGTTTTTGACTCATTTGTAGCCACCTTTCAAAAAAACTTATGTATTAAAGAATCCTTCAGAATAATACGGATAATATCTGTATATTCTTTCAAATTTACTTATTTCTTCGTATTCTATTCCAAAGAACTTTTCTTCTTGAGCTGAAAACTCTTCTTCTGTTAGTGGAAGATTCTTCAGTATCAACTGAATTTCTTTATTTGTTAATTTCGGAATCTCTATTGTAACAACCTTATCATCATATGACATGAACCAATATTTATCAAACAACCTACTATTCTCGATTTTTTCTTTCAATTCTTGATCCACCAAAATCCCACCAATAGTCATCATTGGTGCACCATCTTGATAAGTTAAGAACAGTAATTGCTTGTACTCTACAAGACCTTGTCCCAATCTATTTCGCATTTCGACAGTTTTATTTATCTGAGAATCTATCAATTTTTTTATTACAAGAGGCATCTTTTTTGTTGTATAATTATTCTTTTCAATTGATTCATCAAAAAAGACACCCACATTTTTTCTAAAAGATTCCCTTTTTTCCGACGGAATTGTGCCACCAACAGAATAATTACAAGATATAAAAAACATACTTCCAATATCTATATTTCGGCAAATAGTTTCAATATCTACTAACATTGATTCTTCAAATGCATCATCATAATCCAACCAAATGAAATTCATTTTTTCATCAAATCCATCAATTTGAGGAAGTATTTCATTCGTTGTTCCATACCACATTTGAATGCATTTTAAAGGTTTATTGAATTCATATCGAATCTGTCTTTCCTTTTCTGCTTCAATACTAATCATATCTGTAATACCAAACTCGTTATGAAGCAAAAGAAAATCTGTAAAATATTTAGCACCTAATCCTATATATCGCATTTCGCCATCCGCTCTTACCAACTGAATTTCACGAATTAAATCACATAACATTTTTCTTTCTATTGATTTAGCTGGACGAACTTGATAATTTATCTTTTGATCACTTCCTGGCATATACTAACACTCCGCATCCTTATAATATTCGAATGTTTTTTCTCCAACTTCTCTGTATGATTTCACACCTAATGACTTCTTTAATTCTTCAACTTCTTCTTTAGGTTTCTTATAACTAATAGTCACATTGGGAACCGTAGTTACTGATACCGTGCTAATGCTTACTACTCTATTTTCCTTTACTTTGCTGACATTTTCTATTGTCATTTCTGTTCCTTGCATTTTTGCAATTGTTTCTTCTATTCCGTCGTCCTTATCTTCTGTATTTTTCCTTATCTCATCTAACATATTTTTAACGATCTTAAAGATTTCCAGCATCTTTTCTCTAGCACGTAAATACACTAACGACGTTTCATCAAGTCCTGTTTTAGTAGTATTCCAAGGTAACAGTTCCGGATGCTTTGAGCTAAAATAAACAATTCCTCTAAATCCAGCATAGTTATTATGAAATACAATACCACTACTTTTATTTTCCATTATAAAAATCCTTCTTCAAACTCCCACAACCCCCGATTTTCCTACATTCTCCCAGAATAGCAACTTCCTGCCGTGGCAGATGAATAATACTGTTATCATAATCTATTTTTCCTTTCGTTTCTTAGCATATCGTGGCATATCTTGGTAGGCAAAAGTGGTAAAGTGTCCAGACTCATTACAACTCCAAACTATTCTCCTTCAACAGAAAATCATAAATACTCATAGTCGTAATACCATCCTCATCTCTTGTCACATTGACAACATCTTTAACCAGAATAATCTTCTTAAAGGAATCATTTACATTTACCAACGATGCTTTCTCCTGCAACCGTTTTTCTTCCGTCGGCAAACTAAATGCAGACTGAATATAATAACGCTTACTACCAAGATTTGCTATAAAGTCAATCTCCAAATAGGTTCGTTCCGTTTTCCCTTCCTGATTCAAACCTCTTTTTTCTACAACACCCACATCCACGGAAAATCCCCGGCTACGCAATTCATTATAGACAATATTCTCCATGATATGTGTCTCTTCAATCTGTCGGAAACCTAATCGGGCATTTCGGAGTCCAACATCTTCGAAATAATATTTCAAAGGTGTTCCAATATATTTTCTTCCTTTTACATTGTATCGATTGGCTTTGTTAATAACGAAAGCATCCTCCAAATACTCAACATACTGTCTGATAGTATTACCGCTGATATTTGACTGTACCACGCTTCTAAAAGTTGCTTCTATTTTGGGTACATTTGTAAGAGATCCGATTGCAGACGCGAGAATATTTACTAAGTTTTCTAATTCCTGTGACTTCTCAATATGATGACGCTCTATGATATCTACCAAATAGGTCTCCTCAAATAACCTGGTCAAATAATTAATCTTTTGTTCTTCCGTTTTCATAGTTACCGTCAGAGGCAGTCCACCATATATCACATACTCTGCCCATCCATGATACACATCCCCTTCATACACCTGCATAAATTCTTTGAAAGTCAATGGATAAATATGAATTTCATCTCCCCTACCTCTAAATTCTGTAATAACATCCTTTGAAAGAAATTTAGAGTTGCTCCCGGTTACATATACGTCGACATTCTTAATATGCAGAAGCGAGTTCAGTACTTCTTCAAATTCTTCCAGTAACTGCACTTCATCCAATAATACATAATACTGCGATTCGTCCACAATACGGGTTTCTATATATTCCAAAATAGTGTCTGGATTACGATACTTCTTATCTTTTCGTTGGTCTAATTCAATAGAGATGATATGCTTTTCGTCAATACCTTTTTCCAACAAATA
>JBJEJI010000010.1:0-79418 GCA_051877895.1 Lachnospiraceae bacterium | reverse complement strand
GCCGCAGGGGAATATGAGGTCAAGGCAGGAGTCAATCTGAAATGTATGCTTTGTATTATGAAAGAGATGGAATATATTACAGATGTTGATTTTGAAGAACAACAGGGAAAACGCAGGAAACAGATTACCTGTTATTATGTAAAGGAAGGGGATACATTGTTTGACATCGGCAGAAAATACAGGGTGAAACAGGAAGATATTTTGAAGTGGAACTCTGATGTCAGCCTGAAAAACGGAAGCAGGATTTATATGTACACAGCTACGGAACCAAAATAGAGAGGGGACAATATCGTATTTTGGTGGCTGAGTTACAAAATTGCTTTTGCAGGTTAATATAGAAATCTGAATTAGAAAAACAAATTCAGACGGCGGGAAGCCCCGGGTTTTCCCGCTGTCTTTTTATGTCCGGGGAATCCCTCTGTTGTGTTTTTGCCCAATGGGGAAACTTATTGTTGTATGCCTTGCAAAAAGATGATAAAATCGACTTTAGTACATGATTTTAATCCTTTTATTGGAATTTTTAATCTGATTTTAATCTTTCTTACCTTTTACTTTCATTTTCAGGGAGTATTATAAGCTCATCACAAACGAAAGGAAGCTTTTAATATGGAAAGAGAAGAAAAAATATTAAAACTGATGAACAAGACCGGCGCAAGCCGTCAGGATGTAGAAAAGGCAATGAATGCCTGCAATGATGACATTCTGGATGCAGCAATGTATCTGGATGCTCTCGGAAAGGTAAACCCAATGGCTGGCTTCGGAAGTACGGAAGGAAGCAGTACTGACGGCAACTGTGGCGGGACAGGCTTTACATCCTGCGGCAGCGGAAATGCAGCAGCAGGTTATGCAAATAGTAATCAGAACAAAGGCAATTCTTTTGCTTCCGGTATCGGAAAAGTGCTCCGCACCATTGGAGGCTGGATAAGAAAAGGAATGGTAAATTATCTGGATATCTACAAAGACGGAAACTGTGTATTCAGCATCCCGATTACCGTTCTGATTGTTTTATTTATTCCGTTTTTCTGGTTTATGCTTGCACTGCTGGTAGTATTCCTGTTCCTTGGATGCCGTTACGAGTTCCGCGGACCCAACTGTAAGAAGGACAGTACTGCAAACCACGCATTGAACAAAGCATCAGAAGCATGTAATTCCGTAAAAGAAGATTTCAAGCGCGGTTACAACGGAGAAGCTGACAACAACGACAGCGGACGTTAAGCGGACAAATAATTATACAGAGCAGATTGAGGAGATTTGCAAATGGCGAAAGTGCTGATAATTGAAGATGAGGAAAAGATAGCCCGTTTTGTAGAACTGGAACTGAAACATGAGGGTTATGAAACGGAAAAGGCAGCAGACGGAAGAAGTGGTCTCTCCATGGCAGAAAGCGGTGGCTTTGATATTGTTCTGTTAGATGTCATGCTGCCGGAGTTAAATGGAATTGAGGTTTTAAGGCGGTTGAGAAAGACCTCGGATGTTCCTGTTATCATGCTGACCGCAAGAGACTCCGTAATGGACAAGGTTTCAGGTCTTGATTCCGGTGCGGATGATTATATAACCAAGCCTTTTGCCATTGAGGAACTTCTGGCCCGAATCCGGGTTGCATTGAAAAAGCACGGGCCGGACAACAGGCAGAACAAGCAGCTTCTTACATGGGGCAGGCTTGTTATGGATGTGCCTGCATATTCTGTAAGCTATGATGGAATTTCACTCGAACTCTCCCACAGGGAGTTCGAGTTTCTGCATGTGTTGTTGGAAAATCGTAATATTGTGCTTTCGAGAGACACGCTGCTGCAAAAGGTCTGCGGCTATGAGTATGTGGGTGAAACCAATATTGTGGATGTTTATATACGCTATCTGAGAAATAAAATTGATGAGCGCTTCGGCGTAACAATGATTCACACTGTAAGAGGAGTGGGTTATGTAATTAAATCCGAGTAAGAAGGGAGAAGCCATGAAAACCAGTGAGGCAAAAACAAAAAGTTCATCCATTGCAGGAAAGCTTTACCGTATGCTGGTTTCCCGTATGTTTTCCGCATTTTTCTGGATGGATATATTGATTGCCGGTTTTCTTGTGGGGGGCTTTCTTTATTATGAGGAAATGACCTGTTTCGGAAAGGTTTCAAAAGATATTTCACTTGCAATAAAAATGGTTGATCAATCAGTGCTTTTTACTATGACCCCGGTACATCCGGAACAGCCAATAGTCAGGGATATAACTCTTCTGGTGGATATTGTACGAAAATGCTCCATAATTCTGTTGGCGGTTCAGGGAATATCCCTGCTTACTGCTCTGGCTTTTGATTATTTCCGCGTAAAAGGAAAGCTGCGTCCTCTGTCTGTTATTGCTGAAAATGCAGAAAACATATCCAACATGGCAATGGAAGCGGATAAATTCCAGAACCTTGCATATGCCATTGAGCATGTCAGCCCGGATTCTCCTACCGACCATGTGGTTACCAATGACAGGGATTTGCAGGGGATTGAAATGGCCTTGAACAATCTGCTGGATCGGATGCGTGAGGCCTATCGTCAGCAGGGGCGTTTTGTTTCCGATGCATCCCATGAACTGCGGACTCCGATTGCGGTTATCAAGGGATATGCAGACATGCTTGATCGTTGGGGAAAAGAGGATAAGCAGGTTTTAGAGGAGGCAATTGCTGCCATAAAGCATGAATCAGATCACATGAATAAGCTGGTTGAGCAGCTTTTGTTCCTGGCAAGGGGTGACAGCGGAAGACAGCAGATGATTTTTGAAAAATTTTCTCTGACTGAAATGATGAAAGAAGTTTATGATGAATCTGTAATGATTGATGTGAAGCATCGCTATAAGTTTCTCTCCGGTGCCGGAGACATTCTGGCATATGGAGATGTTTCCATGCTAAAGCAGTCAGTAAGGATTCTTATTGATAATGCTGCAAAATACACGGATGAAGGGGACAAAATTACCTTGAGAGTAGGCATGACCAATGATTTTCACCCTTATGTATCCGTTCAGGATAACGGAATCGGCATGAGCCGCAATGATGTTCAGCACATTTTTGAACGTTTCTATCGTTCTGACACTGCAAGAAATTCCAAAACCGGCGGAAGCGGACTTGGACTTTCAATTGCAAAGTGGATTATTGACCGCCATCACGGAACAATCGAAGTTGTCAGCATGGAGGACATCGGAACCCGTTTTACGGTGAAGTTAAGTCCCCTTCAACAGGCATGTTAATTCATTATTTTACATAATTATAAATGGTTATTATTTTTTTGTTACGGATTGATAAATCCTGTCAGATAGGTCTGCTTTCCGTACTCTCCGGCTTTGAATTTATAAAAAGCGGCTTCTGCCTTCGGCTTGGAGTCAAAAATTCCGAATACGGTGGTTCCGGAGCCGCTCATTAGTGCACCAAGCGCACCCATTTCTACCATTTCTTTCTTTATGTCATCAATAAAAGGCAGTTCCCTGATTGTAACACTTTCCAATACATTACCCAGATTGGCTGCAACATCTTTAATGCTTCCATTTTTAATGGCAACAAGCATTGCATCTGTATCAGGATGGTCGAGCATATCTGCCGGTGCCAGCTTATCATATACAAGCTTTGTAGATATTCCCACAGGAGGTTTTACAATTAGCAGGTGGCAGTCAGGTGCAGGAGAAAGAGGTGTCAGGACTTCGCCGATACCTTCGGCCAGTACGGTTCCGCCCATAATGCAGAAGGGAACATCTGCCCCCAGCTTTACACCCATTTCACAGAGCTGTTCTATGCTCAGCCCGGTATCAAAAAGTTCATTTAATCCCTGAAGGGCGGCGGCGGCATCAGCACTGCCTCCGGCCATTCCTGCAGCAACAGGAATTCTTTTGTCCAGATTAATGAAAACACCGGAGGATATGCCGGTTTCCTCAAAGAAAATGTTGCATGCCTTGCAAATCAGATTATCGTTTCCGACAGGAACAGGTGCTGTACCTGCTGAAAGGATTACTTCGTTTTTTACAATCTGCTTCAGTGTCAGTCTGTCATAAAGATTGATGTTTTGCATAATCATGCGAACCTCATGATAACCGTTAGGCCTTTCGCCGGTTACATCAAGTACAAGATTGATTTTGGCATATGCCCGTACTTCTATTTCTTTCATAAATCCTCCGTTAATGGTATTTATCCACTATGTTTTCTTAAAACGGCCACCAGTCCGCCAGCCATTTGCATTTAAATTCTATTCTTACGTTTTCTACCTGAATTTCTTCATATTCTTCTTCGTCGAGAACTACCTCAAACAGGGGATATTCTTCTCGTTTTCCCGACTGGTCCTCATATTCCGCATTGCCGAAAAGACAGAGCACCGGAAATGCAATACACCACCAGTTATGTCCCTGTCCCTCTCCGAGAACAATTTTCAGTGCATCATAATCGCCGGCAGGCAGATAAAAATCACCATATACCTTTCCCGGAAAATGGGAAACCCCTAAACTGACCTGTGCCTTGTAATCATAGCCATGCTCCATGAGTACCTGATTAGCAATCCATGTAATGTCCGAGGTGTGTTGGGAAATAAAAGCCATAGCCTCGGCTTTGCTTACGGCACAATCCATGTTTTCTGAAAGCCAGGTAACAACTGCGTTTCGAACCTGCAGTTTTACTTCCTGGTCTGCATTGCTATCGGAATTTGCAATAATGTGCATCCTCAACAGCTTCTCGCTTAATCTTTCGGAAAGACCCTCGTCGTTTCCCGTGCCGTCACCGCTCATAAGGGCGGATGAAAGCTTTGGAGTGTTGTCCCCTTCGGTGGTGTTAATAATATCAAGCACTCCTAAAAGTGTAATTCCTGCAAGAATTGCAAGGATAAAGGCAATAATGCATAAAATAGTAAAAAGCCGTTTGTCGCGTTTAAGCTTATGTAACTCTTCTTCGGAATTGGCATATATTAAAGCGGCTTCTTTAGACTGTCGATACATTGTCATGGCATATTCTCCTTACTTTGATTTTGTAAGCAGAGTATTGCCATATTTCAGGTGTTTATACTTTGTATTTTAAGTATTCTACCACCAACTGCCAATATTTGTAAATGCTATAGTTGACGTGGACATGAAAGATTAATAACTGATATTGACGAACACATAAAAGTTGTTTAAAATAGAGAACGGGTCTAAAACCGGCTGTGATTTGCAGCCTGCCCGGAAACCCGTAGTCGGGTATGGAGGATTTGAAGATGAAAAATCTTGTGGTTTTATTTGGCGGACAGTCTTCAGAGCACGAGGTGTCCTGCGTTTCTGCACAGACAATTATTAAAAACATAGATACAACGGAATACAACCTGTACCTTATTGGAATCACAAAGGACGGCAGATGGCTGCTTGCAGATGATTTACAGGCAGTTAGCGATGGTTCATGGGAAGCGTCAAAAAAGAGTGCTGTTATCAGCCCGGATGCATCATTGCATGGAATCATAATCGATTCTGAAACCGGCAGTGAAACAGTTTACATTGACTGTATTTTCCCTGTTCTCCACGGACTTTATGGAGAAGACGGAACTGTTCAGGGACTTTTTGAACTGGCAAATATTCCTTATGTTGGATGTGGTGTGCTGGCAAGTGCAGTTTCCATGGATAAATTCTATACAAAGATAATAGTTGATACACTGGGAATTCGCCAGGCACAGTATGTTCCGGTTTATAGTGAGCAGCTTGCAGATATGGAAGGTGTTATTTGCCGTATAGAGAAAAATCTTGATTATCCTGTCTTTGTTAAGCCTTCCAATGCCGGCTCCAGCAAAGGTGTCAGCAAGGCTCATGACAGAGCAGAACTGAAAAATGCACTTACTCTGGCATCAGAACATGACCGTAAAATTCTTGTAGAAGAAACAATTGTTGGTCGTGAGCTGGAATGTGGTGTTCTCGGTGGAATTGAAACAGTTCCTTCCGGTGTGGGAGAGGTTGTTGCTGCTGATGAATTCTACAGCTACGATGCAAAGTACAACAATGAAGAGTCAAAAACCGTTATCGGGCCTGAGCTCCCTGAAGGAAAAACCGAGGAAATCAGAAGTGATGCAGCTGCCATATTCCGTGCAGTGGATGGTTTTGGACTTGCAAGAGTAGACTTTTTCCTTGAAAAAGACACCAATCAGGTAGTATTTAATGAAATTAATACACTTCCCGGATTTACAGCAATCAGTATGTATCCTATGCTTTTCAATGCAGCAGGAATTCCGGTGAAAGAACTGGTGGCAAAGCTGATTGAACTCAGTTATGAAAGAAAATAATTAAAACTATTCGTTGCAATATCTTGTTGTGGAGGGAATAATGGGAAGCAATTTGCCGATTGGCGTGTTTGATTCCGGTGTAGGCGGTCTTACTGTTGCAAAAGAAATCATGAATCAGCTGCCAAATGAACAGATTATATATTTCGGAGACACTGCAAGGGTGCCTTACGGTAGCAAGTCCAAAGAGACAGTTACCGCATATTCCAGACAGATTGTAAGTTTCCTTTTATCAAAAGGAGTAAAGGCCATAGTAGTGGCTTGCAATACAGCCAGTGCGTTTGCTCTGGAAACCATACGCCATGAAATTCCGGTGCCGATTATCGGAGTGGTGAAACCGGGAGCAAAAACAGCGGAAAAAACCACCCGAAATGGGAAAATTGGTGTAATAGGAACCGAGGGAACTATTAAAAGTGGGATTTATAGTGAATTTCTTCATGAATTGAATCCTAAAGTGGAAGTTTTTGGTCAGGCATGTCCTCTTTTTGTGCCTTTGGTGGAAGAAGGGTGGGCAAATGACCCTTTGACTGAAGAAGTTGTAAAAAGGTATCTGAGCGGACTCCTGGGAAAAGAAATTGATACCATAGTTCTGGGGTGCACACATTATCCACTTCTCAGAAAGGTTATCGGAAAAGTGGCAGGCGGCTCGGTTACACTGGTTAATCCGGCATATGAATCTGCCAGAGAATTAAAAATGGTATTGGAAGAAAATCACATTCTGAATGAAACAGTGCAGGTTCCGAAGCATGTATTTTATGTAAGCGACGGCGCAGAGAAATTCAGGGAGTTTGCAAATTCCATTTTACCTTGTGAAATTATTGAAACTAAAGATGTAAATATAAAAACATTTTAGGTTAACAGGAATGGGGACTGCAGTCTGTTGAAAAACAGATTGCCGGAAAGGATGAAAAATGTTCAGATTAATATTGGTAGCACTTGCTCTTATTATTTATTTTGTGATAACATTGCCGTTTATGTTAATTTTACTGGTAGTAAAATTGTTTAATCCAAAGCTGGCGGCCAGAATAGGACAGCCAATTGTCTGTGGATTCGGTTTCCGGTTTATTATGTTTGCAAGCGGTTGTAAATGTAAGGTTATTGGCAGGGAAAATATTCCGAAGGACACACCTGTTCTGTTTACTGCCAACCACAGAAGTTTTTTTGATATTCCACTGGCATATATGTCCATTCCGGTTACTCATCTGACAGGTTTTGTATCAAAAAAAGAGGTAAAAAAAGTACCGTTTCTCAATTGGTGGATGATGATATTAAACTGCATCTTTATTGATCGTTCCAATCCGAAGGCCGGACTTCAGTCCATTAAGGATGCCATTGCTCATGTAGAAGACGGCTGGTCCATCTTTATTATGCCGGCAGGAACCAGAAGCAGTGAGCCGGGAGTTCTTGAGTTTAAATCCGGAAGCTTTAAAATTGCTGAGAGAACAGGCTGCCCGGTAATTCCGGTTGCCATTTGTCATACGGATGAGGTGTTTGAAAACCAGTTCCCGAAGATAAAGTCGCAGAAGCTTACTATTGAGTTCGGAAAACCAATTATCACAGAAGGATTATCAAGAGAAGAATTTCGCAATATTCCTGCAAAGGCCTACGAACAGGTCTGCGAAATGTATAATAGAAATAATTAATGAATAAATCCCGTTGTTTTTATTGCTTTTTTATTTCTGTTTTGCTATTATATTTAAGAAAAATTTAGTTAGGAGATACATATATGGGTCCGGTTCTTACTGTTATATTAATTATACTCGCTGTTATTCTGGTGGCTCTGGTTGTACTTTACTTTGTAGGCAGACATCTTCAGAAGAAGCAGGAAGCCACTATGCCAGATGTCAGAGCTAATGCTCAGTCGGTATCAATGCTGGTTATTGACAAAAAACATTTAAAATTGAAAGAGGCGGGGTTCCCACAGGTTGTTATGGAACAGACCCCGAAGTATATGAGGGGCGCTAAAGTGCCTGTAGTAAAAGCTAAGGTTGGTCCAAGGATTATGAACCTTATGTGTGATGAAAAAATCTTCGATGACATCCCTCTTAAAAAAGAGGTTAAGGCTCTGGTAAACGGAATCTACATTATCGAAGTTAAAGGCTTAAGAGCTTCAGCCAAGCCTGCGGAAGAACCTAAGAAAAAAGGATTCTTCAAAAGAGCTAAAAAAGAAGCGGCAAAGATGGCTGATGAAAAAGCCAAAAAGAAAAATAAGAAATAAATATATTAATAATAAAAAGGATCCGACATGGGTCCTTTTTTAACTTGCCACAAAGGACGTTCCACAATGAGCGAAGTATAACAGTTGATTTGGAAGTGTTTTGATTACAACTTGTTGTAACATTAAGTTCGGATTCTGTATTAGGTGGTTGCAATATGCCTTACTCATCTGTTGAACTTGTTCGAACAAATTATACCAGAACAATCTTGAGACAATTGAAACAGTGAAGGAGAATTTGGGATGAAATCAAAAATTGAAAAGACATTAATAATTCTATTCACGGCAGCCATCCTTACAGGCTGTAATAATCAGGAAAAATCCGGCAAGGAGGATTCACAAAATTTGAATGTAGTTGCGACTGTGACTGAAGCACCCGATGACAGGGTGACAGAGATGCCCACTCCGACTCCTGTCCCGGAAAAGCTCATTGAACTTACAGACGAGCAGGCGGATGAACTGATGGCGCTTGCCGACAGCTACCGATTCATTGAATGGGGGTTGAATGATAATTATTCCGGCAGAAAAATCGTTGCCTACTATTCATATCTGAGACAAACAGATAAAGAACTGGCAGTGGCTATACTGATTGATAAGGATGATGCAAAAGATACTTTTGGAGGAGAATGGACTGACATAATCTTTTATGATGGAGAAGAAAAAGGTGCATATGGCAAAATGACGGTTGCCCGGATAGAGGAATTGCTTGTATCAGAGTCTGATGTTAAATTCTTTATCCCGGCTGTCAAAGGTGTGGAATATTCAGATGTTCAGTGGGATTTTCCGCCGGGAACACCGTTTGTTGAATTTTTAAAATTTCATTTTTGTTATGGAGATATGTCTATAAGCGAGCAGGATGGAGTTTTACGTTGTTGGACTTCTATGAAACCTGCCTAAGTCTATATAATCCAATAATTATAAACTTCTTTGCTGTTTTTTGATAATCAATTTCCGGAATGGGGCAATATACCAAATTTACCAGAGTGCTTATTGAATAAATTATCTTTTATCCGTCAAAAATAAACACATCATGAAATGAAATTTATGGAGGATGGTTATGAAAGATAATAAAAATTCATTCAAAGAGATCTTTATGAAAAACAGGAAAGCCTATATTTCTGTTTTTGTATGTCTTTTTGTAGTATATGCACTTTTGGTGATTGGAATCGGAAGTACAGGAGAAAAAAATAAAAACAATCCCGGAGACGGACTGAATGAAAACAGCATTGCACAAAAACAGGATGATACCAACAGTACTAATCCTACCGGCACCGGAGATACCGGCGTACAGCAGCCGGAAATAACCAGTATTCCCGTTACACCTGTTCCGGAAAGTGAAACAGCAGGCAGCAGCGGAGTAGAGGTTGTTGATAATCAGACGTCTACAGGTTCTTCGGGCAAGGTTTCTTTTAATCCTGAAGACGGTATTGCCTGGCCGGTAGAAGGGGATATTATTATGGATTATAGTGTGGATCACGGTGTATACCATGAAACTCTGTGTCAGTTCATGACTAATGACGGATTGCTGATTGATTCTCAGAACGGTGAAATGGCAAAATCCTGCTGTGATGCCGTGGTAACTGATATTTACACAGATACCAGAAGGGGAAAATGTGTGGAACTTACAGCCGGAGATTACAGATTTGTATATGGACAGCTTTCAACAATTTCTGTAAATGAAGGAGATACTGTCAGTGAAGGAGTTGCTGTAGGTATGGTGGGAGAACCTACAAAATACTACTCGGAAGAAGGCGCACATTTGTATTTTAAGGTTATTTGCGGAGATGAAACAGTTAATCCTTCGGAACTTTTGAGAGAGTGACAGCTTGACTATGCAGTAGCCTTAATAATCAGTCGGTTTTCAGATAGGATATCTTCTCCCATGCAGATATGGTATTCAAGCTCAAAAAGAAGGTTTTCATCATCTTCCGAAATAAAAAAGGCTTTTGTGATAAAGGATAAAAAAAGATTCCCAAAAGGAGAATTATATTCCGATTCGGTTCTGGTTTCAGGGTCGAATCGGATTTTTGTTTTTTGGTTTCCTATTGTTTTTGTCATTTCCAGAACATTTCCGGTCAGTTTTAACAGGTATTTTACGTTGGTTCCGGATTCATTTTCATCAGCTATTTCATATAACAGGTATCTGGATTCTTTTTTTGTATAAACCTTTCCTGTTGCGGAATGAGTAATTGCTTCTTCGCCTGAAAGTGCACCGCTTCCTGTTACTGTGATTCTGGCAATTCCGTCTTTCATAAAACAAAATCTCCTTTCTGATTATCTTTTCAACGGGTATTCTATCAAAAAAACGGGTTTTTCTCAATACTATAATGCAGTATACTACCCACTGCCTTTAGGCGGTGGGTTATCTTTAAAGCGGTACAGGGTAAAAGCCCTGTACCGCTTATGGCACGAAGTGCAGTTTTTTAACGAGCAAAAAGCATAGCGTTTGGGAGTTTGACATTAATGGCTTGCATCTCCATGAATTTTGGATTATACTTGGAAAAAGCCTTTGGGAAAAAACGGACAGAGGATCCGGCAGAAAGCAGGCAGGAGGAAACATGGAAATAACACCCGGTGCAATTCTTAAAATGAAGAAAAAACATCCCTGCGGCAGCTTTGAGTGGGAGGTTCTGTATGCAGGCTCAGATTTGAAACTGAAATGCTGCGGATGCGGGCATCTTATTATGCTGCCCCGGTCCAAAATCCTGCGTGATATCAAAGCAGTTTATGAAAAAGGATTGGAAAATTAAGGAACTGTCTGACTCCTGAATCTGTTTCAGGGGTACAGAGAATTTTTGGAGGAAATTATGCATATTACATTAACAGGCAATCTGGGAAGCGGTAAATCGACAATTTGCAAAATTTTAAAGGAGGTTTACGGCTTTGAGATTTATTCCACAGGTACAGTGCAAAGAAAAATAGCGGCAGATATGGGAATCAGCGTGCTGGAGATGAACGAGCTGATGTGTAAGGATCACAGCTACGATCATCTGATTGATGACACTACTGCAAGGATTTCAAGGGAAAACCCGGATAAAAACATTGTTTTTGATTCCAGACTTGCATGGCATTTCGTGGAAAAAAGCTTTAAAGTATTTCTTTCCGTCAGCATTGATGAAGCAGGCAGAAGAGTCTTTGGTGACAGTTCCAGAGGACAGGTAGAAACTTACAAGAGTCTGGAGGACTGTAAAGAACAGCTTCGTGCCAGAGCTGCCAATGAGGATAAACGTTATGAAGAGATTTACGGCATCCATTATTTTGATTTTGACAACTACAATCTGATTTTGGACAGCTCAAATGCAACTCCGGAGGTTCTTGCAGCTACAATTGTAAAACTGGCAGGAGAGGCAGAGGGGAAGGAAGAAAGCAGACAGGCTCTGTTTTCTCCGGAAAGACTGGGAGCAGAAGCAGGAAAGTCAGATAAAGCCTTGGCTTCTGACAGATTTTGCTATCCTGAGGAAGGTGTAATTATCAGTAGTAATGAAAAAGATTATGAAGTAGTTTCAGGAAAAGAAATTATTGAAAAAGCAGCGGCAGAGGGATTTGCTTTTGTAAGCTGCAAACTGAAATAATTTTTTTATTTTTTGTATATGTCCATTGTATCACGGCATACTTATATAAAAAAACTAAAGATAATCCACTGCCTTTAGGCGGTGGGTTATCTTTAAAGCGGTACAGGGTAAAAGTTCTGTACCGCACTTGTTTAGTGAAGCCGGAGGGAGCAATGGGAGAAACCAAAGTAAAACATTTTTTGATTATTTTGATTGTAACGGTGGCAGTGTTTCTGACTTTTCGATACCTGCTGCCGCTTTTTTTACCGTTTATAATAGCCTTTGTACTGGCATGGATTCTTACACCATTTGTAAAATTGATGAGTCGTAAACTTCGTTTTCCGGTTATGTTCAGCAGTGTTGTGGGGATTCTTATTCTAATGGCAATCATCAGCACGGTTCTTTTCTTTCTGGGAAAGGTTGCCTGGGAACAGCTTGTGCGGCTGGGAGAGCATTTTCCGGAATATGAGCAGGCTTTTTTTAACGGAGTTGAGGATATTTGTGAAAAGGCGGACGGCCTTTTGGGAAAAGATGTGGGAACAGCCAGAAATACCATATTTGAAGAGAATGGCTTTGTTGATAGGATTTCCACCTGGATTATCAGTAATGCTACACAGGTAACAATTGATTTTGCCGGACTTCTGGTAGCGTTTTTGGGAGTTCTGTTGATTGTATTTGTGTCTGCCGTACTGATTCTCTATGAACGGGTAACCAGTAAAAAGGAAGAAGAACGGGAGAAAACTGTTCTAAGCAGAGTTTTGGACCAGTTCTCCAAAGCAGGTGCGGCATATTTGAAAACCCAGTTTATTCTCATGCTTATTATTGGTGGAATAAGCTCGCTGGGGCTGGCACTTCTGAAAAATCCATATGCACTTTTAATCGGACTTGGAATCGGGGTTATGGATGCGTTTCCGGTGCTGGGCAGCGGAATGATTCTCGGCCCATGGACGGTAATTACGTTCTTTAACGGAAAATTCAGAGAAGGGTTTATTCTTCTGATTATATATGGTGCATGTCAGATTGCAAGGGAATTTCTGGAACCGAAGCTGCTGGGAGATAAAATCGGAGTGAAACCAATATACACCATCATGTCCATGTATATAGGAATAAAGCTTTTCGGCGTGACCGGCTTCATTCTGGGACCTTTGGGTCTTGTGGTGATTAAATCAGTGGTTTTCGAATTTGAAGAAAGCATAGATTTGCAGTGCAGTGGAAAGAAAGGCTCTGAATAAATCAGGTGACTTGAAGAAAAAAGGGACAATATTCATGGAAAGCTGTTATCCGGATAAATACAGCTTTAAGATACTGCACTGCATTTCCTGCTGATTGGATTATAGCAAAAAGCAGGATGAAAAAATATTTCTATAATTAACAAATCCCAGGCTGAAAATTAGGATATAAAGGCATAAAGAAAGGTTCAAAGCCGGACTTGTTTTAGTATATTAATCATAAAAACAGGAAAGTTGATTTGGTAAAAAATACAATAAAAATTCAGTGTTATTGCCTTACTACCAGTTCAGCCACCAGATCATAAATGTGAGCACGCTTGCAAACGTGCTCCATAGCAAATATGGAATCTGTAAATATGCGGCGGCTTTTTTGACCTGATGATACTGGCAAACCGTCTGGAATACTACAATCGCAAGGTACAGGCAGACAAAAAAAGACAGAAGAGTCCATTTAAATATGAAGAAACACAGACAGAACATTACATTAACTGCTAATGAATAGTAATAGGTAGAGTTGGCCTGGCGCAGAAGCAGAGTTCCGGCTCCTGAATGATTGTTTGCAAGATACGAAGAAATTCCCATAAGTATGTAAAGTATGCTCCAAACAATCAGAAAAACATTATCCGGGGGCATAATCCGGGGTGTGTACGGGTAAGGACTAAAACTTCCAAAAGCAGTTACAGCAAAAGAACAGAGGGAACCAATAACGAGAGGAAGCAAAATGGCAAAAATAAGTTTGCCGAATTTGATTTTTTTAAACATAAAAGCCTTTCCGGTGAGATTAAACAGTCTCTTGTCGAATATAACTGTTGTATTCTATTCATTTATAATTGCATTAATGCATGGCTGCCACAATTCTGTAGAAACATTGTCTGTGTTTGAAACTGTATTCTTGACAAATCGGCGTATAGTGCGTACAATGAACAGAGTATGCATTGTTAAATGGAGAAGTGGGTCTGTCCATAACGTTTGACGGCAAAAATCGTAATTTGTTCTGAAAGGGTAAAACAATGGGAAAAGATAAAAAGTTAGTAGAATCCATTACCTCAATGGATGTGGATTTTGCACAGTGGTATACAGATATTGTAAAAAAAGCGGAACTTGTTGAATATAGCGGAATCCGCGGATGCATGATATTAAGACCGGCAGGTTATGCAATCTGGGAAAATATACAGAAGGAACTTGATGCCCGCTTTAAAGCTACCGGAGTTGAGAACGTTTATATGCCAATGTTCATTCCGGAGAGTCTTTTAAATAAAGAAAAGGAACATGTAGAAGGTTTTGCACCCGAGGTTGCATGGGTAACACACGGAGGCACTGAAGAACTTCAGGAACGCCTTTGTGTAAGACCTACATCTGAAACTCTTTTCTGTGATCTTTATTCAAAAATTGTAGAATCCTACAGAGATCTTCCAAAGGTTTACAACCAGTGGTGTTCCGTAGTTCGCTGGGAAAAGACAACAAGACCTTTTCTTCGTTCCATGGAATTTTTATGGCAGGAAGGACATACTGTCCATGCCACGGCTGAGGAGGCAGAAGAAAGAACAATTCAGATGCTGAATGTATATTCCGATTTCTGTGAAGAAGTGCTGGCAATTCCTATGATTAAAGGCCGTAAAACAGATAAAGAAAAATTTGCGGGAGCTAATGCAACCTATACAATTGAAGCATTGATGCATGATGGTAAAGCGCTTCAGTCAGGTACTTCTCATAACTTTGGTGATGGTTTTGCCAAGGCTTTTGATGTAACCTTTACTGACAAGGATAACCAGATTAAACATGTACATCAGACAAGCTGGGGTATGTCCACAAGAATTATCGGTGCCATTATTATGGTTCATGGTGATGATTCAGGTCTGGTACTTCCTCCGAGAATTGCACCTACACAGGCTGTTATCATTCCAATCATGCAGAAGAAAGAAGGAGTGCTTGAAAAAGCAGCTGAAGTAAAAGAAAAGCTGGGTGCATTCCGAGTTAAGGTAGACGATTCCGACAAGAGTCCGGGTTGGAAGTTCTCTGAACAGGAAATGAGAGGTATTCCAATCAGAATCGAAATCGGACCAAAGGATATCGAAGCAAATCAGGCAGTTATCTGCAGACGTGATACAAGAGAGAAGACAGTGGTTTCTCTGGATGAAATTGATGTTAAAGTGGGAGAAATTCTGGAAACCATGCAGAAAGATATGCTTGAACGTGCACGTGCTCACAGAGATGCCCATACTTATGAAGCAAAGACTTGGAATGAATTCAAGGAAGCTGCTGATACAAAGCCCGGCTTTATTAAGGCTATGTGGTGCGGAGATCTTGCATGTGAGCTGAAAATCAAAGAGGATGCAGGTCTTACTTCAAGATGTATGCCATTTGAACAGGAACAACTGACAGATACCTGTATCTGCTGCGGAAAACCTGCAAAATCACTGGTATACTGGGGAAAAGCATACTAAAACACAGGGTTTCCGAAGATTTCTTTGGTGGTTTTAACAATTGACAAAAACTGTAAGTCTATACTATGATAGCCACATAAGGAAGAGTTTCCTGTTACATTGGTAAAGAAATAAAAAGCTTCCAAATATTAATTGGATGATGATACTGATAAATTTGCTGTGAAAACAGTGTGAAAGGGTTTGACATGTACAATAAAGTTGATACAAACATGAATTTCGTTGAACGTGAGAAAGCAGTGGAAAAATTCTGGCGTGAAAACGATATCTTTAAAAAGTCCATGGAGACAAGAAAGCAGGGGCCTACATATACTTTCTATGACGGACCTCCTACGGCTAACGGAAAACCACATATCGGTCACGTGCTGACCCGTGTAATTAAGGACATGATTCCACGTTACCGTACCATGAAGGGTTACTATGTTCCGAGAAAGGCCGGCTGGGATACTCATGGTCTTCCTGTTGAGCTCGAGGTTGAAAAGCTTCTGGGACTGGACGGAAAGGAACAGATTGAAGAATACGGTATGGATCCGTTTATCTGCAAATGTAAGGAGTCTGTCTGGAAGTACAAGGGTATGTGGGAAGATTTTTCCGGCACAGTAGGTTTCTGGGCTGACATGGATGATCCATATGTAACTTATCATGATGATTTCATTGAGTCCGAGTGGTGGGCTCTTAAAACCATCTGGGACAAGGGTCTTCTTTACAAGGGCTTTAAAATTGTACCTTATTGCCCACGTTGCGGAACTCCTCTTTCTTCACATGAGGTTGCCCAGGGCTATAAGTCCGTTAAAGAGCGTTCTGCAGTAGTACGCTTCAAGGCTGTGGGTGAGGATGCATACTTCCTTGCATGGACAACAACCCCTTGGACACTTCCTTCCAATGTGGCACTTTGCGTAAACCCTGAGGATACTTACTGCAAGGTTAAGGCTGCTGACGGCTATGTATACTATATGGCAGAAGAACTTCTTGATAAAGTTCTCGGAGATTTAGGGACAGAGGATACCAAGGCCTATGAAATCCTTGAAACTTTCAAGGGAAAGGACCTTGAATACAGAGAATATGTTCCTCTTTATGAGTGTGCGGCTGAGCTTGCAAGGAAACAGAATAAGAAGGGTCATTTTATTACCTGTGACAGCTATGTTACCATGACAGACGGTACCGGTATTGTACACATCGCTCCTGCTTTCGGTGAGGACGATGCAAACGTAGGCCGTAAGTATGACCTTCCTTTCGTACAGTTTGTTGACGGTAAGGGTGAAATGACCAAGGAGACACCTTATGCCGGTCTGTTTGTAAAAGATGCAGATCCGGAGGTCTTAAAGGATCTGGATGCACAGGGGTTATTATTTGCAGCACCTAAGTTTGAACATGATTATCCGTTCTGCTGGCGATGTGATACTCCGCTTATTTACTATGCAAGAGAGTCCTGGTTCATTAAGATGACCGCTGTAAGAGACGATCTTGTACGCAATAATAAAACAGTAAACTGGATTCCGGCGTCCATCGGTGAAGGTCGTTTCGGAAACTGGCTTGAGAATATTCAGGACTGGGGTATTTCCCGTAACCGTTACTGGGGTACTCCGTTAAATATCTGGACCTGTGAGTGTGGTGAGATGATGTCCATCGGCTCCAGAGAAGAGCTGGCTGCAAAGAGCGGCAATCCGGATAACAAGAATGTTGAGCTTCACAGACCATACATTGATGAAGTAACCATTCCTTGTCCTAAGTGCGGAAAAGAAATGCACAGAGTGCCTGAAGTAATTGACTGCTGGTTTGACAGTGGCGCAATGCCTTTTGCACAGCATCATTATCCGTTTGAAAATAAAGAAGTATTTGAACAGCAGTTCCCTGCCCAGTTCATTTCCGAGGCAGTGGACCAGACAAGAGGCTGGTTCTACTCCCTGATGGCAGAGTCTACTCTGCTCTTTAATAAAGCACCTTATGAAAACGTTATTGTTCTGGGTCTTGTTCTTGATGAGCACGGTCAGAAGATGAGTAAAAGTAAGGGCAATGCAGTAGATCCGTTTGATGCACTGGAAAAATACGGTGCTGACGCAATCCGCTGGTATTTCTATGTTAATTCTGCACCATGGCTTCCGAACCGTTTCCATGGAAAGGCAGTTATGGAAGGACAGAGAAAGTTTATGGGTACTCTGTGGAATACTTATGCTTTCTTCGTACTTTATGCAAATATTGATGATTTTGATGCCACAAAGTATACACTTGACTATGATAAGCTTGCTGTTATGGACAAATGGCTGCTTTCAAAGCTGAATACAGTTGTTAAAACCGTTGATAACTGCCTTGACAGCTATCAGATTCCTGAAGCTGCAAGAGCTTTGGATGATTTTGTGGATGAAATGAGTAACTGGTATGTACGCCGTTGCCGTGAACGTTTCTGGGCAAAGGGTATGGAGCAGGATAAGATTAATGCATATATGACACTCTACACTGCCCTGGTTACTATTGCTAAAACAGCTGCTCCAATGATTCCTTTTATGACAGAGGACATTTACAGAAATCTTGTGTGCAGTATTGATAAGAATGCTCCGGAGAGTGTTCATTTGTGTGATTTTCCTTCCGTTAATGAGGAATGGATTAATACAGAGCTTGAGGCTGACATGGAGGAGGTCCTTGATGTGGTTGTTCTTGGCCGTGCATGCCGTAACACTGCTAACATCAAACAGCGTCAGCCAATTGCAAATATGTATGTTCAGAGCGGAAAAGCACTGGATGATTTCTATGTTGAAATCATTGAGGATGAGCTCAATGTAAAGAAAGTGATTTTCAGTGATGATGTCAGTGCCTTTACCAGCTATAGCTTTAAACCACAGCTCAGAACATTGGGTAAGAGATTCGGAAAGCAGATTGGTGCCGTTAAAGAGGCCCTTGCTAATATTGACAGTGCAAAAGCTATGGAAGAGCTCAATGCAACAGACGGGGTAAGCATTGTGCTTGATGGTGTGGAAGAAAAGATTATGAGAGAAGATCTGCTCATTGAAGCTGTTCAGAATGAAGGCTATATTTCTACCACGGACAAGGGGATTACGGTTGTATTGGATACAAATCTGACAGAAGAACTCATTGAAGAGGGCTTTGTGAGAGAGGTAATTTCCAAAGTACAGACAATGCGTAAAGATGCAGGCTTTGAAGTCATGGATAAAATTGTTTTGGGTGTATCCGGCAACGAAAAAATTGAGAAGATATGCAGAGACAACGAAGACGAAATCAAGCGAGTTGTTATGGCTGACGGAATTCAGTACGACAAGGTTGATGAAATCAGCAAAGAGTGGACACTTAACGGCGAAGACGTTATACTCAGTGTCCGCAAATGTCAGTAATTGACAGAAAACCGCTTTGAAATGGAGGAAAAAGAGATGCAGATTAACAAGAAGGAATTCAAGAAGAATGTCCAGGACTACCTGAAAACGTTCTATCGCAGAACCGTAGAGGATGCTTCACAGCAGCAGATTTATCAGGCTGTAGCATATGCGGTTAAGGATTATATCGTTGACAGCTGGTTCGCTACACAGAAGGAAATAGAAGAACAGGATGCAAAAACTGTTTACTATCTCTCTATGGAATTCTTAATGGGTAGAGCTTTAGGTAATAACATTATTAACCTGAAAGCAAACAAGGATATCAAGAGTGCCCTTGATGAAATGGGCATAGATCTTGAGAATATTGAGGAGCAGGAACCTGATCCGGCACTTGGTAACGGTGGTCTCGGAAGACTTGCAGCATGCTTCCTTGATTCCCTTGCAACTCTGGGATATCCTGCATATGGATGCGGTGTTCGTTATAAATACGGTATGTTTAAGCAGGCAATTGAAAATGGTTTCCAGATTGAGAAGCCGGATGACTGGTTGAGAGATGGAAATCCGTTTGAAATCAAGCGTTCTGAATATGCCTGTGAAGTAAAATTTGGCGGCTATGTACGTTATGCAAAGGATGAAAAGGGAAGAGAGCATTTCATTCAGGAAAATTATCAGTCTGTACGTGCCATTCCTTATGACTATCCTGTAGTAGGCTATGGCAACAATGTTGTTAATACTCTCAGAATCTGGGATGCAGAGGCAATTGTGGACTTCAACCTTGCTGAGTTTGATAAGGGTGAATATCACAAGGCTGTAGAGCAGCAGAACCTTGCACAGACCATTACTGAGGTTCTTTATCCTAATGATAACCACTATGCCGGTAAAGAGCTGAGATTAAAGCAGCAGTATTTCTTCGTTTCTGCAAGCGTTCAGCGTGCAGTTGCAAAATATATGGAAAAGCATGATGATATCCGTAAGCTTCATGAGAAGGTAGTATTCCAGTTAAATGATACACATCCGACTGTTACAGTACCTGAACTTATGAGAATCTTAATGGATGATTACTATCTGACATGGGATGAGGCATGGGATGTAACCAGCAAGTGTTGTGCTTACACTAACCATACTATCATGGCAGAAGCTTTGGAAAAATGGCCGCTTGAGCTGTTCTCCAGACTCCTTCCACGTATTTATCAGATTGTTGAAGAGATTAACCGTCGTTTTATTATTCTCCTTCAGAATAAATATCCAAATGATTATTCCAAGATTGAAAAAATGGCAATCATTATGGATGGACAGGTTAAGATGGCAAATCTTGCTATCGTAGCAGGCTTCTCTGTAAATGGTGTTGCACAGCTTCACACAGAGATTCTTAAGAACGAGCAGTTAAAGGATTTTTATCAGCTCTGGCCGGAAAAATTCAATAACAAAACAAACGGTATTACCCAGAGACGTTTCCTTCTTCACGGCAATCCGCTTCTTGCTAATTGGGTTACATCCAAGATTGGTGACGAATGGATTACAAATCTCGACCATATGAAAGAACTTGCTGTATATATTGATGACAAGAAGTGCCAGAAGGAATTCATGAACATCAAATATCAGAACAAGCTTCGTCTTGCTGAGTACATTAAAGAGCATAACGGAATTGAAGTTAATCCTCGTTCCATTTTCGATGTTCAGGTTAAGAGACTTCATGAGTATAAGCGTCAGCTGTTAAATATTATGCATGTTATGTACCTTTACAACCAGCTTAAGGCTAATCCTGATATGGATTTCTATCCAAGAACATTCATTTTCGGTGCAAAGGCAAGTGCAGGTTATCGTCGTGCAAAGCTTATTATTAAGCTGATTAACAGTGTTGCAGATGTAGTTAATAACGATAAGTCCATCGATGGAAAGATAAAAGTTGTTTTCATTGAGAATTACCGCGTATCCAATGCAGAGTGGATTTTCGCCGCTGCAGATGTTTCCGAGCAGATTTCTACTGCATCCAAAGAAGCTTCCGGTACAGGTAACATGAAGTTTATGCTTAATGGTGCTGTAACACTTGGTACAATGGATGGCGCTAACGTTGAAATTGTAGAAGAAGTAGGAGCAGAGAATGCGTTTATTTTCGGTCTTTCTTCTGATGAAGTTATCAACTATGAGAATAATGGTGGATATCATCCAAGAGAAATCTACAATACTGACAGCGATATCCGTCAGGTAATGACTCAGATGATTAACGGTTTCTATTCTCCTGATGATACAGAACTCTTTAGAGAAATCTACACTTCTCTTCTTGATGGAACTTATGACCGTGCTGACCAGTACTTTATTCTTAAGGATTTCCGTTCCTATGCAGAAGCACAGAAGCGTGTAGAAGAAGCTTACAGAGATGAAGAAGGCTGGGCAAAGAAGGCTATGGCTCAGGTAGCTCATGTTGGTAAGTTCACTTCCGACAGAACCATTGAAGAGTATGTAAGAGATATCTGGCATCTTGCAAAGATTAAGGTAAGTCTTGACAACGAATAACAGGGGTTGGTATCCGGAATACATTTAAAATAAGGCTTAAAAGAAATGAGCTTCTGACCGTACAGCTATTACTTGTGCGGCTTGCTCGTTTCTTTTTTGTTCCCCAAAGTGCGGTCGCAGCAATGAGTTCCTTGTTTGTTAGGGCATGCATATAAAAAATCTAAAATGATTTTTGAAATATATGGTTGAAATAAGCAAAAAATGTGTTATGATTTGAAAAATAATATTGAATTGGCAAACTTATAGAAATATAAGGACGCAAAGCTTGGGGTCTACGGTATAATAACAAAGTTTTTTAATGCTATGATAGTTCGGCTGCAGTGAGGAATCATTGCAGCCTTTTTGCTGTTTAGGACTCCAGCAAAGTACGCAAAAACCGCCAGAGGCCCCAAAAGGATAGGCACCTATGAAAAAGTACCTAAGTAAAATATATCACTTTTTCTCATGGGTGAAAATAGTTACTTATAAGGAGGAATTAGGAGTGAAAAATATTTTAAAACGTTCGGTTGCCGTTATTATAACAGTAATTACATTGCTGTGTGTCCTGCCATTGGGAGAAATCAAAGCAAGTGCAGCAAGTGTAGAGTATAAGGAATTACAGAGGTACGAGAATCAGGAAATCACTGTAAAGGCCACATCAAATTATTACTTTGACAAGTGTAAAATTAGCTCGTCATCTTATGTGGCAGATTGTATTCCAAAGGGCACAAAAATTGGAAGCATATGTTTTTCTGTTATTACCAGTCAGTCAGCTAAATCCAATAGTGGCACTGTGTTTGGCAACACCGATTACGGAAAAACTTGGGGTGATGCCGTCTCAATTGGCATAACTATGAAACCACGATCTTCTATTTCTTTACAACAGTATATTGCATCCGATTTCAGTATGAGTGACGCAAAAGTATGGGGTGCAGGTTCCACATCCACTTATTATGTGGGTTCAGAGGATTTATATAATTACATACAAATCACATCTCCAAATACTAGCTATGGTTATTTGTCAAACTGGAGTCCCAATTATGTTGAAGATACTAGCGGCTGGGAAACGCATAGTTTTGGGTTGACTATCAGCACGGAAGGCGTAAATTTTACCTCAGGATTAAAATTGAACATTACCGATGAATTTGTCAATGGTCATGATTACAGCAACCAAAGTACGGGACTTTACAAGACAAGATATGACTATAAAAAATATAATGGCATTGGGTATTGCTCATCTGACAGAAGAAAAAAAATCTTTGGCAATACTTCGGTATACAATGGATTGGAATACAGAGCTGTGAAAAGCTCATTAAATATATCAAGAAATATGTATGTAAGCGGAACATTTACGGTTTGTGACAGCAAGACTTGGCCAACTGAAATAAAGGGCTTTTCCGGATCGAGATCAGCGGTAATAAATTTCTAATGGGGAGCGTTATGAAAAAAATTATATGTATTCTTCTATGTGTAATTGTAGTAGGAGTGTTGGTCTTGGTGGGAGTTAAGATTTATAAAGAAAGTGAAATTCCTGAGGACCCTAACGGGAAATATAGGGAAGAAGGTTGGGCATCGGGTGAATATGAAGCATATCTTGTCCGTGAAAAAATACCTACTGACATTATCTGGTACGGAGAATGGCCCGGCTGTGATTTTGAGGTTCCTGTACGCTTTGAAACGGAGGTTACGGATGAAATTTTAAAGATTCGCGACGGCTATCAGAAGGTCTATGTAGTTGTTAACGATTTAGACGGAAACGTGGGCCTTACTGATGAGGATTACAAGCTCATAACTAATTTTATAAACAGCGATTCCAGATATAACTTTACATATCTAGGAAAAAACAGGTTGGATTATCTTTCTGAACTGGAAGGTTACGGTTCTGAGCATATAAATGCTGATGAGTTGTCCATCGGTTTCTTCCGGGTTGATGATGCTTTGTATGCACACCACGGCAGCTATACGGAATCAGAAGTCGGAATGAATATATGCGAACTAATTTTTGACGATTTTGATATATACTTCGTGAATGAATAGAAATCATTAAGGAGAAAAGCATGATACGGTTAGAAGGCTTAATTAAAATATACCAGTCTTCAAAAAAAAGGTTTGTTAAAGCGTTGAATGGAATTGATTTGACTCTGGATGATACCGGTTTGGTTTGCATAGTGGGAAAGAGTGGATGCGGAAAGACGACGCTTTTAAACTGTCTTGGCACTCTGGATACGCCGACGGAAGGAAAGGTATACCTGTCTGATGAAAACGGCTCTGAAATCTGCCTGACGGATTTAAAAGGGAAACAGTTGGATAAGTTTCGAAATATGCATTTGGGAGTTGTTTTTCAGGAGTATAACCTGATTCCCGAATGGACGGTGGAGGATAATATCCGGGTTGCGCTTGACATTCAGGATTGGAAGGAAAAAGACAAGGAAGAGATTAATCGACGCATTTTGGAGGTGCTTCAGTTTGTCGAGCTGGAGGATGTGCGCGACCGGTACATAAAGGAGCTGTCAGGCGGTCAGCAGCAGAGGGTTGCAATTGCCAGGGTAATTGTAAAGGAACCTAAATTGCTTCTTGCTGACGAGCCGACGGGAAATCTGGACAGCGAAAACGGCAGAGTGATTATGGAACTACTGAAAAAATATTCGGAAAAATGCCTTGTGGTTGTGGTGACGCACGACGTCGAAGCTGCGGAACAGTATGCAGATCGGATAATTTTCATGAAGGACGGGGAGATTGCGGAGGACAAAAAGAATGTCTCCGAAGAAGTCAAACGCGGTGAATTATTTTTGAAAAGAGAAGACGTGCATACTAAGAGAATGCCTTTAGCGAGCATACTGCACCTTGCGGAAAATAATCTGCAGGTTAAAAAGCTGAAGCTGTTCTTTTCTCTATTGGTGCTGGTTATCATCGTGTGCGGGGGAAAGGTGTGCACTACTTTCCTTTGCAATGATGTGGGTAAGGCCGCTTCGGACTATCTTGTAAAGAATAATTCTCAGTTTTTGTACTGTCATGAAACTCTGATATATCAGGCACCGTTTGAATTTGAAGATGAAGTGGATATTAAGAACAGAAAGCAGCTTCAGGAAAAACTGTGTCAGCAGTTCGGAGAGGAAAATTGTCACGCCGTTATTGAGAATCTTTCTGTCGGTACGGAAAAAAGCGAAGACCCGCTTAACTGCAAAGCTGTGGTGGGCGGAGTGCCTGATCAGGATTATGAATTCACCGGCGAGCTGCCAAAGCAAAAAAACGAGATAGTGATTACCGATTATCTTGCCTTTTACTTTAACATGCCTGAAGACTGCATCGGCATGAGCATTATGGTAAACGGGCTGGAAATGAAGATTACAGGCATTGTATCCCTTGGAATCGGCGAACGCGAAAATCAGTCGCTCTTCTTTGAGGAGTCATATGATCCGTTGTATTCGGACGGTACAAGACTTTTGGTGTCCGATGAGTTTCCGCAGTATTTGTCGGAATGCAGGTATATGTATCTGCCTTTTTCCAACCTTGGTGATAATTTCAGTATAGAGGAGGAAATGGAACGCATTATTCCCATGTATTCCATGAGCGATCTTGAGGAAGACTCCTATGAATTAATCAGCGGAAGAATGCCGGAGAACAATTCGGAAGTACTGGTTTCCGAATGGTATGCCACCGCAAATCTGTATTTAGAATCCGTAGATGAAATATATGAGGATTATATCGGTTTTATGGATATTCACAATCCTAAGCAGAAGGATACCTTTAGTGGTTATTTAAGCCTGTATGATTACTTGCCTGACATTAAGGTTGTAGGTATTGTCAGCGTAGATGTGGCGGACATTATTGTTTCCGACGACATTTTCAACAAGATAAAGCAGGATTTTGCCCGGGATTATTACGCGGATTCCTACGAGGTTGTTTTAAATGACAAGACAAGAAATGATAAGGACATTTACAATTATCTGCTTAATGAAAGTATAACGCTTGACATGGAAGACATGGAGCTTCTGTATTTTCAGAATGAAACCTTTTGTCAAACTAAATGGATTTATGAAATTCTGCTTTGCGTGGTCGGGATTCTGCTGATTTTGTTGCTGATTATATTTTTCTCCTTTAATGTCAAGGATAATCATATTAAAATCGGCATTCTGAAGGCCATGGGCATTTCCAATGTGGATCTGATGAAAATATGGCTGACGGAGGCGGGCATTCTGGCTGGAATCACATGGTTTGTCTCATCCGGTATCAACCTTGTGTTTTTTGGAAGATATAACAGTAATTTCAGGGAACACTATGGATATCTCAGCAATATTATACATTATAATTTATGGTCAGAAGGTCTTATAGTGTTGCTTTTGATTGCACTGACCATATTCACGGTTATCATGCCGATTTGGGTAATGAGCGATAAAAAGCCTGTCCAGCTGATAAGAGGTAAATCATAGAATCAAAAGATGCCGCAGGAAATCTCTCTTTATTATTCTCCCTGTACAAATTTTACAATAAGTTTTTTTAAAAAACGGAAGAGGTTTCGTGCCTCTTCCATTTGTTTTTCTATTTTCCTGCCTACAATGATTTTTGCCAATGGCATGCTATGGTAAATCGTATGAAAAAAGTGGCCAACGATTCTTTGACAGTAACCGGGAGCGGGGAAAAGTTTCTTCTCTTGACAAGAAACCAAAGAAATAGTATTGTTTTTATTAGTGATTTTAAGGAGGTCCGCCGTGAAAATTAATATGCCTGAAAAAGTAAGTTTTATAATCGACGTGTTGGAGACGGCGGGCTTTGAGGGATATGCCGTCGGCGGATGTGTCAGGGACAGTATTCTGGGCAGAGTTCCCAAGGACTGGGACATTACCACTAATGCTTCGCCGGAAGAGGTAAAGAAGCTGTTTAGAAGAACCGTGGACACGGGCATTGAACATGGCACGGTAACTGTTCTTATTGACAAAGAGGGCTTTGAGGTTACTACATACCGTGTTGATGGAAAATATGAAGACCACAGACATCCAAGTGAGGTTACTTTTACAAGAAATCTTGGTGATGATCTGCTAAGAAGAGATTTTACAATTAATGCCATGGCATACAATGACAGGGCAGGCCTTGTGGATCTTTTTGGCGGCACAGATGATTTAAGTAATGGGATTATCAGAGCAGTGGGTAACCCAATGGAGCGTTTTAAGGAAGATGCTCTGAGAATCATGAGAGCTGTACGTTTCGCAGCTGAGCTTGGATTTGATGTGGAAGAGGAAACATTTGCTGCAATGCGCGTATTCACAAAAAATCTTGCGGATATCAGTGCGGAAAGAATCAGGGTTGAGCTTCAGAAAATGATAATGGGACCTTACCCTGAGAAAATACAGCTGGCTGTTGAAGCCGGAATTACCGATGTGGTTTTTCCGGAGTGGAATGTAATGACGAAAACCGGTCAGGAAAATGACCATCATATATATAACGTTGCAGACCATACCATCGTTAGTATCAAAGCAATCCAGCGACTTGCGGGAATGCATTGTGACGAGAAAGACTACGGAAAGGACGACGGAAAGAGCAACGGGAAGATTGGCGGGAAGATTGACAGAAAAGTGACCCTGCCTCTTACTGAGTCTTCTTCAGAAATTCTGAAAAAAATTTATCCGGGAGAATATGTATTGGAGGAATTTTCCCAAAAGGAAAAGCAGATTCTCTGTCTCACCATGCTTTTACATGATGTTGGTAAGCCATCCACTAAGAGCTTTAAAGACGGGAAAGCACATTTTTACGGACATCAGAAGCTTTCATCTGAAATGGCAGCCGGAATTTTGCACAGGCTGAAATATGATAATGAGACCATAGCAATGGTAAAGGTGTTGATTCTGCACCATGATGACCGTTTCCGTCATAAATGGGAACCGGGCAGTCCGGATGCCAGAAGGCTGGCAGGAAAAATCGGCGTGGATGCACTTCGCCTGCTGATTCCGGTACAGTATGCTGACGCCTTTGCTCAGGCACCGTATTGTCTTGACAGGAGCCTGGAACAGATTGAACGGATGAAAAAGCTGTGTAGTGAAATTCACGAGAAACAGCAGTGTGTAAGTCTTAAAAGTCTTGCTGTAAATGGCAGGGATTTGTCTGGGCTTGGAATTGCTCCCGGGCCGGAAATGGGCAGAGTGTTAAATCTGCTCTTGGACAGGGTTATTGATAATCCTGAATTGAACACTAAGGACAGGCTGACGGAGCTTGCAAAAAAATATAAGTAAAATAATATGGGAACCTTATGATTCCCGTGTATGCTTGGAATGATTTTTCCTGACTTTCATATAATGTACCAGTAGTTGTTGCAGGGGGATGCTTCCCGTGGAGTAGCAGGTGCTTTAAAAAACTACATTCTCGAAACGGAGGGTACATATGGGAGTTGACGAAAAATTTAATATGGTGCTTGAACAGTATTCACTTGAGATAAGACAAATGTTTAAGTTTGGAGGAGCCTTGTATCTGGAAACGGAGCAGGGCTTTTTCATGCTGAGACAGCGGCCGTTAAAAGAAGGAAGGGCCATATTTGAAGAAAAAATTAAAGCTGTAGTAGTCGAAAACGGATTTGAAAATGTAGATTGTGCTGTGAAAAATAAAGAAGACAAATATGTATCAGAAGGAAATTATGGGGAAACCTACATTTTGAGAAAATGGTATCAGGGAGATGAGTGTGAATTAACCAACAGAGATTCGGTTCTTAAAACAGCAGAAACCCTGGGGTGGCTTCATCGTACCATGTGGAATATTGAGACAGAAGGGGTTCCGTACATTGCTCAGACAGTAGCTGAAAAATTTAATCGCCGTACCGGGGAAATGCGGAGAATAATTACATATTTGAGAAAGCAGAAACAGAAAAATGAGTTTGAATCCTGGATGGAAAAACAGCTGCCGGTTTATGTGGAGCAGGCCTACGGTGCAGCAGAATATCTGAACAAGGATTATGATGTTTCCCTGCTTCGGGATGCAGTTACAGGAGGGGGCGTTTTCCATGGAGCCCTCACAGGTCATAATGTAATTATAAATGAAGATATGACTGCAATTGTGAATTTTGACAGAGCCAAAATCGGTCCCAAGGTACATGATTTATATCATTTCATGAGGAAATGCGGAGAGAAGAACAGCTGGGATATATCTCTCATGGATGATATTATGGAAGGCTACTGCAGAGCAAATCTGCTGGATGACAGAGAACGAAATGTGCTCTATGCCCAGCTTATCTATCCGGAAAAATTCTGGAAAACCGTGAACATGTATTACAACGGAAAAAAAACCTGGGTGCCGGGAAAGGTTGAGGAAAAATTGACGGCGGTATGCGGCATGCAGGAACAGAAGGAGGAGTTTCTGCGGCATTTGCTGGTTTGACTCGAAAAATTCGGTTTACAACCATTAAAAAGTATGGTATACTCATGCGAAATTCACAAGGACGAATACGGGCAGGAATGAGTTGTATTGTTCTGCTCATACCCGCTGTATACGGAGGAAAAAATATGTACGATATCCTGTTTTTTGATTTAGACGGAACCTTGACGGATTCCAGTGAAGGGATTACCAAAAGCATTGCATATGCATTGGAAAAGATGGGAGTGGAGTGTGACGATTTAAGCACTCTGCTAAAATATATCGGACCGCCTTTATCTGTATCTTTTCGTGATTATTTTCAGGGAGATGATATTGAAAAGGCGGTAAAACTATATCGGGAAAGGTATAACGAGACAGGCTGGATGGAAAACCGTGTTTATGACAGGGTGCCGGAGATGCTGGCAAGACTGAAAGCCGAGAATAAAAAAATTTATATGGCAACCTCCAAACCGGAGCACTTTGCCAAAAGAATTGCGGAGTATTTTGGTTTTGCAAAATATTTTGACGGAATCTGCGGTGCGACCACAGACCTGAAGAGGAATACTAAACAGGAGGTCCTTGCATATGCCCTGGAGATGGGTGGAGTGCCTCTTGGCGGGCATAGCTTGGTTTTGGATGATACTCAGGTGCTTATGATAGGTGACAGATACTATGATGTAGAGGGTGCCGGTGCCTTTGGAATTAAAACACTGGGTGTCACCTATGGCTTTGGCACCAAGGAGGAACTGGATTCCTATGGTGCCATTGCGGCTGTGGACACACCTGATGCTGTGGCTGACTATATATTGGCAAAATAACAATAAGTGTCGCTATAGTCTGTGGCTATAACCAATTATATTTTTATGGTATTGGACAAAAGAAAACTTCCGTTGTATTATATGGACAACTTAAAACAAGGGAGGTTACAAAACCATGAAAAAAGTTTTAGCTGTTTTATTTAGTTTTATTTTTATTTTATCAGCCCTTACAGGCTGCTCAAAGGATGGTAAGGACGAAGCCATCACAATCGCAGTACCAAACGATACAACCAATGAAGCAAGGGCACTTCTGCTGTTACAGGAACAGGGTTATATTAAATTAAAGGATGGTGCAGGAATCACTGCAACAATCCGTGATATTGAGGATAACCCTTATAACATTGAATTTAAAGAAATTGAAGCAGCACAGTTACCTAATGTTTTACAGGATGTAGATTACGCAGTAATCAATTCCAACTATGCAATTGAAGCAGATTTAAATCCTGTTAAAGATTCTCTTGCAATTGAGGGCTCCTCGTCAGCATACGGTAACATTCTTGCAGTAAAAGAAGGTAATGAAAACAACGATTTAATTAAAGCTCTGGTAGCGGCTCTTGAAAGCCAACAGGTTGCGGACTTTATTGCAAAAGAGTATGACGGTGCAGTTGTAAGCACAGTTGAAAATCCGGGAGACGGATATGATTCTTCCATAGATTATGATAAACTTTCCGGACAGACCGTTACCGTGGCAGCTTCTCCGACTCCTCATGCAGAAATCCTTGCAATTGCAAAGGGTATTCTGGCAGAGAAAAACATAACACTTGAAATTAAAGAGTTTACTGATTATGTTCAGCCAAACAATGTAGTAGAAAGTGGCGAAGTTGATGCAAACTACTTCCAGCATGTTCCTTATCTTGATGATTTTAATGAGCAGAACGGAACACATATTGTATCGGTAGCAGTTATTCATGTAGAACCAATGGGTCTCTACGGAGGAAAACAGTCCTCACTGGATGCAATTAAGAAATAAATAAATGCAGCGTGGAAAAATTCGCCGGATGTTGTTTACAACCCGGCGTTTTTTCGGTTAGGAGAAAACATGATTGAAATTAAGAACTTATCCAAAACATTCCCTGCTCAGAGTGGGAAAGTGGAGGCTCTTAAAAACATATCTCTTACTATACCGGATGGAGAAATATATGGAATTATAGGCATGAGCGGTGCAGGAAAAAGCACGCTGGTCAGGTGTATTAATATGCTTGAGCGCCCTACATCCGGCAGCGTCATCATAGATGGTGAGGATATGGGCAAACTGACTGAGGCACAGCTTCGGGAGAAAAGACAGAGCATTACCATGATTTTTCAGGGGTTTAATCTTCTGATGCAACGGAACTGCCTGAAAAATGTCAGTTTTCCATTGGAACTGGCAGGAGTAAAAAAAGGGGACGCTGTAAAAAGGGCGGAGGAACTTCTGAGTCTGGTGGGACTTGAAAATAAATTAAAAAGTTATCCCGCACAGCTTTCGGGAGGTCAGCAGCAGAGGGTTGCCATAGCCCGTGCACTTGCCACACATCCCAAAATACTGCTTTGTGATGAGGCCACCAGTGCCCTTGATCCGCAGACAACCCATTCTATTCTCTCACTTATTCGTGACATTCATGACAAGCTTGGACTGACGGTTATTGTTATCACCCATCAGATGAGTGTAATTGAAGAAATATGTACAAGGGTTGCAATTCTGGATAACGGCCGGGTGGCAGAAGAGGGACCGGTCAGTCAGGTATTTGCAGCTCCAAAGTCCCAGGCTGCCAGAAGGCTTGTTTATCCTGAGGGATATGAGGAGTCGGCACTTTTAAAGAACCGGGGCACACTTGTACGTGTTGCATTTAACGGAGCAATGGCGACCAATACCCCTCTCATTGCTCAGATGGCAATAGACAGGCATATATATGCCAGCATTATTTCTGCATCCACACGAAGTATCGGAGAAAAGGCATATGGAAACATGCTGCTTGGCATTCCGGGAGGCCGAAAAGAGGCAGAAGATGCGATTGAGTATTTAAGAAACTTTCCGGAAATAACCGTGGAGGAGGTGACTGAGAATGTTGATTAGTTCATTTTTTACATCAGAGGAGTTTGTCCGGGCTATGGATATTGTGAAGGAGGAATTCCCGCTTGCTATCTGGGAAACCGTGTATGTAACTCTGCTTTCAACATTTTTTGCAATTCTCATCGGACTTCCGTTAGGGGTGCTGTTGGTAGCAGGGGAAGATGGGAAAATTCTGAAGGTACCGCGATTCGTGCTGAATGTGTTGAACATTGTAATTAACCTGCTACGCTCCGTACCGTTTTTGATTTTAATGATTCTTGTTTTTCCGCTGACAAGACTGATTGTGGGAACAGTGGTAGGAACAACGGCATCAATTGTTCCCCTGGTGGTTGCCGCCTTTCCGTTTATTGCCAGACTGGTAGAAGGAAGTTTGAGAGAGCTTAATCCCAATATAGTAGAAACGGCACAGAGCATGGGAGCAACTCCGTTTCAGATTATTATAAAGGTAATGCTTCCGGAAAGCCTGCCTTCCCTGCTTTCAAATGCTGCCATTGCAGTGACTACCATTCTGGGCTATTCGGCAATGAGTGGAATAATCGGCGGAGGCGGTTTGGGAAAAATTGCAATTAATTACGGTTATTACAGATATCAGAATATTGTTATGATATTTGCGGTATTTTTTTTGATACTACTTGTACAGGTTTTTCAAAGCACAGGCACATATTTTGCTTTAAAAACCGATAAAAGACAGAAACATGTGAAATAATTCCGCAATCCCACTGGTTTTAGACAATGGATGGTTTGCCTGCGTTTCGGTACATAGCAATCCATGGCATAATTTTTTCTATTTTGCATGCGATACTGTCTACGGATTTTCTGCACAGAACAGGTTTCGGTATTCACGGGGTGAGTAACCGGTTTCCTGCTTGAAAACCCTGTTAAATGTAGAACTGCTTGAAAAACCGGCAGCCTCCATTATACCGGAAATACTTATGGAGGTTTCGGTTAATAATTTTGCTGCAGTGTTTACCCTTACCTGTAATAGATAGTCATAGAAAGAAATTCCATAGAATTCTTTAAAGGATTTAGAATAATGGGTGCGTGAATAGCCGGCAGTTTCAGCTACGGCATCCAGATTGATTTCTGAATTATAATTTGATGTGATATAGCGTATTGAAGCGGCAAGTTTTTCTAAAATGGCAGGTGTGGCGATGGTTTCATGCCTGCCATGAAATCCGTTTGCAATAATTTCTTCGCCCAGCATGGAGTACAACTCAAATAATCTGGCTACTGCAAGTGAATCCGGGAAATACAGAGAGTTTTCACGGAGAGCATTTATCAGTTCCTTTATAATGTCAATCGGAGAAATGTGAAATCTGCGAATATTGTTGGCAGAAGGAGCCGGATATCCATGATATGCCGGTTGTGGGGCAGCATATGACTGAGTTACCGGATATACCCTGGAATATGACTGATGTGCAGTCTGTAAAGTGGTGTCTGCGGCTACGGAAGCGGAATTGCCCTGAAAATACTGCGTGTACCATGTTGTGTAACCTTCGTTAAAACCCGACTCTGTGTTTACCGGATGGTAAACGCAGGGTTTTGTTATTATAGGTATGAGAATTGTAAATTCCGGATTGGAACTGATTACAGAAAAATCGAAGTCCAGACAATATCGTTCCGGAGAAGAGTGAATGGCAAAAACACATCCCGGAGGAATTATGCAGAATTCTCCTACATTTATTATGGTTCGTACTCCCATTACCGAAATCTTTATAGGAAGATTGTCAGGAACAATAATATGTGCCGTGGCATGGAGGGAGGGCTCAAGATAGTCTTTTGACAGTGCAATATTCAGTTCTGATATTTTTCTGCTCATGTTTTGTTCTCCGTTATTTCTGTTTGAATTTTGCAACCTAACATATTAATAATAGAATATTTTTAAGGTCGGTGCAAGATAAATTTAAGACAGACAGGCGGTGTATTCCCGGATCCATAATATGGATGTTTGTGTCAGAGATTTTCAGTACACTGCTTAGGTATCGTGTGCGGTTTTATCCTGAATAAGAATTAGAGAATATAAATAACGCTCCTTGTATAATCATATAAAAGTGTATTGACAGAAGAGACTTATTAAGATAGAATAAAAATGATAATAATTACTGATTTAAAGGCGGTGAGTATGGTAAAGTATTCAGCTCAGCGGGAATTGATAAAAAGCTATCTGAAAAGCACCTCTTGTCATCCGACGGCAGAAACTGTTTATGATAATGTGAGACAGGTCTGTACCAGAATCAGTCTGGGGACTGTCTACAGAAATCTGAGCTTGTTGACGGAATTGGGTGAAATTCAAAAAATTTCCTGTGGAGACGGCATTGAAAGGTATGATTGGAATGCTGAACCCCACAGTCATTTCTTCTGCAAAATGTGTCATTCACTTATTGATTTGGATTTATTGTACATGTCAAATCTGAACACATTGGCGGAAAAAGTTTATAACGGAGAAATCCAGGGTCACACTATACAATTCTATGGAATTTGTGAAGATTGTGTAAAAACGCAAAAAATTGTAGAAAAGCCTTGCAATTAATAAAGATATGTATTACAATATCAGTAATAATTACTGATTTAATGATAGCAGTTAATTATTATCAAAAAATCTAAGTTCAAAGGAGACTATTGTTATGGCAAAATATGTATGTCCGGTATGCGGTTATGTTCATGAAGGAGACAACCCTCCTGAATTCTGTCCTGTATGTAAAGTTTCGGGAGAAAAATTTAATAAGCTTGATGAAGAAAAGAAGGTTTGGGCAGCAGAGCATGTTGTAGGTGTTGCAAAGGAAGTCAGTGAGGATATTAAGATGGATCTTCGTGCAAACTTTGAAGGAGAATGCTCCGAAGTTGGTATGTATCTGGCAATGGCAAGAGTTGCACATCGTGAAGGCTATCCGGAAATCGGTTTATATTGGGAAAAGGCTGCTTATGAAGAAGCAGAGCATGCTGCTAAGTTTGCAGAGCTTCTCGGTGAAGTTGTAACCGACTCTACAAAGAAGAACCTTGAAATGAGAGTTGATGCTGAAAACGGTGCTACACTTGGTAAGTTTGAGCTTGCAAAGAAAGCAAAAGAGCAGGGTCTGGATGCAATTCATGACACAGTACATGAAATGGCTCGTGATGAGGCTAGACACGGCAAGGCATTTGAAGGTTTACTTAAGAGATACTTCAACTAATCACACTAATATGAAAAAATTCTCAGATGATGAAATGTCACCTGACAATGTACATGATATTTACCCTCCTTACTTGAAAAATGGTAAGGGGGGTTTTTATGTGTCGGTATTTTTTTCGCCATATAGTTTCCTTATCTTGACGTTTTCTTCGAATTAAGGTATCTTATATAGTTGGGGATTGGTTTTGTATAATCATTATCCCAAAATAAATTATATTCTGAAATGCGTATAACAAAGGAAAAGCCGGATGTGTTTGGTTTTCCTAAAGTTAAACGCCGGAATGGAGGATAGAGATATGAATTATGCGGAAGAATCACTAAAGAGACATGAACAGTGGAGGGGAAAACTGGAAGTAATAAGCCGTGTGCCGGTTGCAACCAAGGAGGATTTGTCTCTGGCATACACACCGGGAGTTGCCCAGCCCTGTCTTGAAATACAAAAGGATGTAGAAAAAAGTTATGATTTAACCCGTCGTTGGAATACCTGTCTGGTAGTAACAGACGGTACAGCAGTACTTGGACTTGGAGACATTGGTCCGGAAGCAGGCATGCCTGTTATGGAAGGAAAGTGTGTACTTTTCAAAGCATTCGGTGATGTGGATGCTTTCCCAATTTGTATTAAATCTAAGGACGTAGATGAAATTGTAAACACAGTGTACCTGATTTCCGGCTCATGCGGCGGTATCAATCTTGAGGATATTGCGGCACCAAGATGCTTTGAAATCGAGAAGAAGCTGAAAGAGAAGTGCGACATTCCTATTTTCCATGATGACCAGCACGGAACTGCAATCATCACACTTGCAGGTCTGATTAATGCACTGAAGGTTGTGGGAAAAACCAAAGAAGAAATACAGGTTGTAGTAAATGGTGCAGGTGCAGCGGCCACTGCCATTACAAAGCTGTTGTTATCATATGGCATTAAAAAAGTAATCATGTGTGATCGTAAGGGTGCCATATATGAAGGACGTGCCGAAGGCATGAATCCATACAAAGAGGAAATGGCAAAGCTTACAAACCTTGAGAAAAAAACAGGCTCACTTAAGGATGTAATTGTGGGTGCCGATGTGTTCATCGGAGTATCCGCTCCCGGGGCATTAACCACAGAGATGGTTCGCACCATGAACCGGGATGCTGTTGTATTTGCCTGTGCTAACCCTACACCGGAAATTTTTCCGGATGATGCAAAGGCGGGCGGAGCAAAAGTAGTATCTACCGGACGCAGCGATTTCCCTAACCAGATAAATAATGTGCTTGTATTCCCTGCACTTTTCAGAGGTGCATTTGATGTTCGTGCCAGGGATATTAATGAAGAAATGAAGATTGCGGCAGCTCTGGCTCTTGCCAATCTGATTTCTGATGAAGAACTGAATGAGGATTATATTATTCCTGCTGCCTTTGACCCTCGTGTAAAAGAAGCTGTATCAACAGCTGTGGCAAAGGCTGCAAGAGAATCCGGTGTGGCAAGATTATAATTGTGGACCGGAAATACAGTAAATAACCTTGTAAAAAGAAATTAAAAAGCGGACAGAGTTTAGTGATTTTCCCTGATAATGGGCATCTTACGTATCTGTCCGCTTCATTTTTTCAATGATACAACGATAAATTACAAAATAATCTTAAGAATTACCATAACAAGAATAATCCAGAAAATAACAACCGGAATTGCAAAATACCATTTTTTAGGTTTCCCGTTACTCCACATGCCTTCCGCCTGTGCCCTGCACCGGGTCAGAATATTAGAAGGAATAAGTTTGACGGTGCAGGCAATTAATGCCGGTAACAGTATTACATCGTCTAAATATCCAAGAACAGGAATAAAATCCGGAATAAAATCAATGGGAGAAAGGGCATAGGCTACCGTAATTGCAGCCAGTATTTTGGCTGACATTGGGGTGTCTTTTGCTTTTAATGCCAAAAACAGTGCAGGAATTTCTTTTTTTAACATGCGTGCACGTTCTTTGAGTTGTTGTGAGGGTTTCATGTTTATCCTCCGTTCACTTGTATTGACGAAGAGGAATATGCTCCAAAATATCTATAATCAGAAAATTCCGGTAATGAATATTTCCAGTCCGATTAAAATTAAGATAATACCACCCAGAACGGTTGCTCTGTTAGACAATCTGGTTCCAAATTTTTTCCCGAGAAGCAATCCACCTATACAGATGATAAAGGTAACAACGGCAATAATAATGGCACAAACAAGGGCCATAATCAGTCCGTATTCGGAAATAGTAAAGCCTACTGACAGGGCGTCAATGGAAGTTGCTATGCCCTGGACTATGAGAGTGGCTGCAGTCAGCTCGGTTTTTTCGGTTTCTTCCGCTTCACTGTGAATACCGTCAAGAAGCATTTTGATGCCGATATATGATAAGAGAATAAGAGCAATCCAAGGGATAAATTTTTCAAATGCTTTAAATTTTTGTACGATAGTGTGTACACATATCCATCCAATCATTGGCATTAGTGCCTGAAAGAAAGCAAAAACACCTGCAATTATGCACATTTTTCGTTTGCGCATCCCGGAATCGTTAAGACCGTTTGCAAGAGAAACCGAGAAGGCATCCATTGCAAGACCAACACCAAGCAGAACACTGTTAAAAAAGAAAATAAAACTCCACTGCATAATCATCCTCAATGCTAAAGCGGTGTTGGAAGCATTCCTATAGATTACCGCTTACTCAAAAAATTTATTCAGACAGATACCATGTTATGACACGGCAAAAAAAACGGATACGGCAGTTGCCATATCCGGAAATTCCAAAAAAACAGACTCCATGTACAGCATCAGCCGATACATGAGTCTCGCAATTTAAAACAAGCCAGACCATCAGGTCAGTATGTTGACTTGCTACGCAGTACGCTTGCTACTCCCTCATGGGATTTACAATTTTTGGTATTGTAACACTGAAAATCCCTTTTGTCAACCTATATCATACAGATTTAGGTTATTATTTATTTGACTGGAAAAACCAGAAGGAGTCTGTATGACCTTTTTAAGAGTGGAAATTCAAGGGTGCTTTTGATATAATGAAACAAGGCGGCAGCCTGAAAGGAAAATAAAGGGGGAGAATGCCGGAACCCGGATTTTCCTAAATGTAAAAATGTAAATAAGGGGCGTAGAGTATGCGGTTTTGCTTTACTTTATGGGATATATGATGTAAAATACAGTAGCGGTTGGAGAAGAAAGTTCAGAAATTTGAGAGATTGGCTTTGACGAAGTGCCTAGTGGAGGAAACATGAGCGAAGATAATGATAAAGAAAGTGATGTTTTAGAGAAGCCGGCAGAATCAGGTGCCGCTGAAGCTTCGGAGGGAAGCAGTCCGGTGAATGGAGCGGAGCTTGGAGGGGAATGCAGCGGCTTTGAGCGGTGGAAAGCAAGGCGCGCCGCAAAGAAAGAGGAAAAAAGACGCAAGGAGCAGGAAAAATCCACTCTGCAGAATGTTCTTGAGCTGGTTGCATTTACAGCCGGTGCCCTTTGTGTAGCACTGATAATTAAAAATTATATCGGACAGCCTATTATCGTTGACGGGGATTCCATGAACGATACACTGGAAAATCACCAGGTGGTATGGGCAAATAAAGTCAATTATGAGCCGGAGCGCTTTGATGTTGTAATAATATTGCCTTATGAAGGTCAGGACACTCTTTATATCAAGAGAGTAATAGCACTGCCGGGAGAAACCATCTATATTGATGAAGACGAAAAGATTCATATCACTCCTGCGGATTCAGACGAATCCTACATCCTTGAAGACAAATATGGATATTTCTCAGGTGAGATACGCAGTAAGGTAATTATGTATCCTAATAACGAGGACGGTTCCTATACTTTGGGAGAAGACGAATATTTCTGTATGGGTGACAACCGGCATAATTCCAAGGACAGCCGTCTTTTAGGAGCTTTTTCATCGGATCAGATAAAAGGCCATGCAGTATGCAGAATCTGGCCGTTGACCAAGCTGGGAAATTTCGATAAGAGCAATGAGGAGTAGTTCAAAAAAGACCAAGTTTTTTAGATATAAACATGAGAATTATTTTACAAGGGGGAACTTTATGAAGATAACCTCAGGAAAAAAAGCCTGCGGCATTCTGCTGCTGATTCTTATTTTATTCGTTACAGGCTGCGGCACAAAAAAAGCAGAACCTGCAAAGCCTGTTCTTGACTTGTCTTCCATGACGCCAAGACCAACCAGTGAAGCCATGGATCAGGCTGGTAATCTGCAGGAGGTTACTCCGGGGGTAACGCAAACTCCGCAGGTAGAAATCAAGCCCCTTGAGCCTGTTACCATTTCCTTTGTGGGAGATGTTTTTACCAGCGACCAGATGTATGCAAACTATACTAATGCAGGTGGAATTACAGGAGTTGTTTCTCAAAATGTGCTGGATATTTTTCAGAACAGTGATATTATGGTTGCTAACCATGAGTATTGCAGTACAGATATCGATGACAGTAATAAGGCTGATTTTCAGACATGGATTGAACAGTGCGATACAAAGAATGAGTTTATGTTTGGAGAATTGGGAATTGATGTAGCCGGCGTTGCAAATAATCATATGTTTGACTATGGAGAACAGGGCTTTATTGACACTTTGAACGGACTTAAGGAAATGGGCATCACTTATGTGGGTGGCGGCTTTAATTATCAGGATGCCACCGAGGCAAAGGTTATGAATGTGGGCGACAAGTCCATTGCTTTTTTTGCTTCAAATAACATCATTACCAGAGTTGAATGGATTGTATCCGGTGATGAACCCGGAATGAACGGATTATATACATGGTCGGACACCTATACGACCATGCTTGATAATATTAAAACAGCATCGGAAACCAATGATCTTGTTGTGGTTATGTTACATTTCGGCACAGAAAAGGATAATCAGCACACGAAAGATCAGACCGCTTTTGCTCATGCCTGTATTGATGCGGGGGCAGATGTGATTATCGGACACCATGCCCATGTGCTTCAGGGCATTGAGTATTATGGTGACGGAGTTATTTTCTATGGTCTTGGTAATTTTCTTTTCAGTAATTACACATCGGATACCATGGTTGTAACACTTACATTGGAGCGGGATAATAGTTTTTCATTTAAAATTACGCCGTGTCAGTCATACCTTTATTATACAAAGGATGTGACCACCTCTACGGTTTTTGATATTTTAAATAAATATTCCGTTAATGCCCATGTAGCATCCGATGGTACAGTGAGCAGAACTGATTAATTATTATTTTCCGGTTCATTCTGATTATTATCCTGAGAATCTTCTTGATTAGTATTTTGAAGGCTTTCCTGACCGGCGATATGGCTGATATGGTAGTTGTTTTCCTGTGCTTCCTGCGCAGGTTCTACATGAATCATGCAGTGCTTGATGTCGGTAAAGGTGTTTTCCAGACGGTCATGAACGTTTTCTGCAATCTTATGAGCCGCAGTAAGTGTCATGTCACCATCTACATATAATTCAATATCTACGTAAATTTTTGAACCGAACATTCTGGTTTTTATGGAATGAACGCTTTTTGCGCCTTCCTCTTTCAGAATCTCGGTTCTGATTTTTTCTACGGTTTCATCATCACAGGAATGGTCTACCATTTTTTTGAAAGCATCAGCATAGATATCATAAGAAACCTTTAAGATAAACAGGCAGATAACAATGGAGGCAACCGGGTCTGCAACGGGAAGACCGTTACGGGCAAGAAGAACACCAATCAGGGAACCGATGGATGAGAGCGCATCGGAACGATGATGCCATGCGTCCGCCATAACCGCATCTGAATTAACCTTTTTTGCCACATGTCTTGTTGCCCAGTACATTACTTCCTTAACTATGATGCTGAGTATGGCAGCATATATGGTGAAGCGCCCCGGCATGGAAAAGGACAGATAGGTTTTGCGGACGATATCCATAATTCCGTTATACCCCATAAGTCCGCCGGTTATTGCCAGCATGGTGGCAAGGATTACTGCTGCTACACATTCCATGCGCTCATGACCATAGGGGTGGGAGGAATCCTCCCTTTTGCAGGAGATTTTGTAACCAATCATTACAACGATGGTGCTGAGAACATCCGAGGCGGAGTGAATTGCATCGGAAATAAGAGCCTTGGAATGTCCGAATATACCTGCGAAAATTTTTATAATAACCAGAACACCGTTGATTATCATGCTCCAGATGGAAACACGGTATACTGATTTTGCTTTCTGAGACTGTTCCATTATTGCTCCTATATTACAATTTACTGTTTATAATTGATGCTGTAAATTTATTAATTCTTTCTGTTATTATATGTAATGCGGCAAATTATATACCGTATTGTTCATCCTTCAGGGAAGTTTCGGGTTTACAACCTTTTTTCTATTTTGTATAATTGTATATTATAAAGTGGTTTTACAGACTTCGGATTAATCATAAATTGTAATATAATTCGAATAACACTGATATTTACAAAGGAGGAGCACATGAAGAGAAAACTTTCAATCATTCTGGCTACTGTAATGCTGGTAAACATTTTAAGTGTTGCTTCGGCTTCTGAAAATACCGGTTTCGATAATCAGTCAGAAAATGAAATTATTGATATGGTATCTGTCGTGAATGTAAACGACATTTCCGGTTCGGACCCGGATAATTCTGAAACAATCAGCCTGATAATCGGAGATTCCTATGAAATTCCGGAACCTGTGGGAATAGAGGAAACAGAAGGAATTGAGCATACTTCCATCCGAAACTATAATGCTTCAACAGATGCCGGAGATACCGGTACTGCATATTATTATCTCAGTGAGGCACAAAAGGAATTATATCGTGCACTTTATATTTCTGCACAGGATATTGATACAACCTATGTGGAACTTGATCTGTCGTATGGAGCAGTTTCAACGGAAGTTTCCATGGCCACAAGAGCTTTGCTGTATGATCATCCGGAAATTTTCTGGTATGACGGATCAGTTTCATACTATTATTCCCCCTTCGATGGCATAAAGTATGTTACTGAAGTAGCATTTATTAATCCTACAATTACGGATGAAAGCCAGTGGGAGACGGCGAAGACAACTTTTGATAAAGCTGTTGAGGAGTTCCTGTCCGATATTAACAAAAACAATTCACAGGCAAAAATTGCGCTGGAAATTCACGATAAGATGATTGCTGAAATCGAATATGACACCGCATCTCTTTCAGGAACCGGTTATATGCAGCACACTGCCTACAATGCCATTGTGGAAAAACTGGCAGTTTGTGACGGCTATTCCAGGTGCTATTCTTACCTTTTAAAGCAGTGCGGTATTAAATCAACAATTGTGGTAAGTGATGCTATCAATCATGCATGGAATATTGTTTATCTGGATAACGGAAACAGTAATGCAAATGATGACTGGTATGAAACTGACGTAACATGGGATGATCAGACAATTACTACCTATCAGCATATGTGGTATAATCTTACTACGGAAGCTATGCTTGCAGTTCATGATTCCGGTGGTGTAGAAGGAGTCAGAGGTGATAGTAACGGTTATACGGCAATAATACCAAATGCTTATGGAACTACATTCACCTACGAATACTGTCTGACACTTCCGGATGTGACGGTAACGCCGACGCCGACAAGCATGCCGACCCCGGTTCCGACAAGCACGCCAACAGCAGTGCCGACGAATACGCCGACCCCGGTTCCGACAAGCACGCCAACAGCAGTGCCTACAAACACACCGACGAATACACCGGCACCTACAAACACACCAACGGCAGTGCCGACAAGCACACCGACGCCGACAAATACGCCGACCCCGACAAATACGCCGACCCCGACAAATACGCCGACCCCGACCCCGGTAACGCTTGCGGTTCCGCAGGTCAGCACGCCGACTAATACATCAAATGGTGTCAATGTTAAATGGTCAAAATCGGACGGGGCAGACGGCTATTATGTATATCGGAAGACGGGCAGTACCGGTACATGGGGACTGGTAAATTCGGTTTCCGGAGTAAACACATTAAGTTATACCGATACTACAGTGGTCAGTGGGAATATCTATTATTATGCGGTAAAGGCATATAGTGGCAGCATAAAAAGTTCCAGTATGACCAGTTCTGCAGTTTTGTATCTGAAGAGTCAGAAACCGACAGTGCAGAACGCAACAACCGGAGTGAAGGTAAGCTGGAGTAAAATTACAGGAGCAAATGGTTATTACGTTTATCGGAAAACAGGAGCAAGCGGAACCTGGTCGAAAATCAAAACGGTGACGGGAGCCGGCACCCTGAGCTACACGGATACAACGGCAGTAAGCGGAACAACCTATTACTATGCTGTAAAGTCATACAGCGGAAGTACCATGAGTTCCAGCATTACAAGTGCCGCGGCATTATACCTTAAGAGTCATAAGCCGACAGTGCAGAATGCAACAACCGGAGTCAAGGTAAGCTGGAGTAAGGTAACAAAAGCAACCGGTTACTATGTATACCGCAAAACCGGAGCAGGCGGAACCTGGTCGAAAATAAAGACCATATCATCCGGAAGCACGGTCAGCTATACAGATACAACGGCAGTAAGTGGAACAACCTATTACTATGCTGTAAAGGCATACAGCGGAAGCACCATGAGTTCCAGTATTACAAGTGCCGCAGTTTTATACCTTAAGAGTCAGAAGCCGACAGTGCAGAACGCAGCAACAGGTGTGAAAGTAAGCTGGAGTAAAATTACAGGAGCAAATGGTTATTACGTTTATCGGAAAACCGGAGCCAACGGAACCTGGTCAAAAATAAAGACCATATCATCCGGAAGCACGGTCAGTTATACAGATACAACGGCAGTAAGCGGAACCACGTATTACTATGCAGTAAAGGCCTATACCGGAAGCACTATGAGTTCCAGTATTACCAGTGCTGCCATTAAAAGAGTTATCAATTAATCGGATGTAGTAGAGCAGATATATCAGAGTCTATGTAGCCGGATTATGTTCCGGTTGCATAGACTCTTTTTTTGACCACTTTTGCCATTTTGGGGTCACTTCTTGTTCTTTGGTAAAAAACGAAATTTCCTATTGACATACCATAAAGAATTGTATATATTGTATATACACAATATTGTTGGGGGTCTTGGATGGATATTATTATTTCAAATAATTCGGACAATCCTATTTATGAACAAATAGAGGAACAAATTAAAATGATGATTATGAGTGGGGTACTTCAGGAAGGAGACGCCCTGCCTTCTATGAGACTGCTGGCCAAGGAATTGAGAATCAGCATTATTACAACAAAACGTGCTTATGAGGAACTTGAGAGAGAAGGATATATAGAAACCTTTACCGGAAGAGGCAGCTTTGTTAAGGCAATTAATCATACGATTGTTAAAGAAACCATTATTTATGAAATAGAAACTCTTTTTGATGAAGTCCTGAAAAAGGCGGAGTTGGCAAAGCTGTCCTATGAGGAACTGACAGAAATATTAAAACTGCTATATGAGGAAAGAGTTGTTGCGGGCAATTACCAAAAAGGGGAGGACAGAAATGAACGGTGAAACAACAAACAATGTACTTGAGCTGAAAAATGTAACAAAGGATTACGGTGATTTCAAACTGGATAATGTCAGTATTACGGTACCGAAAGGATGTATCTGCGGATTTATTGGTCAGAACGGAGCCGGAAAAACAACTACAATTCAGTTAATACTGGATATTATTAAAAAGGATTCGGGAGACATAAAGGTTTTTGGCAAAACCATGGACAAAGATGCCATAGAGATTAAAGAAAAAATAGGTGTGGTTTTTGATGAAATGGGTTTTCATGACTTCCTGACGCCAAAGGAAATCAATACGATTATGAAAAATGTATATTCGGGTTGGAATTCAGAGAAATTTTTTAATTTTCTGAAACGATTTGGACTGCCGGCAGGGAAAAAATGTGGGAAGTTTTCCAGAGGAATGAGGATGAAGCTTCAGATAGCAGTTGCACTGTCCCATGATGCAGAGTTTCTTGTAATGGATGAACCTACCAGCGGTCTGGACCCGATTGTGCGAAATGAAATGCTCCAGATTTTTCAGGAATATGTTATGGAGGAAAACCATTCCATACTTCTTTCTTCCCATATTACCGGAGATTTGGAAAGAATTGCAGATAACGTTATTTTTATTAATAAGGGCAGGATTATTCTCCAGGGCAATAAAGATGAGATTCTGGAAAACCATGGTCTTTTAAAATGCAGGAAGCATGAAGTGGAATGCATTGATCAGAAATATATTGTGGCAAAAAGACCTTCTTCGTTTTGTACCGAGGTATTGGTGACAGACAAGGAGGAATGTATGAGAAAATATACTGATATGACAATGGAACAGCCTTCTCTTGAAGAAATCATGATTTTCTATGTAAGCCGCAGCTCAGGAGAAGCTATACAGGCTGAAAATACAGAGAAAGAATAAACAGGTTGCGGCTTGTTTTGACGGGTTGCGGGATAATGGAGGAAAAATGAAGGGATTAGTCAGAAAAGATTTATACTGCCTGAAAAAAAGCATTAAGCTGTTTGCGGCAGTAACACTGGGAATCATTGTTATTTCCGTTCTTTTTGTCCTGAGTACAAAGTATGGAAACATTGCAAAGGCCATTGATAGTCTGGACAAATCAGGGGACATGAGCAGGGAAAACTTTTTTAAAGTATATCAGCTTGCAATCTGGGCATGCCTGGCTGTGCCTATGGCATTTATCGCAAATGTAACAGACTGCTTTAAAGAAGACAATAGAGCAGATTTTTCAAAGTTTCTGTTTACCATGCCGGTAAAATATTCCGGTATAGTGGGGGCAAGATATATTTCCTGCCTGATATTTGCAGGAGTAAGCTTTCTGGGTTCGGTTATTGCTGCATTTTTTATTTCTCTGGCAACCGATACATTTGGGTTTGCAGGACTTCTGTCAGTTTTGTCCTTTATTGCTGCAGTGCTGATTGTGTATATGGGCGTTGTGCTTTTTCTTATATATGTAATCGGTTCAAATCATACGGATTTAATCCAGTGCCTTCCTTTTATTGCGGTGGCAGTTATTGCGTACATTATCTTTTCAGTGAAAATAATGTCCATTGGTGATGGACAGTTGAATCAAATTATGGAAAGTGCAATCCTTAAAAAAGGGAAGAACTTTATTGAGTCCTACGGAATTTTTTGTCTTTTGGCAGGACTGGTATTTCTGGGACTGAGTTACTTAGGTTCACTGGCGGTTATGAACAGAAAAAAAGGCAGAAAAATTTAGTTATGGTTCAGGAAATCTAAAAAAGGCGGTATACGGAGGATTGGGTAAGAAATGGCAGGATTATTGTATAAGGATTTTATTGCGGTAAAAGGCAGGATTTATGTCCTGATCTGCGTGGTGCATCTGCAGGTTTTATGTGCTTTAAGAGTATTTGTAACAGATGGGGAAAGCGTTGATATATCCATAGCTGCATTATTGTTGTTGTTTGCTGTGGTTATGCCGGGGATTATTTTATTTAATCTGGAAACCGCAATTATTAAAGCCGATGATGGAAGAAAGCAGAAACAGTATTATTTAAGTCTGCCCATAAGCAGAAAAGGCTATGTAGCAGAGAAGTATATTATGCTTCTTCTGATGTACTATGTGGTTACATCTTTTATATGCATTGAAATTATGCTCTGCAAAGCCGGAATGGTTTATCCGGAAGCTCTTAAAATGGTAAACGGCATACAATCGCTTTTTCCGGTTCTGATTGGCTTTTTTCTGATTATTTCCTCTATAGAACTTCCGTTTTTCCTTGCTATGGGAACCAAAAGAGGACTTATGGCAAAAACCTCAATTGTGCTGGGGCTGTTTTTTCTGGGAATCGTTTTTATGCTGTTCGGAGACCTGACGATTTTAGACAGAATTGATTTTATTTCGCTGATAACTTATCTGCAAGAGCATTACATTGTGCTGCTGGTGCTTCAGATTTTATTTCCGGTTCTGGCAGGTGGAATTTATTTCTTATCCTACAGATTGTCCTGTCGGTTATTTGGAAGAAAGGAGTGGGAAGATGACTAAAAAAACAGAGATAAAACGACTGCTTCTTTTCCTTCTGATTACATTCGGTATAGTCTGGGGAATCATGTTTTTTTATTTTGCAAAGGGAGGAGTGTACGGAAGCTCTGTGTGTGATGCAATTCTGACGTTCAGTATGCTTTGCCCATCCATTGGAGTATTATGTACCATAAAACTGACCAAGGAGCAAACAGGCGTAGCCGGAAAAAATTCCCTTAAACTGGGAATCAGTCTGAAAAACAGAAAATGGATATGGTTTCTTGTTTCTATTTTAGGAACCCTGTTATATATGGAGCTTGGATACCTGCTGGTATATTTAATTCAGCCTCAGACCTTTCAAAAATCTTTTTTGGACAGTATGGGAATATCGGGAGCTGCGCTGGCATTGATTCCCGTTTCCGGTATTATCAGCGGAATTTTATTTTCCGTAGGCGCACTGGGGGAAGAAATAGGCTGGAGAAGCTATTTGTTTCCAAAGCTTGAAGGATTGATTGGAACAGTAGGAGCCCTGGTTGCAGGCAATATTATCTGGTCGGTGTGGCACTTCCCTTCCATCGTAAAGGGACACAGCTTTGGACTTGGTTATAAAGGAGCACCTTATACAGGCTTTCTTGTATTTACATTGAGCTGTCTGGCCATGGGCGCATTTTTACAGCTTCTGGTAGAAAAAACAGGCTCCGTGTGGCCGGCGGTTTTTGCCCATGCCATTAACAATTCCGGTGCATCAATACTGGGCATGTGTATGGATTATGGTAAGCTGGAAGGAGCTATGGCACAGTCAACCGTTTATCTGCTTGTGTATTCCATTCCGCAGATTCTCCTTGGTATAATATCGGTGGTGCTGCTGGTCAGAATGAGAAAAAAAGAAAAACAATCATAGAATTAACCAGGGAGCAATTTCAGAGTATGTGGTAGTGGATGTTTATTTTGAACCGAAGTGTCGGTAACCGGTTTACAGGGCAACCTCAACCGCTTCGTGAAGCGATATACTGTCCGCAGTAACCTCACAATCCATTGCAAGAATTTGAACGCCGGCCTTGTGGGCTCTGCGCAGTGCATTTCCAAATTCTTCATGCATTTTATCATTTGGGCGGAAAATGTGTACACCCTGCATTTGTATCACAAATAAAAGATAAGCCTGATAACCGTCTTTGATACAGGAAATCAGTTCATTCAGATGCTTAACGCCCCGCTCTGTAGGAGCATCCGGAAACAGAACTTCTCCGTTATTTTCAAGGGTTACTCCTTTGACCTCCATAAAAATTCTGCGGTTTCCATCCTCAATATAGAAATCAAAGCGGGAATTTCCATAGGTTACCTCGCGCCGGACTTCGGCACCGGGAGAAAACAGAATTCCTTTTTTTAACCATTCATATGTGGCATCGTTGGGAATCTGGGAATCCATATTAATAAGCAGCGGAGACTGTCCTGTACGTTCTTTTAAAACCGCAACTAAATCACATCGGGTTTTTCTGGCAGGATTGTCGGAAACGGAAAGAAATACCGTACAGCCGGGAATGAGCAGTTCCCTGCATCGTCCGGTATTTTTTACATGTACGGTTTCTTCCACACCATCAATTTCAACTTTGGCAATGAATCTGTTGGGACGGCTTACAAACCGGCCTTTTATCACCTTTTGATATTTCATAAAATTCCCCATTTAGAATTTGTTTTCTGACTGTTGCTGTATATTATATCATATACGTGTTCTGCGAAGGCAAAACTCGAAAAACCTTCGGTTTTCCTCGTTCGCGAGTGCGTTCTCAAACATTATATCATCCTTAGTATTCTGAGGCAATGTAATAGAAAACACTTTCTGTCAAAAAATATTGATTTAAATCTAATAACGTGGTATAAGTATTTTGTGTGGTTTTATATATGATGCTACAATCTGAGAAGAGAATCCGGGAAATTCCATGATTATAATGCGAACCGGAGAAAGTGAGGAAAAAGATGGGATTAGAGGTTAAAGAGCTTGTCAAAAAATATGGCGACAAGACAGTTGTTGACGGACTTTCATTTACGATGGATAAACCGGGGGTCTATGCACTTCTTGGAACAAATGGTGCAGGAAAGACTACATCCATAAGAATTATTCTCGGTATGCTGGCAAGTGACGGGGGAAGTGTCACTTTTAACGGAGAGCCGCTTACTACCACAAAGGTTAATATCGGCTACCTGGCAGAGGAAAGAGGTCTGTATCCTAAAATTACATTAATGGATCAGATGCTTTATTTTGCCAGCCTGAAAAAGGTTCCAAAAAAAGAGGCAGTAAAAAGAATCAAGTATTGGGCAGAACGCCTGAAACTGACAGAGTATTTTTATCCTCAGACAGTAGGCAAGAAAAAACCAAAGCCTTTTAAAGCAGAGCAGCTCAGCAAAGGAAATCAGCAGAAGGTTCAGTTAATGGCAACCCTCATCTCTGATCCGGAGTTGATTGTGCTGGATGAGCCTTTAAGCGGTCTTGATCCGGTAAATACAGATTTGTTCAGGGATATTATCCGCGAAGAAGCTGAAAAAGATAAATATATTATTATGTCTTCTCATCAGATGTCAACCATTGAAGAATTTTGTTCAGATCTTACTATTCTTAACAGAGGCAAGACAGTACTTAGCGGTAATCTGAATGAAATAAAGAAAAGCTACGGACGTGTAAACCTTCTTCTGAAGGCAGATGCAGATATTATGCCTTATATTGAAGCCATGTCATTAAAGGTTGTGGAAAAAACTCCTTCTGAAATCAAAGTAAGACTGGATAGTGAGGCACAGGCAAAGGAACTGCTTGATAAGCTTGTAAAAGATGATGTTCCTCTTGTTAAATTTGAATTAACAGAGCCGTCACTCCATGAGATATTCGTAGAAAAGGTAGGGGAAGTAAATGAAGAAGTCTGAGTACAGAGGGTTTACGCAGGTCTTCAGTTTTACTTTTATGCAGGCGGTTCGTTCAAAATCACTTCAGGTCACAACCCTGATTATGGTTCTGGCGGCATTGCTTGTGTTTCCTGTACTAAACCGCGATAAAAAACCCGATGAGGACTATGAAAGTCCTGTAAATAAAGTATATGTAATTAATGAATCCGGAATGGAAAATATTCCTTACAGTGAAGCCTTTAAGGATGAAACAGGATATGGCAAGGTTATATTTGAGGAAACCGGTAAAAAAATTGATACTCTCACCAAGGAAATTGAAGAAAATCATTCTGATGAAATTGTTCTGAAACTGTCCCTCAGTATGGAAACAGGTACATATCAGTTTGATTTCTACAGAGATCCGGAGTCTGAAGTGGAGTATGACGATGTAGCGGACATGGCATATATTCTGACAAAGTGGTTTGAAAAGTATAAGGTTTCGATTCTGGATGCAGATGAGGCTACTCTGGAAATGGTAGGAAAAGTAGTAGATTTTACTTATATGGACTCCGGAGAATATCTTGAAACTGATGAACATGAAATCATCAGTGATGCGGATTATAATGTTGTATATGCTTTCCTGATGGTGGTATATATGGTTGTTATTATGGCATCCGGCATGGTATCTTCCAAGGTGGTTGAAGAAAAAGCCAACCGTGTTGTTGAATATCTCATGACAACCGTCAGACCAATGGCTCTTGTTCTTGGCAAGGTAGTTGCAATGCTTTCCGTTACAGTGGGTGAGATTGCACTTATTGCCGTAGCAGCTTTTGTATCCAACAAAGTGGCAGCTGTAATGTATGGTACAAAATCTTCAATTGATGCACTTTCAGGATTTATGTCCACAGAAGCTATCAGTAATCTTTCTGCCGGCAACATTATTATTTGTATTCTGATGATTGCAATTGGAATACTGATTTATGGACTTCTTGCAGGTCTTTTCGGTGCATCCGTAAGCAAAATGGAAGATTTACAGCAGGGAATTAAGGCATACACATTTCTGATTCTTATTTGTTTCTTTATGTCTATGGCTGCCTGTGAGATGATGTGGACAGTGGGAATTAACGGTTTTGTCCGGTTTTGTATGATATTTCCGTTTACCTCTGTTATGATACTGCCGGGAGCTATATTAATCGGCAAGGCTACCATAGCTACCATTGTTGTTGCAGTGGTGTTGCAGGTGGTTACCGCTGTAATTGTATTAAAGATTGTCTCCATGGTATATGAAACAATTATCGTTATGAACGGTAATCCTGTCAGTGTTAAGCAGATGATTGATATCATCAGAAGGAGGTAGCCGTGGAAAAAAATAAATTAAGCGGATTTGTTCCGGTTTTTCTCTATACTCTGAAAAGTCAGATGAAATCTTCAAAGTATAAAGTAATTACATTTATTTTCGCTCTTCTTCTCATTGTAGGAGTGGGAGCAGTGGTAGTAATTACCTCTGCACCGGACGAGGAAACAGAATTTAACATTAAAAAGGTCAGCATTTGCGATGAAACCGGTCTGGGAGTGCCCGAATATGCAGCATATGCAGCTATGTTTGAGGATGAACAGATATCAGGAATTTCCTTTGAATCCTGTACTGATGCAGAAAAGTATCTTACTGAAAATGAAGCAAATTCTGATTATGTGCTGGTGGTTCAGAAGGAAACTGAAGAGGGATTTATTCTTGAAATAGTTACTGCAGAAGACAGCACTATTGATACAGATAATCTGGTTGTTTTGGGCGAGAACCTGTCCGGCTATTTCCAGATGTTTGTTTACGGCAGCTCAGGACTTTCCGAAGAGGCCCTGTCACAGGCACTTATTGGTGTCAGCTATCAGGTGTCTGATTTCGGAGACGAAGAAATCGATACAGGAAAAGAAATTGTAACCATTATTGTAGTAATGGTGTTTTTAATGGTAGTTTACTTCATGATTCTTATGTATGGCCAGCAGATTTGTGCAGAAGTCAGCATTGAAAAAACCACCAAGCTTGTGGAACAGCTTCTGGTCAGTGTAACGCCTTACGGTCTGGTTTCCGGAAAGATACTTGCTGTAATTACAGCTTCAATAGCACAGTTTGCTGTCTGGGTGGTTTCCCTGTTTATCGGTATATTTGGCGGAGATAAACTGGCAGCTTCCATGTATGAAGGCTATGTAAGCAAGTTTTCATTTTATATGGATTACCTTAAGGATTGGTTTGGTGAAATGGCATTTGGCGTGGACACTATCATTCTGGCAGTGCTTTTGATGATAGCGGGTCTTGTATTTTACCTGATTATTGCAGGTGTTGCAGGAAGCATGGTAACCAAGCCTGAGGACACAAGTAATGTTCAGATTGTGTTTGTTATGCCTCTCATTATCAGTTTCTTCTTTGTGTTGTTTGCGATAATATCGGGTGAAGGCTTTGTATCCATGGCATACCACTTTATTCCGTTTACATCAGCAATGGTTACACCGGGAGCTGTGCTACTTGGAGACATATCCGTATGGGGCGGTATTGTATCCCTTTTGATTACAATAGTTGGTTCCATGCTGTTGCTTTGGATTGCAGCCAAGGTTTATAAGTCATTACTGTTTTATACAGGTAAAAAGATTTCCTTTAAGGCAATATTTGCAAAAAAATAATGTAAAAAACTAAAGATAACCCACTGTCTTTAGGCGGTGGGATTAGCTTTAAAGCGGTACAGGGTACAAGCCCTGTACCGCATATGGCACGAAGTGCAGTTTTTTAACGAGCAAAGAGCAAAGAGCGAAGCGTTTGCGAGTTTGATACGTAAAGTGTACATGGAGTACACTATGAAAGGAGAAACACCGTGGGAGCATTTAGTAAATCTTTTCAGGGATGGAATGTAACAAGACAGAGTAACAGAGTTTATGGTATGGTAAACGGATTTTATTTTGATGCGCTTCAGATACCGAATTTGGGAGAAGTAGTTACTACAATCTATTTTAAATCTGATGATCAAACAATCAGACAGGGTATCAATCAGGTGTTCCTGAATTTGAAAGCGCAGAATTCTAAACTTAAATCCATTGAATTAAAAGAATTCAGTCTGGTAATTCATCAGAAGACTCAGGGCGTGAAAAAAATGGTGGCTTTGACAGAATATGTTACAGGCCAAATTACACAATTTTTAAAAATCAAGGGTGCTGCAACGGGATGTCAAATCTGTGGAGGCAGTAATCCGGGATTCTATGAAGTTAACGGAGGAATGAATTGTCTCTGCGAAAACTGTTCAAAAGAGGTTCTGTATCAGTTAGAGCAGAACAGACAGGTAACAGTAAACAGAAAGTCCAAACCGATTCCGGGCTTTATCGGAGCATTAATCGGTTCTTTAATTGGAGCGGCTCTTTGGTTTATTATTTATCAGGCAGGCTATATTGCAGGTATAGCCGGAGCTGCTACAATGATTTGTGCCATGAAAGGTTGGGAAATATTAGGTAAAAATCTTGACATAAAAGGAATCATCATTTCTTTTGCCATATCTCTTGTAATGATTTATCTTGCTAACCAGGCGGCTCTGTCGTACATGATAGTAAATGAATTTGCCAAGTATGATGTAGAGGTGTCATTTACAGAAGTATTTACTGATTTCAGTGATGTGCTTGAAGACCTGTCATATGATGATGTTAATCTTATGGACGAGTTTATCGGTGATTTACTGGTAGGATATCTGTTGTCCTTGCTTGTAGGAATACCAAGTATCATCAATGCGTATAAAAAAGCAAGCGGAAGCTACAAGATGAAGAAAATATAGACACAAAACCTTAATAAGAGTTTGAAAAAAACAAACCCCTTTCGTATTATGTATCATGATACGAAAGGGGTAATTTTTTTACTCTTCTGTATTGTTAAAATGCTGGTCCAGGAAGTTGTGGATACGCTCTGTCGGACTCAGATATTCGCTGATGGAGGCATCGTGGTTAAGTGCATCAATTAAAAGAGCAATGTATTTGCTCATGTCCGCACTGATGTACCATTCTCTGGAAAGAAGCTCAGGTGTCTGGTAAATCAGGTTGGTGGTAATTACACGATAAATGATACCTTCTTCATAAGCTTTATCAAAACGTTCCAGACCATTAGTGAAAAGACCGAATGTGGAGCATACAAAAATACGTCCTGCATTTCTTCTCTTAAGTTCCTTGGCGGTATCAATCATGCTTTCGCCGGAGGAAATCATATCGTCTAAGATAATTACGTCCTTGCCTGTAACGTCTGTTCCTAAGAACTCATGTGCAACGATTGGGTTTCTTCCATCTACAACCTTTGTGTAATCACGGCGTTTGTAGAACATACCCATGTCAGCACCAAGAACTGTGGCAAAGTACACTGCACGGCTCATTGCACCTTCATCAGGAGAAATGATCATCAGATCCTTGGAATTGATTTTAATGTCCGGGACATTGTTAACCAGTGCTTTTACAAACTGATATGCCGGCTGTACATTTTCGAAAGAATTAAAAGGAATTGCATTCTGTACACGTGGGTCATGTGCATCAAATGTGATGATGGAATCTACTCCCATGTTTACAAGTTCCTGTAAAGCAATAGCACAGTCTAAAGATTCTCTTGCACTTCTCTTGTGCTGACGGCTTTCATAAAGGAAAGGCATAATAACTGTAATTCTTCTGGCTTTGCCGCTGATTGCTGCAATAACACGCTTCAAGTCAGCAAAGTGGTCGTCCGGTGACATTGGACTTTTCTGACCGCATACAGTGTAAGTCATGCTGTAGTTGCATACATCCACAAGAATGAAAATATCTTTACCACGTACAGATTCATTAATCACGCATTTAGCCTCACCGGTACCGAAACGCGGACACTTCAGATTAATCAGGTATGAATCGCTCTGATAGTTGTGGAAAGCCGGTGCTGATTTGTACTTGCTTTCTCTTTTCTTTCTCCATCCTGCAATGTATTCGTCAACTTTTGCACCCATAGATGCACTGCTTTCCATTGCAATAATCCCAAGCGGGCCGTAAGAAATGTCTTCCGTGAACATATCTTCCTGAGACATAAATCCTCCTTCTGTAGCTGTGGCTACGAAACATTAGTTTTTTTAACGAGCAAAAAGCATAGCGTTTGCGAGTCTGACTCTGCAAAATAAACCAAGCATATTTTATAACAGTATGGGAAATAAATCTATAACCAAATGTTATTTTAATGGGAAAATACTATTTTTTTAATAACAGTTTGTTGTAAACTGCCTGATTTATGTACCGGATACTAAATCCGGCATTGTGTCCGTTTGTCTTTGCCGGGCATTTTCAGATATTTATAGTTTGCCAGAAGCCTTGAGCGTATACGGTCTGAATATCTTGTACCCAAATCTTCTTTGGTTAAATTAGTGGTTATTACTGTAGACAGTTGCTTTAAATACCTTTTTTCGATACAGTTGAAAAGTTGTGAGTTTGTAGCAGCGGTTCCGCTTTCTGTTCCAAGGTCATCAATAATCAGACATTCTGCATTTAAAACAAAATTCAGCTCATTGGCAGCATTCTTCATTTCATCCTGCTGTGCAGTACGATAGTTTCGGCATAAGTCAAAAAAGTCTACTGCGGAAAGATAGAGAACTGAAATCCCTTTTTCAATGAGTTTTTTTGCAATACAATTGGCAAGAAATGTTTTTCCGGTGCCTGCATTTCCTGTAATCAGCAGATTTGTAAATTCATTGCCGAAATTACCTGCAAAGTTAAGAGCTGTGATGATACTGTCCTGAGCTATCTGATATTCTGTTTGTCCGCTTTCTTTATCAATTATTTCCCTACTGTAAAGGGTTTCATCAAGAGTTTTAAAGTTTTCTCTTTCAAGGAGTTTGCGACGTTCGTCCGTAAGAAAAAATTCATTAATAATGGTACGGCTGTAGCAGATGCACCTGCCTTCCTCCGTTTTTCCGGTGTCTTTGCACAAAGGACACTGGTAAATATTTTCCAGATAATCCTCTGGAAAACCTGCAGCTTTAATGAGCTTTTTCTTTTTTCCTATGAGACTGTCATTCCTGGCTCTCAGTGAATCAAGACCGGAAGTGTTTCCTTTTACCGCCAGAATACCTGCCTGAATGGAACCCCTTCGCAATTCATCATCAATTTCTTTGATTTCCGGATTTGCAAGATAAAGTTCCTCAATTCGACTGTCTTTTAAGCGAACGGCGGCAGTACGTCTGTTATCATATATTCTGGTAATTGCATTTTGTTGTGAATCGGTAAGCATTTGGACCTCCTCGTGGTTTTGGAAAAGGATTCTATTCGGAAACAGCTTCTCTTTCAGCTCTCAGTCTGTCTGCCAGGGCATCACGTTCTTCCTGAGTATGGGAATTTCTTAAAATCAGTTTTCTTTCTAATTCAGCTTCTTCCTCGGGAGTGTAGGTCCTCTGGTGATAATCATTAAACTGATTATAAGGAACACTTTTTGTTCCGGAAGCAGTTTTTCCTGCACTTTTTTTCTTTGCAGTCTCATTGCTATGCTGCAGATCGAATTTATCAATGTCTTCAAGGGATTTTACTCCGCTTTTATGCCATGATTCAATGATTTTCGATGCATATGCAAAAGGCTTGTCAACTTCAGCAATTGCGGCCTTATCGCAGGCGGCTATAATAACGTCATCAGGAAGCCTGTATTCGTATATCCAGTTTTTGATTGAATTAAGCTGAGTCTGTTTGAAACCGTGGGTAATTCCCAGTGATTTACGAATTCCCAGTAATGTTTTGTCATAAAACTGTTCTTCATATTGTGCATCATCTATGGTTCGAATGTTCTTTTCAGCCCAGGATGTAGCCACCTTTTCAACATAACGATGGTCGCAACTGCCACTAGAGTGACAGTAATCATAAAGATGACAGATTAATTCATCGGAAAAGCCAAAACCTTCGTAGATTCCTGCAAGGGTGTTAATATCACTGAAGCCCATTGTTTTTGGAGCAAGGTATCTTTCCACAATGTTGAGCAGTTTTTTAAAGTGCTGGTCATCGCTGATAACATTAATCTGCTCAGGAGAGTAGTGCGGAAACACCTTTTCCTGAATTGGAGCACTTGGTTTTCGGTCGGTTTCAGAAACTGTTGCTGTGGTTTCTGCATCAGCCTTGTCCGCTACAGTATTTACATCTGCAATGCTGATGCGTTTGATTTCGTTGTTATCGTCCAAAGTAAAATCAAGCAGAGAAAGTTTCTGCCAGTATTTCAAGGACTTGACTACCTGACTCTCGGTAATATCCAAAGAGTGTGCAATGTTCTTAAGAGAAATATCTGCCTCCGGAACATAGGTATAGCGTAACAGGTACAGGTATACCTTTAGATTTAAACCGCTGGCATCGACCAGATATTCGTCAATAAAACGATTTGATACAATGGTAATTCCGTTATTTAACCCACATGAAGTAATCTTGCACATAATATATTCTCTCGCCCCTCTTTTGACCCTCACTACCCCCTTTTAGGGAGTGTTGCGTGGCTCATTATAGCACAGTAATTTTTAAATTAAAATAGGCAATTTTTTATGTGTTGATTGTAGAATGAGATTGTGGATAAAGTGGATAACTCTGTGGAGCATATTTTTAAAGTTTTTGTCGAAGTGGCGAAAAGTCCATATTTTATGGGAAAAATGCGACATAATTTTTAAAATTAGGACAAAAAATTATCCACAGTGGGGGGAAGACCCCTCGGGCTGTGGATAAAGTGGATAATTCAGTTTCCAAGCAGGTGTTCCCCTACTTTTACTATATCTCCGGCTCCCATGGTTATCAACAAATCGTCGGTGGTTAAAGTTTTTAATAAAAAATTTTCAATTTCGTCAAAAGTAGGGAAGTAATAAGCTTCTACACCGGCTTTTTTCAAATCTTCACATAAATCTGCTGAACTGATTTCGCCGGTATCAATTTCACGTGCCGCATAAATCTTTGCCAGAACCACTTTGTCGGCACCACTAAGAGCATTGACAAACTCCTGCCTTAGAGCTTTGGTTCTTGAGTAGGTGTGAGGCTGGAAAACACACCATACATTTTTGGCATTGTATTTTTTCGCTGTAGAGAGTGTTGCGGAAATTTCGGTAGGATGATGTGCATAATCATCGATGATGGTAATGCCGCAAATTTCACCTTTCTTCTGAAAACGTCTTTCTGTACCGGTAAAGCCAAACAGTCCGCCGGCAATTGCATCGGCACTTATTCCGAGATTCAGTGCAAGAGCGGCAGCTGCCAGCGAATTTGAAACGTTGTGAATTCCCGGAACACCAAGAGTAATTGTTTTAATAATACTGCCATTTTCAACAAGATCGTAAGTTGCCTTGCCGAATTCGTCAAAGGATATGTTGGCAGCGGTGTAATTATAATCGCAGGAATGATAATCCTGACCTTCTGCCAGGAGACCATAGGTGGAAATTTTACATTTCACACCTTCAGTTATTTCTTTATAATTATTTATTTCCCCATTTATTACGAGATGACCTGTTTCCGGAAGCAAAAGAGCATACTTTCGGAAGGATTGGCGAATTTCATTTAAATCTTTAAAGAAATCCAGGTGGTCTGCTTCTATATTAAGGATGATTTCATCTGTTGGGTAAAATTTTAAAAAGCTGTTGGTATATTCGCAGGCTTCAAAAAGAAAACTGTCACCATTTCCGATTCTTAAATTGCCACCGATGGCGGGAAGAATGCCGCCAACGGAAATTGTTGGATCTGAATTGGCATTAAGAAGTATCATGGAAAGCATTGAAGTTGTTGTAGTTTTTCCATGTGTTCCTGCAACTCCGATGGAAGTGTTATAGAATTTGCAAATCTGACCGAGAAGTGTTGCTCTGTCCATAAGCGGAAGTCCTTTTTCCACACAGGCTGCATATTCCGGATTGTCCGGGTGAATAGCAGCGGTATAGACCACTACGTCAATATCATCTGAAATGTTGGAAGCTGACTGGCCGATACAGACTTTTATTCCGTGAGACTCCAACGTTTTTGTAATTGGGCTTGCACCTCTGTCTGAACCGCTTACAGTAAAGCCTTTTGATGCTAAAAGAGCAGCCAGACCGCTCATGCTTATGCCGCCTATTCCGATAAAATGAATATGTACCGGCTTGTTAATATCTATCTGATACATGGGAATATCCCTTCCTTGTAATTTTTCTTTAATAAAGTTCAATTTTTCAAACCCTCAGACTTATGATACCATTTTTCTCTCCAAAATCAATATGATTTTACAGTAAAAAATATCTGTTTTGTTACGAAAGCAGCAAAAAAGATGAAAATTTGTAGAGATTTATGTATAAATGAAGAAAAATGAAGGCGGATTTGGGTGAAATATCTTTGCGAAAAGTATTGATAAAGCAGTTTGTTATGTCAAATTTGTGTAAATTGCCCAAAATAACCATTTTTTGTCGGTTTTTTTTATAAAAAATTGTTCACAAATTAAAATAACTATGGTATACTTGCTGTATTATAAAGAAAAATTACGAGGTGGAGTCACGTGATTAAGAAAGAAATGATAGCCATGCTGCTCGCAGGTGGACAAGGTTCACGACTTGGCGTGCTGACATCAGGCGTTGCAAAACCGGCAGTTGGTTTTGGTGGAAAGTATTCAATTATCGATTTCCCGCTTAGCAACTGCATTAATTCGGGCGTTGATACAGTAGGTGTTCTTACCCAGTACCAACCCCTCAAGCTCAATAACCACATCGGAATCGGTATTCCGTGGGATTTGGATCGTAATGTAGGAGGTGTTTCCATTCTTCCTCCTTACGAAAAGAGTACAAACGCAGAATGGTACAGCGGAACTGCTAACGCCATTTTCCAGAACTTAAAGTATATGGAGCACTTTAATCCTGAGTATGTACTTGTTTTAGGCGGTGACCACATCTACAAGATGGACTATGAAGAGATGCTTGATTACCATAAGAGAAACAATGCAGATATTACGCTTGCTACCATTCAGGTTCCTTGGGAAGAAGCAAGTCGTTTTGGTGTGGTTATCACCGATGACGACATGCGTATCACTGAGTTTGAAGAGAAACCAAAGAATCCAAGAAGTAATCTTGCTTCCATGGGTATTTACATTTTTACATGGAAAGTACTGAAGGAGGCACTGATTAAGCTTCAGGATCAGCCGGGTTGTGATTTCGGTAAGCACATTATCCCTTATTGTCATAACAAGGGAGACAGGGTGTTTGCCTACGAATTCAAGGGATACTGGAAGGATGTAGGAACTTTAGGCTCTTACTGGGCTGCCAATATGGAACTTATTGACATGGTTCCGGTTTTTGATCTTTATGATGAATTCTGGAAAATCTATACCAAGAGTGACATTATCAGACCTCAGTATGTAGCAGACAGTGCCGTAATTAATCGTGCAATTATTGGTGAAGGTACAGAAATTTACGGCGAAGTACATAATTCTGTAATCGCTGCCGGTGTAACCATTGAAGCCGGTGCGGTAGTTAAAGATTCTATCATCATGAAGAATACCGTTATCGGTGCAGGAACCTACATGGAAAAAGCAATTATTGCCGAGAATGTTGTTGTTGGTAAGAACTGTAAAATTGGTGTGGGAGAATCCGTGCCGAATGAATTACAACCAAAGATTTATGGAGATGGTCTTGTAACGGTTGGAGAAGATTCAGTAATTCCGGATGGTGTTGTGATTGGTAAAAACACTGTAATCAGTGGTGGCACCTGTGATGATGACTATATCAACGGTGTGCTCCCAAGCGGTGGAAGTTTGATTAAGGCAGGTGACAGACAATGAAAGCAATAGGTATAATTTTAGCCGGCGGTAATTCGTCAAGAATGAAGGAGTTATCCAATAAAAGAGCCATTGCAGCAATGCCTGTTGCAGGAAGCTACAGAAGTATTGACTTTGCACTCAGTAACATGACTAACTCCCACATTCAAAAAGTAGCAGTGCTGACACAGTACAACAGCCGTTCACTCCATGAACATTTAAGCTCATCCAAGTGGTGGGATTTTGGACGTAAACAGGGAGGTTTATACACCTTTGCACCTACCATTACAACAGATAACAGTTTCTGGTACAGAGGTACACTGGATTCTATTTATCAGAATCTTGATTTTATCAGAGAGTGCCATGAGCCGTATGTAGTCATTGCCTCCGGTGATGGTGTGTATAAACTGGATTACAGCAAAGTGATTGATTATCACATTGAAACAGGGGCAGACATCACAGTTGTTGTGAAAGAAGCAGAACCGGATATGGACATTTCCAGATTTGGTACGGCAAAAGTTGATGAGAATAACAGGATTACTTCGTTTGAAGAAAAGCCTGTTAAGTCTGATTCAAGACTTGTTTCTACCGGTGTATACGTTATAAGAAGAAGACTTCTGATTGAAATGTGTGAAGCTGCGATTGCAGAAGATCAGTTTGATTTTGTAAGAGGAATTCTGGTACGCTACGCAGAAACAAAGAAGATAATGGCATACAAAATGGAAGGCTACTGGTCAAATATAGCAACAGTTGATTCCTATTACAAAACAAACATGGATTTCTTAAAGAAGGACGTAAGAGATTACTTCTTCAAGTCTCATCCTGATGTATATTCCAAGGTGGATGACCTTCCTCCTGCAAAATACAATCCAAGGGCAAAGGTAAAGAACAGCCTGATTGCCTCCGGAACCATTGTAAACGGCGTTGTGGAAAATTCCATTGTGTTTAAGGAAGTTTACGTGGGAGACAATTGCGTAATTAAGAATTCCATTATTCTCAATGATGTTCACATCGGAGATAACACTTACATTGAAAACTGCATTGTTGAAGCGCACAGTTCCATTCATGCAGGACAGAAGCTGATTGGAAGTCCGGATGAAATTAAGATTGTCGTTGAGAAAAAAGACGACAGATACATTTAGTCCTCGGTCGGAGAGAAAAGGGTATACGAAATTTATAAGAGCAGATGTGTGGGGCATCTGCTCTTTTTTTCTTATAATCATAAAAATGCACAAATAATTCGGTAAACTCTAAGAAAGTCTTAAGAAACTGCTTATTTACTGATAAAATAAAGTGTGGTAGAATGAGTCAAGCTGGACATCGCTATGCCCGGCTGTTTGACGTGCGTATAAAAATCCGAAGAAATTGAATTTTTACGACATGCACGTACGGAGGAATTATGATAGAAGTAAAGAATATTGACAGAAAAATTGTTGCCAGATATCTTGGCATGAAACCTGAGGACATGAATGATGTTATGAATGGTCTCATTGACGAAGCAGAGGAACTTCTTAAAAAAGACAGTGAAATCAGTTATGTCTGCGGTATATATGATATTATTATTAAAGAAGACGGAATCGGTTTTGATGAGGTAAGCATTGTGCTTCCGGGCAGTGATATTGCAAAGCTGCTTAAGGGTTGTGAAAAAGGTGTACTGATGTGTGTAACCCTTTCGGGGTTCATTGATACCAGAATCAGAACTCTGCAAATAAAAAATATGCCTCTGGCACTGGTTTATGATGCCTGTGCAAGCGTGGCAATCGACCAGGTCTGTGATGATGTTCAGGCATATATAAGAGAAAGACTGCCGGAATATGTACAGACAATGAGGTTCAGTCCGGGCTACGGAGATTTGCCTCTGACCATACAGAGAGAATTTCTGGACTGTATTGATGCCGGAAAAAGGTGCGGCGTCAGTCTGACAGAGGGCGGAATGCTGACACCCACAAAGACCGTAACCGCTGTTTTCGGATTGAAAACCCTGGACGAATTTTTGAAACATGATATGAAAACGGGAAACTTCAGTTCTTTTATCCCGGAGAAGGGAGGCTGCGGAGATGAAAGTGTGTGCAGTAAATGTAAAGCTGCGGGAAAATGTTCCATGGCCAATAAAAATGTGAAAGAGTCCATAAATTCAAAAAATTCAGAAAATACAGATAATACAAATAATGCAGAAAATACAGATAATATGTAAGTCTCGTTCAATGAGTAAAATATATTAACAGCAATGGAGAAGATTTAATAATTCTGATTGGAGGTTTGACATGAAAAACACGAAAACAGAGAAGTTTTTACATAAATTAAAAAAGGATTTTCTGGTTCTGGATGGTGGCATGGGAACCCAGCTTCAGGCATCCGGCATGGAGGTTGGGGGAATTCCTGAATTATTGAACCTTACAAATCCGGACCTTATTACGAGAATTCATGCGGGCTATGTAGCAGCAGGTGCGGATGTGGTTTATGCCAATACTTTTGGTGCAAACAGAAAAAAGATGGCAAGGACCGGTGAAAGTGTAGAAACACTTATACAGGCAGCCATTGTAAATGCTAAAAAAAGTGGTGCAAATTTTGTAGCCCTTGATATTGGCCCTATCGGAGCTTTGCTTGAGCCTTTAGGGGATTTGTCCTTTGAAGAAGCTTATGACATTTTTGCGGAAGAAGTAAAAGCCGGAGAAAATGCCGATATTATAGTAATTGAAACCATGACAGACCTGTATGAAACCAAGGCCGCGGTTTTGGCTGCAAAGGAAAATTCTCACAAGCCGGTCATTGTAACTATGTCCTTCGAAGCAAATGGGAGAACATTTACCGGAACAAGTGCAGAAAGCATGGCGGTAACTCTTGCAGGACTTGGTGTAGATGCAATTGGTTTAAATTGTTCTTTAGGACCTGATGCACTGGCACCTATTGTTAAAAAATTATCAGAAGCATGCACCCTGCCATTGGTGTTCAAGCCTAACGCAGGACTGCCTGACCCGCTTACGGGGAAATATGATGTAACCCCGGAGCAGTTCGGAGATTCTATCAGAAAACTTCTTCCATTAGGTATAAAAATGGTGGGTGGATGCTGTGGTACAACTCCGGACTATATAATGCAGGTTGCCCTTGCAGTGGATGATTTCCGTAAAGAAATAGCTGAAAAGGGAGAAAATGCAGTTTTCGTAGAGAGACAAGAGCCGGAAACGGCAGTCTGCTCCGCAAGCAAAACCGTATATCTTGATATGCCGCGTGTGATTGGTGAGCGTATTAATCCTACAGGTAAAAAGCGTTTTCAGGAAGCATTGAAAAATAATGAAATGGACTATGTATTGAATCAGGCCATTTCTCAGGTAGAGGCCGGAGCCGATATTCTGGATATCAATGTAGGCGTTCCGGGAATAGACGAAAAAGAAGTTATGGTTCAGGTTGTTAAGGCAGTACAGAGTGTTGTTGATGTACCTTTGCAGATTGATTCTTCTAATCCGGAGGTCATTGCAGCCGCTCTGAGAATTTATAACGGTAAGCCTATTGTAAATTCCGTAAACGGTGACGAAAGTTCCATGAAAGCCATACTTCCACTGGTGGCAAAATATGGTGCTGCTGTAGTAGGCCTTACTCTTGACCACACAGGAATACAGAAAACATCCAATGCCAGATATGCAATTGCTGAAAGGATATACAGAAGAGCGGTGAAGGAGGGTGTACACCCTAAAAATGTTTTTATCGACTGTCTGACCATGACAGCAAGTACCGAACAGGAGGCTGTAATGGCAACTCTTGAAGCCATGCAGCGTGTACGCAGAGAACTTGGAGTTAAAACAGTTCTGGGCGTTTCCAACATTTCCTTTGGGCTGCCTTTCAGGGAGCAGGTAACAACTACATTTCTTACCATGGCACTTTGCTATGGACTGACACTGCCTATTGTTAATCCAAATGTGGAGTCCATAATGGGTGCAGTAAGAAGCTTCCGTCTGCTTACAAATAAAGACAAGAATTCAGTTGAATATATTCAGGCTTATGCAGATTATGTGCCTGAAGCAAAGAGAATAAAAACAATTTCTGTTATAGAAGGTGCGTCACGGGAAAATGGCAATGGGGCTGTAGGAGCAGGTACTTTGTCTTCCGGTACCACAGGAACCGCCATGGAAAAATCAGATGCCAAAGTATATGTAAAAAAGGCGTCTGAAGCTTTTGGAACAGAAGGTGAAACTCTGTTTCATGCTGTAGTAAAGGGATTAAAAGACGAGGGTGTGAGTCTGACAAAAATCTGTCTGGAAAAGGGTGAGGCACTTTCCATTGTAAATGAAGTGCTGATTCCTGCACTGGATTATGTGGGAAAGAAATTTGAAGAGGGAACCCTGTTCCTTCCTCAGCTGATTCTTTCTGCATCTGTGGTTCAGGGTGCCAGCGAATGTATAAAGGAATCCCTTGCAAAGAATAATAAAGAAACAGCTTCTTTAGGCAAGGTAGTGCTGGCAACCGTAAAGGGAGACATTCACGATATCGGTAAAAACATTGTTAAGGTATTGCTGGAAAACTATGGTTTCACCGTTATAGATTTGGGCAAGGATGTTGCACCGGAGGTTGTTGTAAAGGCTGTTTTAGAAAATGATGTAAAGCTGGTAGGACTCAGTGCACTGATGACAACCACCCTTGGAAGCATGAAAGAGACCATAAAACAGTTAAAAGCTGCGGGAGCAGACTGCAGCGTGGTGGTAGGTGGAGCTGTACTTACGGAGGATTACGCAAGGGAAATAGGTGCAGAGTTTTATGCAAAGGATGCACTTGAAACCTGCAACATTGCCAGAAAAGTATATGAAGTACAGTAGCCTTGGTGATTTTTGTCCTTTGGAATGGAGACTTATATGAAATTAATCGTAGGCCTGGGTAATCCGGGTGCAAAATATGAAAATACACGGCATAATGCAGGCTTTAAGGTCATCGATTCTCTTGCAGAACGTTTTGGAATTGTCATAAAAAATAAAGAACATAAAGGACTCACAGGCAAAGGAGTGATTATGGGGGAAAAAGTTATACTTTTAAAACCTCAGACCTTTATGAATAACAGCGGAGACTCCCTGGCACCTCTTGCGGCGTATTATGGAATTCACGAAGATGACATAATTGTGGTATATGATGACATATATCTGGAACCGGGACATATTCGAATAAGAAAAAAAGGCAGTGCCGGTGGGCATAACGGAATGAAAAGCATTATTGCCCGACTGGGAAGTGAAAATTTTGTCCGGGTAAGGGTTGGCGTTGGTGCTAAGCCGGAGCAGTATGATCTTGCGGACTGGGTACTGGGACATTTTGATAAGAATACACAGGCAGACGCGGAACGTGGGGTGGAGGATGCAGCAAGAGCAGTTTCTGTCATTCTCAGCGAGGGTGCAGATACTGCCATGAACCTGTTTAACGGAAATTGAGGTAGCCATGTTAAAGACTTTTCTTGAACCTTTAACTGAATACAGAGAATTTGTAGAAGTACGGGATGAACTGAAAAAGGGAAAAACACCTATTCAGGTAACCGGATGTATTGACGTACAGAAATGTCATTTTATGCATGCGGTGGCAGAAGATTATAAATATCGTGTCATCGTAACCTACAATGATCTTCACGGCAGACAGTTATACGAGCAGTATAAACTGTTTGACAGTAATGTCTGCTTTTATCCGGCGAAGGATTTTATTTTCTTCCAGGCAGACATTCAGGGAAACCAGCTTGTAAAGGAAAGAATGTGTGTTCTTGAAAAACTTATTAAGGGAGAACCATGCACAGTTATTACAAGCATTGACGGGGGTATGGATAAGAGACTTCCTTTAAAAGTGTTTCAGGATACAACTCTGCATATTGATGAAACCTCTGAAATTGACCTGAAACTTTTAGAAAAGAAGCTTGTGTTAATGGGTTATGAAAAGCAGGTTAAGGTGGAAAACCACGGAGAGTTTTCCATACACGGAGGGATTATAGATGTTTTCCCTCTTTCCGCACAGGCACCTTACAGAATAGAACTGTGGGGGGATGAAGTGGATACTATCCGTGTTTTTGATGCAGCAAGCCAGCGTTCTATTGAAAAGGTAAACGAGATTTATATTTTTCCTGCAGTGGAAAATATATATACCGCTGATGAAATAGAAAACGGACTTAAAAGACTGGAAAAAGAAAGTGCGGAACAGACAGAGAAATTCCGCAAGGACATGAAAACTGAGGAAGGAGCCAGACTTGCCCGTATGGTCAGGGAACTCCGTGAGAACATTGAACTGATGTATTATGCAGTCAATCTGGACAGTTACATTACATCATTTGCAGACAATGCTGTAAGCTTTTTCGATTATTTTCCTTCAAAAGAAACAGTATTTTATATAGAAGAACCGGCCCGGGTTTATGAGCGTGGTGAAGCGGTAGAAACAGAGTACAGGGAAAGCATGTCAAACCGTCTGGAGAAGGGTTATGTGCTCCCAAGTCAGGTGAATGCAGTGTTTTCCCATAAAGAGGTTTACAGCCATCTGGACGGAAAAAAACTGATTACTGTTTCCACATTATCAGCAAAAAGCAGGTTCGTGCCGGTAACAAAGTTTGATATAACCGCAAAATCAGTTGCATCATATCAGTCGGATTTCTCATCTCTTGTTAATGATATTACGACTTACAAGAAGAAAGGTTACAGAATTCTGCTTGTGTCCGGCTCAAAAACAAGGGCGGCAAGACTGGCAGGGGATTTAACGGAATATGAACTGAATGCTTTCTATACAGAAAATCCGGACAGAGTTGTAAAGCCGGGTGAAATCATGGTTGTCTACGGACAGTTGGGAAAAGGCTTTGAGTATCCTCTGATAAAGTTTGTGGTAATAACCGAGTCTGATATTTTCGGTGTATCCAAGACACAGAAAAAGGCTTCTTCAAAGCCTGACGGAAGAAAAATGCTGGAGTTTAACCAGCTTGCTGTTGGAGATTATGTAATTCATGAGAATCATGGTATGGGTATTTACCGTGGAATTTACCAGATAGAAACCGACCATGTTACCAAGGATTATATCAAGCTTGAATATGCGGCGGGAGGAATTCTTTACGTTCCCGTAACCGCACTTGATATGATGCAGAAGTATGCCGGTGCGGACAGTAAAAAGCCAAAGCTTAACAAATTAAACTCATCCGAGTGGAAAAGCACCAAGTCAAGAGTTAAGGCATCTGTTAATGATGTTGCAGAAGAACTTGTTGAACTGTATGCCAAAAGGCAGGCAGTAAAAGGTTATGCATTTTCCGAAGACACACTCTGGCAGAAGGAATTTGAAGAAATGTTTCCTTATGAGGAAACAAAGGACCAGCTAAAAGCTATTGAAGAAACAAAGGCGGACATGGAAAGTGAAAAAATTATGGACCGTCTTATCTGCGGGGATGTGGGTTACGGAAAAACCGAAATTGCCATAAGAGCAGCATTTAAGGCAGTGCAGGATTCTAAGCAGGTTGCGGTGCTGGTACCAACTACAATACTTGCACAACAGCATTACAACACCTTTGTCCAGAGATTAAAGGATTTCCCGGTAAAGATAGAAGTTCTGAGCCGTTTTCGCAGCAGTGCTGAACAAAAGGCAATTGTAGAAAAAATTCGAAAAGGACAGGTGGATATTGTTATCGGTACCCACCGGCTTCTTTCCAAAGATATTGCTTTTAAAAATCTGGGGCTTCTGGTAGTTGACGAGGAACAGCGTTTCGGAGTAACTCATAAGGAAAAAATTAAACAGATGAAAAACTCCGTGGATGTTCTTACTTTATCAGCCACACCTATTCCAAGAACCATGCATATGTCTCTTATCGGAATCCGTGATATGAGTGTGCTTGATGAACCGCCTATTGACAGACTTCCCATTCAGACTTATGTTATGGAACATAATGACGAATTAATAAGAGAAGCTATAGTCCGTGAGCTGACCAGAGGAGGTCAGGTATACGTTGTTTCAAACAGGGTGGTGGGAATAGAAGATGTTGCGGCAAAAGTTTCTGCACTGGTTCCGGATGCAAGGGTTGCCTATGCCCATGGACGGATGAATGAGCGGGTATTGGAAAAAATTATGTTTTCCTTTATTAACGGTGAAATTGATGTGCTGGTGTCTACTACCATCATTGAAACCGGCATGGATATTTCAAATGTAAATACCATTATTATAGATGATGCGGACCGTTTCGGACTTTCACAGCTTTATCAGCTTCGGGGACGTGTAGGGCGAAGTAACAGAACTGCGTATGCATTTCTGATGTATAAAAAGGATAAAATTCTGAGAGAAGAGGCGGAAAAGCGACTTTCTGCCATTAAAGAGTTTACAGAATTGGGCGCAGGATATAAAATTGCCATGAAAGATCTGGAAATCCGTGGTGCAGGTAATCTTTTGGGTGAAAGGCAGAGCGGACATATGAGTGCCGTGGGTTATGACCTTTACTGCAAAATGCTTAATGAGGCGGTAAAGAAGCTTAAAGGTGAAGCACCGGATGAAGAGTTTGAAACATCAGTAGATATGGATGTGAATGCCTATATCCCTTCTTCTTATATAAGAAATGAGGTTCTCAAACTGGATATGTATAAGAAGATTGCAACTATTACCGGTCAGGAAGACCTGGAAGATATGCAGGATGAACTGATTGACCGTTTTGGGGATATTCCTGTTCCGGTGGAAACACTATTACAGGTTTCCTATATAAGAGGGTTGGCTTCAAAAGCATATGTAACGGAACTTAAACAAAAAGGACACAAACTGGAACTTTTCATGTATCCAAAGGCTAAAATAAATGTAAATAAACTGACAGACTATGTAAAGAGCTTTAAAGGAAGGTGCAGGATGACAACAGGGACAACACCTGTGTTTACATTTGCACTGCTTACGGGAGAAGGAAGTCCTAAAGCACTGACAGAAGAGGTTGTGGAAATACTGAATGGTCTGATTGAACTTACGGAAGGAGCGTAAACGATAATCATGAAGAAGAGTTACAGCATAATAATACTGGTTCTGATTGTGATCCTGGGTACCGGATTGGGGATTTTTATTTATAAGAAAACCGGACTTAAGGATTATGTGGAGCAGAAAAAAAATGAACGACTGGAAAATGATATCGTTGCCACTGTGGCTGACCGTACCATTACTGAAACAGAGGCTCAGATTTATCTTGCAGCAATGAAGAGTCAGATTGAATCCATTTACGGCGAAGAGGTATGGAGTTACAAGATTGATGATGAGGGAACACAGTATTCGGAGATTATGAAACAAAGTGTTCTGGATAAAATGATTTATATTAAGCTGGTGTGTGCAAACGCAGAAGGATACGGTGTAAAACTTACTGCCGATGACAGACTGGATGTGGATAAGTATGTAACTGATTTTTTTGGGGGAATTTCGGAAGAAACTGCGACAAAATATGATCTGACTGAAGAAATGGTTACAAAAATTTATGAAGAAAACGTATTGGCGGCAAAGGTATATGACAAAATAACCTTGAATTATAATGTTGATGCAAATTCTGATAATTGCAGACAGGGTCGTTTTATAGTTATGAAATTAAATAAATATGAAATGGTTGATGGAGAAAAAAAATACTTCTCCGATGAAGAATTACTTCAGATTTCAACCAGGGCAGAAGGAATATGCTCTGCTATGAAAAACGGTAATGCTTATCAGGTCGCTGTAAGTAACGGAACCTTGGAGGAACCTCGGATTACCTGTGGTCAGGATTATTTTTCCGAAGAAATCAGAGAAGAAGTTTTTGCACTTTCGGAAGGAGAACTGAGTCCGGTTCTTCAGGACCAGGATTCGTTTTATGTGGTTTACTGTGAACAAGATTATGATGAGAAGGCTACAGAAGCCGCCATACAGTCTAAAATCACTGAAGAAAGAAACGCTTATTTTACCACCTTGTACACTACATGGAAGGATAGTGCCAATATTAAGGTTGACGAGGAAAAGTGGGGAAAAATTAATTAACGGAGGCTGGGATGATTAAAGCACTCAAAAAGACTTATTCAAAAACTGGCAGTTCCTTGTGTGGATTTGTCAATAAGTTTAAAAAGTATAAGGTGATGCACTATTCACCTGTACAGGTATTGCTTCTGTCATTTATAACAACATTTGTTGTTGAATGTCTGTCAAAGTTTTCAATTTGGAAAACAGTAAAATGGATGTTTACTCATCCGCTGATTTTCCTGGTAAACATGGCAATAGTATCAATTATTTACGGTGTTGCAGTATGCTTCAGACGAAAATACTTTTTCTATGCTCTTGCCGCTTTTATCTGGTTGGTTCTGGGTGTTACAAACTGTATTGTAACCCTTAACAGAACAACTCCGTTTACGGCGGGAGACCTGCTTAGTGTTGTGTCGGTACACGGAATCTTTTCAAAGTATCTGAACGGATTTGAATTTGCCATGATTATTATCGGAGTGACCATTGCGGTTGCACTGCTTGTTAATTGCTATTTTAAACTTCCGATAAACAAGGCTAAATTCAGTTATCCGAAAAAAATCCTTACAGCAGTTGCAATTATGGCAGTAAGTTATGGATATGTATGCCTTGCAATGAGCTTAAACATTATAGCAGTAAACTTTGTGAACCTGAGAAATGCATACCGTGATTATGGTTTTGCTTACTGTTTCAGTAACAGTGTAGTTAATACAGGAATTAACAAACCTAACGGTTATTCCAAGAATACAGTCAATAATATTATTGAGAATATTGCCACAGACGGACAGGCAAACAAACCGAGCAAAGAACCGGGTAATATGGATAATATTGATGACATGCCAAATGTCATTTTTGTACAGCTTGAATCTTTCTTTAATGTAAACCGTCTGCAGGGCGTGGAATTTGTAGAAAATCCCATTCCTACAATGACTGATTTATATGAAAATTACAGTACCGGTTTTCTTAATGTTCCATCCATCAGTGCGGGAACGGCCAATACGGAGTTTGAAGTGCTTACAGGAATGAATATGGATGATTTCGGACCGGGTGAATATCCTTTCAATACCATACTTTCCAAGAATAAAACCACAGAAAGTATAGCATATGATTTGAAGGAATACGGCTATTCAACCCATGGTCTGCACAATAATACGGCGGGCTTTTATAATAGAAAAATCGTATATCCGAACCTGGGAATAGACACATTTACTTCTATTGAATACATGGTAAATGCAGAGAAAAACCAGCTTGGATGGGCAAAGGATTATATCCTGACCACCTATATTGCACAGGCATTGGATTCTACTGAAGGAAGAGACTTTGTTTTCACCGTTTCGGTTCAGGGTCATGGAGCATATCCGGATGAAGATATTCTGGAAGATGATTCTCTTCTGGTATCACTGGATGGTATCGAAGGGGATGTGGGTGAATTTAATTTTGCATATTATCTTGAACAGATTAGTGAAATGGATGAGTTTGTTTCGGAACTGATTTCATATCTCAGTGTAAGAAATGAAAAAACGGTTCTTGTACTTTACGGAGACCATCTTCCGGGCTTTGAGTTTTCTGAATCCGACCTCGCCGCAGGTACTTTGTATGATACAGAATATGTAATCTGGTCAAACTACGAACTTACGGATGAAAGAGTTGTAAAAGATATGCCTTCCTATGAACTGGGCTCATACGTTTTAAGCCTTCTGGGCTATGACAGCGGTCTTATAAATAAGCTTCATCAGAAAAAGGATATTTTCAGTGAAGAGGACTATCTTATGGCATTGAAAACCCTTGAATATGATATGCTTTATGGCGATATGAACTGTTGGGACGGAGTAAATCCGTATATTGCCAATCCTGTTAAATATGGTTATAAAGATATTGAAATAACAGACATTGAAGTAATAGCCGATCCGGATGAAAAAGATTACTATTATCTAACGGTAACGGGTAATAACTTCACGACCTACAGTAAAGTGTTTATTAATGAGGACAACAGGGTTAAGACTATATATCTGGATGAGCATACTTTGTTTGTGCCCGGTCTGGAACTGAAAAGCGGAGACAGTATTGTGATTTCGCAATCGTCAACATCAATTACTACACTCAGTTGTACTGCACCATATTACTGTACAAATGAAAGTCTGGGACTGGAGAAAACAGATGAATAGAGCTAAAAGAATAAAAATATATATACTGTCATGGGCGGCAGCACTTATTATTCTTATGATAATGGGACTGATGAATTTTGGCTATGAAGATTCAGCCGATATTACACTTGCCGTTATGTTTTTGGTTGTACCAATACTGGTTATGGTTGCAGACATGGCATATTTCTTACGTTTTGATAAGTACTACTCTGCTGTTAAATTTGTATTCGTTAATTTTTTAATGGTCTTTGGTGGGGCGTTTATACTGGAGGCAGTAGTTGTATTGATTTCCTTTGGAATTAAGCATCCACAGGTTAAACTGTTTACTTTTGCAGTGATTTTTGCTTTAATTGCGGCAGTAATTAATCTGCTTCAGTCCTGTTTCTTTGTCGTGGTAGCAAAAAAGAAATAAAAAACAGTATAATAAGTAAATGTAGAAACGAAAAAACGGTGAACTTAAAAAAAAGACTTTAAATTTACTGCTTATAGTGTTAAACTATCAAATGATACTATATTGAAAAATACTTTAGCGTATATCGCTTTAGAATGGAGAAAAGAATGAGTATTGAAAACAGAATGGCTGCAAAAAAAAGATCACAGCAGGCAAAAGCAAAAAGAAGAAGAAATAAAATTATTAAAGTAGTGGGAATCTGCCTGATTCCGGTTATTATCTGTGTTATTGGATATTTTGTTTTCCTTAATGTACTGGAAAAGAATGCGGATTACTCCTCTTACATTAATGCGGACGGCACAATTGATGCCAAGGCAGCAAAGGATTATGTTACACTTTGCGATTATAAAAACATTACAGTGAACAGAGAAGAATTTCTTCCGACTGAATCTGAGCTCCAAAGTGCTATTGACAGTGCAATGAGTGAATTTGAAGAAACCGTTAAAGATGAAGGAACTGCTTACGAAAGTGATGCAACAGTAAACCTTACTTACAGCGTTACTGTTGATGGGGAGGTTGTTTCAGATCTTGCATCTACCGATACGGCATATACACTGGGTAGTAACAAGCTTTCCGAAGACTTTGATTCAAAGATTTCAGAGCTTGTGGTAGGCGATGAATTTGAATTTGATGTTACCTATGCAAGTGATTTCAGTTCTTCCATACTGGCAGGAAAAACAGCTACCTTTAGTGGTTATGTAGTAAGTGTGCAGGTAGTGCCTGAACTAACTGATGAATTTGTGGCTGATAAATTTAAGGAAGATATGGATGGTTCCTCTTATCCGCTTACCGCTGAAGGCTACAAAAATTATGTGGCAAATGAACTGTATACATCCGAGCTTGAAACATATGTGGACACATATATTACAGAGCATACAACGGCAAATTCCTACCCTTATCTTTATGTTAAAACTCAGTATTATCTTAAGAATTCAACTTATGAATACTATGTTAATTATTATAATCAGATGTTTGGCGTGGAAATGTATACTTCCCCTGTTGAGATGCTTGGACTTGATTCCAAGAGTGCTTATAAGAAGCAGTTAAAGACTGAGGCACAGTCTGTTGCAGCATATTATCTTGCATATCAGGCAATTTTTGAAGATGCAGGACTTGCGACTATAACAGAACAGGATGTAAAGGATTTTGTTGCAGAGCAGGAAGGCAGTTATGATGAACTGGTTGAACAGTACGGATATAACTATCTTGCACAGATGACTCTCAGAGATAAAACATTTGATTATGTTATGACCCTTGTAAAAACAGACGGTGATTCGTCCAAAATGTGGGTAGATGATGTGGCAACAGGTTCTGATGCCGATGCAGAATAAATTTTGATTATCAGAGAACAAAAGATGCCGTTTTAAACTTTATGTTTGAAACGGCATTCTTTGAAAAAAAGGAGGTTTTCATATGCCGTCAACTTATGCACATAAAAAATTTGGTGCTTTGGTTTATAAAAAGCTTTCAAAAAACGTAAAGGAACTTATTGCAGATAACTATGAGTGCTTTCTTGCAGGACTTCATGGTCCGGATGTGTTGTTCTTTCATGTGCCGGGATTTAACCGGGATGTGGCGGCTGTAGGACGAAGAATGCACAAACAGTCCTTTGAACTTATGTATGATAACGCCACTGATGTTCTCATAATGAATTATGATGATGATAAAATGGCATATTTTATGGGGTGTATCTGTCATTATATGCTGGACAGCGCCTGCCATCCACTTGTTAATGCGGCAATAAAAGAGACAGGAATGACTCATGGTAAAATTGAAGTAGAATTTGACAGATATCTGATGGAAGGGGACGGAAATACTCCATTTGCATACCCTGCATGGGCACATCTTCCTGTTATGTCTGAAGTGGCCCAGGCGGCAGCACCGTTTTATCCGGAAATCAGCAAGGAGGATTATCTGGTTGCCCTTACATCCATGAAGGCAGTACTTATGACCTGTGGTACACGCAATGATTCTTTAAGACATGCCCTTTGTACTCTCATGGAAAAAACCGGAAATGAAGCTAAAATTTCCTCTCTGCTTATGAGTAAACAGAAAAGCAGGATGATACGTAAAAATGTTAAAGAACTAAAATCAAAGCTGGTTTCTGAAGTTGATGAAACTGCTGCTTTGATTGAGCAGTTTTCAGAAAGCTATGATAAAGGCTATAAAGCACCGGAAAGATTTCAGATGGACTTTAATGGAAAATGTCCGGACAATAAATAGTCTGGACGGAAATCAGGCAAGTAAACAGAAAGCACAGGTGATTTAAATCCTGACAGAGGTGGCGTTTATGATTATAACAGTAACATTAAATCCTGCATTTGATAAAACGGTGTACGTGCCGGGCTTTAAGCAAGGAAGGCTGAACCGGGTGGAAAAGGTTGTTGTTACACCGGGCGGCAAAGGAATCAATGTTTCTCTGTGGCTGAAAAAACAGGGTGAGGACAGTGTGGCAGTAGGCATTTTCGGCGGAACCACCGGCATGGCCATTGTGAATGAACTGGGGGTAAAAGGAATTGCTACGGAACCCGTCTACACTTCCGGGGATTCCAGAACCAATACCAAAATTATTTCAGGGGGAGAACTGACCGAGATTAATGAGCCGGGACCGGTAGTAAATGAAGCCTGCAGGGAAAGACTGTTTGAGGTTATACACAAGTACGCAAAGCCGGAAAACATTTTTGTGTTTTCCGGTTCGGTACCTCAGAGCATGGAGGACAGCATTTATTATGAACTGATTTCCATGGTTAAAAAAGCCGGTGCTTTCACTATTCTGGATGCGGACGGAGATGCATTCAAGGAGGGTATGAAGGCTGTTCCCTATGCTGTAAAGCCGAATCTTCAGGAACTGTTTTCATACATTGACAGGGATTTTGGCGGTACCATACCGGAAAATTATAAGTCCTATGTGGTGTCCTATGCAGAAGAAATCATTAACATGGGTGTGAAACAGGTTGTGGTATCCTTGGGCGAAGACGGTGCCTACTTCACGGACGGTTTTAATAACATGTTTATGGAATCCCGGGTATCCAACAGTGATGTGAAATCCACCGTTGGTGCAGGGGACAGTATTGTTGCTTCCATGGCTTATGCCCTGGAAAAACAGATGGATTTTGATGCAATGGCAGACCTGGCAATGGGAATGTCAGCACAGGCATGTCGAACGGAAGGTACGGTAGAATAATTTTGGCGGAACGGCATATGATTATGTAAATGATTCAGGTACATCATCATGAAAAAAGAGGACAGAGTGATTCTGATAAAAGCCGTTATTCTGGTTGCCGTACTTCTTGCACTTGTAATTTTTGCTGCGTATTTTCTGCCTAAAATTGTCCCTACCTTTGGTTCAGTAAATGCGAAAAGTGAAAGACTGCTCCCGATATACTGTGTAGACACGGAAGAAAAAAAGGTGGCTCTCAGCTTTGACGCAGCATGGGGTGATTGTTGAGATGGACGCTTTGGAGTACTATTTCATTTCCACACTTTCCAATTTTTCCAATCTGCCGAGAATCGTATTCAGAGTTTCCTTCAATGCTTCCAGTTCCTTCTGCTGTTTTTGAATTACTGCGGTGTTCAGTGCAATAAATTCCTCATATCTCAGAGAATAAAGATACTCCGGGTTCCCGTTTTCATCATAGACAATTTCGTCTTCAATAATTTCAGACTGTAATTCCTCTCCATTCTGGTCAAGTACCTGTTCCTGTACGATTACCGGACGGGTTTTGATATCCTTACAAAATCCTGCAAATTCCAAATCACTGATACCATGCTTTCTCATAGCTTCTTCCACGTCCTGAGAAATAAAGCCGATATGGGTTCTTCCGCTTGTACCGTCCACCAGTTTAAAGGAAACCGGTATTAAATCGGAAAAGAAAGCAAGGTATTTATCATCAAGAGCAGCAATATCAGTTTTGCAATTTCTGTCCGAAGTTAATATGGCGGAGCTGACGGCGTAAACATTCGTCCAACGGTATGACGATGCACCAAGTCCGTTTTTTGCGTCCACTGCCGGTCTCAGTACCCCACCGCCGTCCAGATTAACCAATACATTTTTACCCCGGAGATTTAGATTTATAGTATGCGTATCATTGGCATCCGACATGGTTCCGATATAGATGTTGTTTGCAATCCCGCCGGAGCCGAAGTAATACGCATCAGATGCATTCAGTGAAGCAACACCTCTCCATGCACCGTTTGCATCAAGGCATTGCAGCCCAAATCCGTTGGATGTTTTCAAATAGCGGTTTGAAACCACATTTCCTGAAAAATTGTTTTCATTGGAGCTGGTCTGGGTGATGGCACCGTTTACCACTGCATTTCCGCTTATATTAACATTGTCGCTTTCCAAGTCTATATCTGATTCTGATGCAATTGTCAAATTGTCATTGAATAAATTAATGCCTAATCGGCTACTATAAGTTGACTCTATATTATCATCAAAGTATGTGCTATTAGATATTGTTTGAGTGGATGCGTAATTTTTTTTCTGAAGGCTTATTCCAGCGCTAGATAATACTGATTTAATCGAATATGGATAGTACATTTGTGCTGTAATTGTGGCTCCTTGTTGATAAAGTTCGATATTGCTGCTTATTACGCTATATCCATACTCACTTGGCGTCTCGGTGCCCGTTGCAAAATAAAGCTGTGGATTATCGGTAAATAAATCAAGATTATCTACAATACAACTTAATGTATTCCCCTCAATCGTAAACCCTGCTATTGTTGCATTTAGCGCTGCTAAGTCAATTACATCAATATTGTCAGCACTTAGTTTGAATCCTTCCCCTATGATGGTATCACCATCAAGCTGTATGTTGGCCCCGTTTAAGATGATATTGTCGGCCATAACCTCATATGCTTTACTGGACAGTTTAACGTTGCTTTCAGAATAATCATCTGCTACAAGCCATGAAAATTCTTTATCTGTCTGTTCGGCTTTTGAATAGGCATTTACCGCCTTGTTATAGGCGGCTTTTGCCGCCTCATAACTGCTTGACAGGGATACCTCTGAATAGGTGAAAGTATCATCACAAAACAGGGTACAATCAACAACATACAGGCTGTTTGTACTTCCGGATGTATAGTCTGGTTCGGTATCGGTCCATTGGGCGGACGGTGGGTATGTAGTTGGTTTTGATGGTTTTGTCAGTGTGGATGACTGGAGTAAATAATACCTGTAGGTGGCCTTGACATCCACCACAAGTGTAAGTGTGATTTCGCTTCCGGCTTTTATTGCCATATCATCACCCCTCTAACTGTGCAATGTAGGTTGCTTTGTTGGTTACCTCACCGGCATCAATGGTCAGGGTGGTACCGGTTGCTTCCGCTGTAGTGCTGCCGTCCTTATACCATTTTACTGTTCCCAGTGCCGCAATTTCTGTTGCTGTCAGTTCTGTCCCTGCTTTATATACATGGGCAGTCAGTACGGTTGTAATAGACGAATTTTTGAATATGGTTCCGTTGCTGGAGGTAATGGAAAGCGTAATCGCATCGGCACCGGCTGCACCTGTGTCACCCTTATCCCCTTTCGCACCGGTAGCACCCATCATCCCCACACTGTAGGATGTGGAGGTTGTATTATCCGTATAAGTAATGACGGTTCTTGTCCACAAATATTCGGAGGCTCCCACAGAAGGAATTGTTGTACTCCAGGTTCCGGTAGGTGCGGTGGTTCCGCTTGTCCCTTTCTGATAGGTAACTGATGTGGATTTTACGCCCTTTCCTGTTGCGCCAGTTTCACCGGTCGCCCCGGTAGCACCCATCATTCCTACACTGTAGGACGTGGAAGTTGTATTATCCGTATAAGTAATGACGGTTCTTGTCCATAAATACTGACCGGCGTTTACACTCGGAATTGAAGTCAGCCATGTACCTGACGGGATATCCGTTCCGCTGTTGGCTGCCTGATAAGTGATTTCGGTTGATGCAACACCATTTCCTGTGGCACCTGTTGCCCCTGTGGCTCCGGTGGAACCTTTAAATGCAATGGCAAAGGAAAATTCCTTTGTAATTGTAATATCTCCTATGTGAACAGGAATTTTAATGACGCCTCCTGAAGTAACAGAGCTTGTTACTGCAATTGTTAATGTGGGAGCGGTGCTGTCACCGTCAGATGATACTGTCACACCTGTTGGCTTTGTGATTTCCGAAACGGTAACACTTGCATTCATCTGTTCCGTACCCCGCATGGCAATAATCTGCGTGGTGACTGACCCGGCAAGGGCAGCAGATGTACTGCCCGGAAAAGTATGTGACTCTGATGTTAAAATGACCGAATATGCGTCGGTTACGTCTATGATTGATATCTGATCTGCTGATTTAATAGTTGCCATTTTTTTCTCCTTTTAAATTCTATTTTATAAGGCGTTTGCGAAACGCCAAAAGCCGCATAAATACGGCATTTTTTTGTTGCTA
>JBJEJI010000009.1:0-23010 GCA_051877895.1 Lachnospiraceae bacterium | reverse complement strand
AGTTCAAGATTGCGAACGAGCTTAGCGAGTTTCGCAATTACCTATATTTATTTAACAATATATTAATAATCGATAATACTATTTTATTGTACTCTCTTGAGATTGTAAGTACAATACAAATACAGCAGATTTTTTATATAATTAAGCAGATATTATAATGTATATATAAATATACTCAGATAGAATATATAAAAAAATATTTTAGGAGAAGGCTTATGAATATCAGAAAATTTATATGTGTATTATTATCTGCTGTTATTGTTACTGGTTCTTTTGCCGGATGTGGTAATAAAAGAAATGAAAATTCGGTTGATACATCTAATGACATTAATATTCAGATTACTCAGACTCCGGAAGAAGAAGTCATTCAAACTGCAACAATAAATAATTCTTTTCAGGAAATAATTGTTGATGGTGAATCTATTAATTGGGATGAAAATACAGTTTACAGAGGACTTGGGGTTGTTACAGGAAACAATTCATCACGATTGCTTATGGATTACAAAACAGAAAATCCGGAAGCATATTGGGAAATAATGAATCTATTATTTAAACCTGATTATGGCGCAGGTCTGACCCATATCAAAATTGAATTTGGTTCCGATGTAAATTCCTCATCAGGAACAGAACCCTCTATTATGCGATCTGAAGATGAAGAGGCTGATGTAACAAGAGGCGCCGGTTTTATGTTTGCTGCAGATGCCTTATCAATAAATCCTGATATTTCAGTAGATTTGTTGCGGTGGGGTGAACCAAAATGGATTACAGATGCTTTTGAAAAGAGTCAGGAAGAAGGACTTGCAGCAAGATATAAATGGTATAAGGCTGCTTTAGATAGTGCATATGATACATATGGCATTAAATTTACACATATCAGTGCTGACGGGAACGAACCTGCTCAGGTTGATGTTGATTGGATACTTTATTTGGCAGAACATTTAGAAAACGAAACTGATGAACGTTATGATTATGGTGCAATTAAAATTGTAGCATCCGATGAAGTTGGTTCATGGAATATTGCAAAAGCAATGATTGAAAATGAAGAACTTAGAGATGCTGTTGATGTTCTTGGTGAGCATTATAATACCTGGGCAAGTGATAATGCTAAGTTATTAAATATGGCATATGGAAAAGAAATATGGTATTCAGAAGGTGTTGCACCAACAAATATTGCTAAACTTGCTGTTTCAAGTAATGGATGTGGTATTAATGGTACAAACGGTGCATTAGATGTTTGTAACAGAATCATTAATGGTTATTATAATGGTAAAATGACAATGTATGAATATCAGCCTGCAGTCGCAGCCTATTATTCAGGTGCAAAATTCTTTCCTAAATCATTGATTAATGCTCAGAATCCATGGAGCGGTTACTATGAGGCAGATTGTGGTATATGGACTTCAGCACACTTTACTATGTTTATGAAGGATGGTTGGCGGTATATTGACAGTGCCTGCTATGGTGATGGTAAGGAAAATCATTCAATTTCTGAAACCACAAATAACTATATGACGGTCACCGATACCGAAACAGGGGATTATTCCATTGTTGTTTGCAATGATAGTGATACTGTAAGAAGTTATACTTTTACTTTGACAAATATGGACAAAGCTGATGCTCCTATTACCATATGGGAGACCAGAGGACCGGATGAAAGACAAGAGTATGATGCTAATTATCTGAAAAAAATCGGAAAATATCTTCCGGTTGAAAACAACGGAAATTACTCATTTTCGGTAGAAGTTAAGCCTTATTCTATTATTACAATTACAACATTAAACAAAAATTTTGACACTTCTGTAGCTGAATGTACTTATGAGGATATTCCATTAAAAGATACATATATCGATGATTTTGAATATTCTGATGAATTTCTTTCTTCAAGAGGAAATGCACCGCTTTATACTACAGATTACGGCGGAGCATTTGAAGTAGCTGAAACCGTAGACGGAAAAGTGCTTATGCAGATGATTAATGAAGAGAATAAGCCAACAGACTGGAGATTAAGAGGTACACCAAATCCAATTACTTCTTTAGGCGATGACAGATGGAGCAATTATTCTGCAGAGATTGATTTTAAGTTTGATGGTAATGAAAGTAACAATTATATTATGTTTGGCATAAGATATTTGATTGCTGAACTTAATACAAATACAGCGGAAAACGGATATCTTGTAAAAATCAATCCAAACGGTAGCTGGAATCTTAAACTCAATTGGACTGAACTTGCATCCGGAACAGTAAGTAATTTTGACAGTACAATATGGCATAATATTAAAATAACAGCTGCAGGCTGCCAAATAGCGGTTGAACTTGATGGAGAAACACTTGCTGAATGTATTGATGATACAAATTTTGCTCATTCGGGGCGTGTTTGTATAGGTAGTGGATTATATAATAATGTATATGACAACTTAAAAATTAGTCCTGTAGATGGAATGGAATCAACTGTTACAAGACTTGATGATCATGATTCTCGTTTATATTATTCTGGTTATTGGACTCGTACAGTTCCGGAAGGCTATGTACATTTTAATCGTACTTTATCAACCGGTGATGGCTTTGATGGAGAAAAATCGGAACAAATACTGGAATTTGATTTTACCGGAAGCCATTTTGCCATCATTGGGAAAACAAGTTCAACATATACCATTGAAGTCTATGATAACAATGTACTTGTAGAAACTGTTGAGGCAGGAGATGGTACTAATTCCAGAGAATGTAGTTATGTATATAATACCGATAAAGGTGAGCATAATATTAAAATAAGAGTAATTGGTGGAAAATTGACCATAGATGCAGTAGAATATTACTAATTTAAAAGAAGCACTTCACATTAATGTGGGGTGTTTCTTTTTATATAATTATAATAATCATCTTAGAGAATAATTTTCATTGGCTTAAAAGTATAAAAATAAAAGGAAGAGACTGAAACCTTTTCCCAATCATACAGATTAAGTTAATGTTTAATTGACGAGAAAAAAGATGTCAGGATATTAAGCAGTCACAGAGGCAGGAACAGGTACAGATTCGAAGTGACAATCGCGAGGCTTTCATAAGTTCGAGCACGCTAACAGCGACAGCGGGTGCATGTCTGAGCCTAGAAGAGGCGAGTTTGCACAGGAGCCGGAGCGAAAAAGTGTGTGCGAGGAATATACTTCATTCTTGAAACTTTTCTATTGGTATATTATAATAATCACAAACTGTTGCCAGTTTGGCAAAATCTAATTATGATACTTACAGAAAGGCATTTACCATGAGTGATTTTAAAATCAATACCAAATGTGTTCAGGCCGGTTACAAACCGGGAAATGGTGAACCACGTCAGATCCCTATTATCCAGTCTACAACATTTAAATATGATACCAGTGAGGATATGGGAAAACTTTTTGACCTTGAAGCAGATGGTTATTTTTATACCAGACTTCAGAATCCAACCAATGATTATGTTGCAGCAAAGATAGCAGAACTTGAAGGAGGCACTGCCGCAATGCTAACTTCCTCCGGGCAGGCCGCAAACTTCTTTGCTTTATTCAATATTTGTGAATGTGGAAGTCACATTGTTGCTTCTTCCTCCATTTACGGCGGTACATTTAATTTGATTTCTGTTACAATGGCAAAGATGGGTATTACAGTTTCTTTTGTTTCACCCGACTGCACAGAAGATGAACTAAATGCTGCTTTCCGGAATAATACACGAGCAGTTTTTGGTGAAACAATTGCCAATCCGGCACTGACAGTTCTGGATATCGAAAAATTTGCAAAAGCAGCACATGCTCATGGTGTTCCTTTAATTATTGATAATACATTCCCTACACCTGTAAACTGTAGACCTATTGAATGGGGAGCTGATATCGTTACCCATTCAACAACCAAATATATGGATGGTCACGGAGCAGCAGTGGGTGGAGCAATTGTAGATTCAGGCAAATTTGACTGGATGGCTTATGCAGACAAATTCCCCGGACTTTGTACACCTGATGAGTCTTATCATGGAATTACTTATGCTGAAAGATTTGGAAAAGAAGGTGCATTCATTACAAAATGTACAGCTCAGCTCATGAGAGACTTTGGCTGCATCCAGTCGCCTCAAAATGCATATATTCTTAATTTGGGACTTGAGTCTCTTCATGTCAGAATGCCTCGTCATGTTGAAAACGGACAGGCTGTTGCTGAATTTTTACAGGCTCATCCAAAAGTTAAATATGTCAATTATTCAGGATTAAAAACTGACAAGTATTATGAAATTGCTCAAAAATATCTTCCTAACGGTGGATGTGGTGTAGTTTCATTCGAACTGGAAGGTGGAAGAGATGCTGCTCAGAAATTTATGAAGGAATTAAAGCTTGCAGCAATTGAAACACATGTGGCCGATGCAAGAACCTGCTGTCTTAATCCGGCAACATCAACCCACAGACAAATGACGGATGAACAACTTGAAGCTGCAGGAGTACCTGCAGGACTTGTTCGTATGTCTTGTGGACTTGAAGATAAAGAAGACCTTATTAAGGATCTTGAGCAGGCTCTTAACGCAATTTAAATTTATTATTACTTAACTTGCGAAAGACATCCTTATGTGTTAGAATATCATAAAGTATAGTTGGAGGGTAATATGGCTGAGTATAAAAGAGTGTTATTGAAGCTGAGCGGTGAAGCTATGGCAGGAGAAAAAAGAACAGGATTTGATGAAGAAACCTGTATAGCCGTTGCAAACCAAATTAAACAGCTGATTGACAAAGGAATTCAGGTCGCAATTGTTACCGGCGGCGGAAATTTCTGGAGAGGAAGAAGTTCCCAGACAATCGACAGAACCAAGGCTGATTCCATCGGAATGCTCGGAACTGTAATGAACTGTATTTACATGTCTGAAATATGCAGATATGTGGGATTAAAGACAGCAATATATACCCCGTTTATTTGTGGGAATGTAAGTGATGTTTTTTCAAAAGACAAGGCAGTTACCGATCTTGAAGCGGGAAAAGTTGTATTTCTTGCAGGTGGAACAGGCCATCCATATTTTTCCACAGATACAACAACCGCTCTTCGTGCCATTGAGCTAGAATGTGAAGTCATTGTTATGGCCAGAGCAGTTGACGGAGTATATGACAGTGATCCCAAAATTAATCCGGATGCAAAAAAATATGACCGGGTTTCTTATCAGGAATTATTGGATAAAAAGTTATCCATTCTTGATTTAACAGCAACAGTAATGTGTATGGAAAACGGGGTTTCCACACTTGTATTTTCTTTGAATGAAGAAAATGCGATTGTTAATAATGTATCCGGTAATATAACCGGTACTGTAGTTTACTAAAAGGAGGCAGGTATATGAACCCAATTATTGAACCATTTGATACAAAAATGACAAAAACCATTAACACTTTAGATGAGGAATATAATAACATCCGTGCAGGACGTGCAAATCCACATCTTTTGGACAAGATTAAAGTTGACTATTACGGAACACCTTCAAGTCTTCAGAGTGTTGCAAACGTAAGCGTTCCCGAGGCAAGAGTTATTGCAATTCAGCCATGGGAATCCAGAATGATTAAAGAAATTGAGAAAGCTATTCTTGCTTCAGACATTGGAATCACACCTGGTAATGACGGAAAAGTTATTCGTCTTGTTTTTCCTGAACTTACAGAGGACAGACGTAAAGATTTAGCAAAAGATGTTAAAAAGAAGGGTGAAGCTGCCAAGGTTGCAATACGTAACATCAGACGTGATGCAAATGATTCCATTAAAAAAGCTTCAAAAGAAGATTTATCCGAGGATGAAGTAAAAAAACTTGAAACTGAAGTCCAAAAAATAACAGATAAGTACATTGAGACTATTGATAAAATGATTGATAGTAAATCAAAAGAAATCATGACTGTTTAAAGAATTTTATTTGCTGTTACGGTCCAGGTGATCCCTTTACAGAATTGTTGGAGTGATTCATATACTGTAACAGCATTTTTTTGAAAATCAACTGTCTGATTATAACTTTTTTTTATTTTTATTTGGAGGATTAACATGGCAATTGAAGAAGGATACCGTGTTCCTGAACATGTTGCAATAATTATGGATGGTAATGGAAGGTGGGCAAAAAAACGCTTTCTTCCCAGAACTGCCGGACATGTACAGGGAAGTAAAGTTGCTGAGCAGATTTGTGAAGACGCATATAACCTTGGTATAAAATATCTTACAATATACGCATTTTCCACAGAAAACTGGAACAGACCTGAAAATGAAGTAAGTACACTAATGAATTTATTGCGTAAATATATGAAAGACAGCAAAGAACGAAGCACTAAAAATAATATGCGTGTACGTGTAATAGGAGATATTACAAAGCTTGATACAGATCTTCAGCAGTCTATCCTTGAACTTGAGGAAATTACAAAAAATAATACCGGACTCTCCTTTCAGGTAGCCATAAATTACGGCGGTCGTGATGAAATAGTACGCGCCATAAAGAAAATCTGTAACGATACAAATAATGGTGTACTTTCAACTGCTGACATTGATGAAAATGTAGTAAACTCTTATCTGGATACAACCGACATTCCTTATCCTGATTTGATGATCAGAACCAGCGGGGAAAAACGTTTATCAAATTTTTTACCATGGCAGCTGGCATATTCTGAATTTTATTTTACCGATGTATTATGGCCTGATTTTAATAAGGCTGAGCTGCAGAAGGCAATTGACTATTATAATCATAGAGACAGAAGATTCGGAGGCGTATAAGTGAAACAAAGAATTATTAGTGGCATTATACTTGTCGCAATTTTAATACCAACTCTTTTAATTGGAGGATATTTTACCGGAATTATACTTGGCATAGTTTCTTTAATGGGAATTTATGAATTGCTAAAGGTATTTAAATTAGAAAAATCTGTTCCGGCCATAATAACCTATGTGGTAGATATTTTATATTACGCTGTATTAATATGTTTATCGGAAACAGGTAACTTTCCATATAGTAGCTTGTTTACTGGAATTTCTGATGCTTCAGCTGTTAATCAGAACAGTGTTTTTGCTTCTATATTTCTGTTTCTTCTGTTATTATTCTTTGTTACCTTGATGTTAGCTTATGTAATATTATTTCCGAAATATAAAGCTATGGAAATAATGTCATGTTTATTCATATTTATTTATGCCGGAGTTTTATTAAGCTGTGTATACCGTATTCGTTCATTAGATACCGGTATTTACCTTGTTTGGATTATTTTTATAGCTTCATGGATATGTGACACATGTGCTTATTTTTCGGGTGTATTTTTAGGAAAACATAAAGCATTTCCTGTTTTGAGTCCTAAAAAAACCTGGGAAGGCTGTATCGGAGGTGTAATCGGCTCCGTACTTGTTGCATTTTTATATGCTGTAATACTTAATGATAAAATATATGACACTTTTAATTTTCCTTACATTGCACTTCCTATAATTGCTTTTGTATGCTCAATACTTTCTATGTTTGGAGACTTAGCTGCTTCTGCAATAAAAAGAGACTACAAGATTAAAGATTACAGTTCCTTGATTCCGGGTCATGGTGGAATTATGGATCGTTTTGATTCTGTTATTTTTGTTGCACCGGCAGTTTACTATATGATTCTGTTTTTCCAGTAATTACAGAATATTTTAAAGTGTTTTTTCATAATCTAATTTAACCGGAGGATGTCATGAAATTACTGACTGTTATGGGTTCAACCGGTTCCATTGGAACTCAAACCCTGGATATTGTTAGAGAAAATCCTGAAAAATTTAAAGTCGTCGCCTTAGCTGCAAATAAAAGTGTTGATATGACAGAAAAACAAGTACGTGAATTTCTGCCGGAATATGTTTGTATGCATGATGAAAAAGCAGCAGTTGATTTAAAAACAAGACTTTCAGATCTTGATATTATTGTTTTATCCGGTATGGATGGACTCATTACCTGTTGTACTTTAGATAATGTTGATATTGTTGTTACAGCCGTTGTTGGAATGATAGGTATAAGACCTACTATTGCTGCAATTAAGGCAGGAAAAGATATTGCTCTTGCCAACAAAGAAACACTTGTTACCGCAGGACATATAATTATGCCACTTATAAAGGAATATGGAGTAAAGCTTCTTCCTGTTGACAGTGAGCATTCCGCAATATTTCAGTCGCTGCAGGGACTTGTGTACAATTCCGGTTCAATCGCATCAGGTCATCCCGCTATTAATAAAATTCTTCTTACCGCCTCAGGAGGACCTTTCCGTGGTTTAACTAAAGAACAAATGAAAAACAAAACCAAAAATGATGCCTTGAAACATCCAAACTGGTCTATGGGTGCAAAAATTACCATAGATTCTGCTACACTTGTTAATAAAGGATTAGAGATGATGGAGGCAGGATGGTTGTTTGGTGTAAAAGCTGATCAAATACAGATAATTGTTCATCCTCAGAGTATACTTCATTCTGCGGTGGAATTTACGGACGGGGCTGTTATAGGTCAAATGGGCTGTCCTGACATGAAGCTTCCCATTTTATATGCTCTTACCTATCCTGACAGAATTCCTTTGTCCGGGGAAAAACTGGACTTTTATAAGATATCATCTTTGACTTTTGAACAACCTGATTTTATTAATTTTCCGTCTTTAAAACTCGCCCGTTATGCAATGGAATCAGGCGGTTCTGTTCCTACAGTATTTAATGCTGCCAATGAATATCTTGTTGCGAAATTTTTGAAAGATGAGATTGGTTTTTTGCATATACCTGAATATATAGAAACAGCAATGAACAAAATTTCATTTGTAAAAAATCCTTCTGTAGATGAAATAATTAATATTCAGCATGACACCGAAAAACTTCTTAGCAGTATGCTGTAAATGCTGAAAAAACATTTGCTCATTTTTCGAACTTGAGGAGGTTTTATGAGTTCGTTTATAAATATTTTACTTGCTTTACTTGTATTAAGTATTATTGTTATTATTCATGAGTTTGGTCATTTTATTTTTGCTCGTATTAACGGAGTGGTTGTAAACGAGTTCTCTTTAGGTATGGGGCCAACTCTTTGTTCCAAAACAATAAAAGGAACTGTTTTTTCCCTTAAGCTTCTACCTATTGGCGGTGCATGTATGATGAAGGGTGAAGACAGTGGGGACAATTCTCCGGGGTCTTTTGCTTCCAAAAACGTTTGGCAGAGAATTTCTATTGTTTTTGCCGGTCCAATGTTTAATTTCATACTTGCATTTTTCTTGGCCGTAATAATAGTTGCTTTCGGTGGATATGATCCGGCATATGTTAACTATATTAAAGAAGGCTCAGCTGCAGAGGAATGCGGTCTTAAGGAAAACGACCTTATTAAAACCATTAATGGCGAAAAAATCGTTATTGGAAGAGATGTTATGATGTATTTTTTCCTTAACGAAGTAACGGACGATCCAATTGAAATGGTTGTTGAAAGAGATGGAAAAGAATTAACCTTTTCTGTTCCCACAGAAGAAATCACACAATATTTTATCGGTATTTCATACACGGCAGATGAAGAACCGGCAACTGTTACCATAACAGATGGTTATCCTGCAGATAATGCCGGAATGATTACCGGAGATACCATTGTTGCAATTAATGGAAATTCTATTAAGAGTGGTATTGATTTACAAAACTATTTTGATGAAAATCCTCTTGACGGGAATCCTGTTACAATAACCTATAAACACAACACAAAAGAACATGATGTTACCATTACACCTGAGTGGAATACACTTTACTCCTTAAGTTTTTCTTATAACACATACAGATATGACACACCTCCTTCAAAAGTGCTTAAATACAGCTTCACAGAGGTTAGATTCTGGATTTCATCCACTGTAGACAGCCTAAAATATCTTGTTTCAGGCAAAGCACACAAAGAAGATGTGGGAAGTGCTGTAAGAGTTGTAAATGAAATAAGCGACTCCGTAGAAGACAGTAAAGAACTTGGAGCTAAATATGTTTTTTTAAATCTTATATATTGGGCCATTGTAATTAGTGCTAACCTTGGCGTAATGAATCTGCTTCCAATTCCGGCCTTGGATGGAGGGCGTTTGCTATTTATGCTGATAGAGGTTGTCCGCGGAAAACCTATTTCTCCGGAAAAAGAGGGTATCATACATTTTATAGGATTTATATTATTAATGATATTGATGGTTTTCTTGTTTTATAATGATATAGTATATCTTTTAAGATAAGTTTATATGGAATGTTGATTGATTTTGGCAGTTCCGGAAAGGAAAAGAATGTATAGAGACAATACAAAAGTAATAAAGATAGGCAAAAAGGTAATAGGTGGAGGAAATCCCATATTAATTCAGTCAATGTGTAATACAAAAACAGAAGATGTGTCCGCTACCGTATCCCAGATTTTACGTCTTGAAGAAACAGGATGCGATATTATTCGTGTTGCTGTTCCAACGCCGGAAGCTGCAATTGCCATAAAAGAAATCCAAAAACAGATTCATATTCCACTTGTAGCCGATATACATTTTGACTATCGTCTTGCTATTATGGCCATTGAAAGCGGAGTTGATAAAATTAGGATTAATCCAGGTAATATTGGCTCAAAAGATAAGCTTGAAGAAGTAGTAAACGTTGCTAAGAATTATGGCATACCTATTCGTGTAGGAGTAAATAGTGGTTCTCTGGAGAAGACTCTGATTGAAAAATATGGTGGAGTAACTTCAGAAGCCATTGTAGAAAGTGCTTTGGATAAAGTACGTATGATTGAAGAAGTGGGTTATGACAATATTGTAATCAGCATTAAATCTTCTGATGTTATGATGAGTATCAAAGCTCATGAGCTTATTGCACAGAAAACTAAATACCCATTACACGTTGGTATTACTGAATCAGGCTCCTCATTTGCAGGAAACATTAAATCTGCAATCGGAATCGGTAATATTCTTTATCAGGGAATAGGTGACACTATAAGAGTATCTCTTACAGATGATCCTGTTCAGGAAATTCGTTCAGCCAAGCTGATTCTTAAAACGCTGAAAATCAGAAATGAAGGTGTTGAAGTTGTTTCCTGTCCAACATGCGGAAGAACATCAATTGATTTAATCGGTCTTGCTTCAGAAGTAGAGAGAATTACTGCAAAATATTCTGAACCTATTAAGGTTGCAGTTATGGGCTGCGTTGTAAACGGTCCGGGAGAAGCCAGAGAAGCTGATCTTGGAATATGCGGGGGTAAAGGTGAAGGACTCATTATCAGGAAAGGAGAAGTAATTGCAAAGGTTCCTGAAAATGAGCTGCTTAAACGTTTTGAAGAAGAGTTAATCTTATTAATTAACCAAAGGAACTAAAAATGAATATATCGGAAGTTTTCGAATTAAAAAACATTACAGGTGATGTTAAAAAAGCCGTTTCTGAAATAGAAATTGATAAAATGTTATTATCAAAGAATTCTGCAACGGTTATTTTACAATGTCATTCTGATAACATAATCCATCCATATATTATTAATCAGCTTGAGACTGCAATTACATATGCATATTTTAAAAATACAGGCAAATCAGTATTAATTCAGATTTCATTTCCATTTGAAACAAATGTAAATCCTGAATATCTTTGGAATAATTATAAAGATATGCTGATTTATTCTCTGGGATTAAGTCATAAATATGAATCATATATAGCATCTGATGCTGATACTACTTTTACCGATAATGGTATAATTCTTGACGTTGAAGATAATTTTCTTGCACATAAATCCATGAAATCGGTAACTGCATTACTTCATAACAAATTAAAAGAATGGTTTAATGCTGATATTAATATATCTTTCGTATACCATAAACCGACAACTAATTCTGAAACACTTGGAAATGCATCGTATGAAATTTACGACCCTGCCAAATACCGAAAAAGAAAAGCTGAAGAATATGTTCCCGCAGACTTGAAAACTGTTAATAAATCTACACAGTCTGCCCGTAATACTACCAAATCTACCGGAAAAGAAACAAAATTTCGTAAAAAAATTCCTACCGATCCTGATATTATTTATGGACGTGCTTTTGAAGGTGAATTGTTTTCTATTAATGAACTTGCAGACGGTTTAAACGATATTATTATAAAAGGAATGATTTCATCATCAGATACCAAAGAGCTTAAAAACGAAAGAATTCTTCTGGCACTTAATGTCACTGATTTTACAGACACAATTGGTGTAAAAATATTTACGGATAAAGAAGAACTTGACACATTTAAAAAGGATGTATCTGAAGGCTGTTTTATAATGCTAAAAGGCCGCTGTGCAATGGATACTTTTGATCACACACTTTCGGTTACTTCCGTTCAAGGTATTAAACGTATTCCGGATTTTCGTAAAAAAAGAGTTGACACTGCAACAGAAACCAGAGTTGAACTTCATGCTCATACACAGATGAGTGATATGGATGCTGTGACCAATACTACAGAATTTGTAAAAACAGCTTTTGAATGGGGTCATAAGGCAGTTGCCATTACTGATCACGGCGTAGTACAGTCATTTCCTGAAGCATCTCATGCATTGAATAAAAAGAAATATGAAAACGATCCTGAAAAGCTTGCCAGGTTCAAAGAATTTAAGATTATTTATGGATGTGAAGCATATCTCGTAAACGATGATGATCTTGTAGACGAAGAAGGTAATCCTAAAATACCTGAAGCGGAATATAGAGAGGAAATCTGTAAAAGAAAATATTTTCATATTATTCTTCTTTGCAAAAACGATTTAGGACGTTCCAATTTGTATAAGCTTGTTTCGGATTCACATTTAAAATATTTCCGCAGAAGACCTAAAATGCCTAAATCTGTTCTAAAAAAGAACAGGGAAGGTTTGATAATAGGTTCAGCCTGTGAAGCAGGAGAGCTATTCCGCGCTATACTAAACAAAGAATCTGAAGAATATATAAATCATATTGCAGAGCTTTACGATTATTATGAAGTTCAGCCAACAGGAAATAATAACTTTTTGATTTTGGATAATGAACGATATCCTGAAATTAAAACTGTCCACGACCTGGAAAATCTTAATTGTAAGATTATTGAACTTGCAGATAAACATCAGAAGCTGTGCGTAGCCACATGTGATGTTCATTTTTTAAATCCTGAAGACGAAATTTATCGTAGAATTATTATGGCAGGAAAGGGTTTTGCTGATGCAGACAGACAGCCTCCGCTTTATTTCAGAACCACGGAGGAAATGCTTGCTGAATTTTCTTATCTTTCCCAGGAAAAAGCCTTTGAGATCTGCGTTACAAACACAAATAAAATTGCAGATATGATTGAAAAAATCGCTCCTGTACGACCGGATAAATGTCCTCCTGTAATTGAAAATTCGGATAACGATTTGCGAGAAATGTGTTATGCAAGGGCAAAATCAATGTACGGAGAAAATCTTCCCGAATTGGTTAAAACCCGTCTGGACAAAGAGCTTAATTCAATTATTGGTAACGGTTATTCCGTTATGTATATCATTGCTCAGAAACTTGTTAAAAAATCTAATGATGACGGTTATCTGGTTGGCTCCAGAGGTTCTGTTGGTTCTTCATTTGCTGCAACTATGTCCGGCATTACAGAAGTTAACCCACTTCCTCCGCATTATTATTGTACAAATTGTTTTTATACAGATTTTAATTCTGAAATTATTCAGAATGCTTTAGAAAACCAGTTGTCAGGTTTTGATCTTCCGGACAGAACCTGTCCGGTTTGTGGTGCCAGACTGCACAGGGACGGACAGAATATACCATTTGAAACCTTTTTGGGTTTCTATGGTGACAAAGAACCGGATATTGATTTAAATTTCTCCGGAGAATATCAGGGAAAAGCTCATGCTTATACGGAAGTCATTTTCGGTGAAGGCCACACTTTTAAAGCCGGAACTATTGGTACACTTGCTGATAAAACAGCTTTTGGTTTTATTAAGAAATATTATGAAGAAAGAGGGATTGAAAAGCGTACTGCAGAAATAGACCGAATTGTAAAAGGATGTGTAGGTGTTCGAAGAACAACCGGGCAGCATCCCGGAGGTATAGTTGTTCTTCCTCATGGTGAAGAAATATATACTTTTACTCCGGTACAACATCCGGCAAATGATATGACCAGCAACATCATTACGACCCACTTTGATTATCATAGTATTGACCACAATCTTTTAAAGCTTGATATTCTGGGACATGATGATCCTACAATGATTCGTTTCTTAGAGGATTTAACCGGTGAAGATGCAAAAACCTGGCCTATGGATGATCCAAAAGTCATCTCACTATTTCAAAGTTGTGATGCTCTCGGGGTTACAAAAGAGCAGATAGGCTGCGAACTTGGTTCACTTGGCCTGCCTGAACTTGGTACAAACTTTGTAATGAACATGCTTAAAGAAACAAAACCTAAATCTTTTTCTGATATGATTAGAATTTCCGGTTTGTCACATGGTACTGATGTTTGGACCAACAATGCTCAGGAACTTGTTAAAACAGGGCAGTGTACTCTTTCAACAGCAATCTGTACAAGAGATGATATTATGACTTATCTCATTTTAAAAGGTGTTGAAGCAGGTAAAGCCTTTAAAATCATGGAGAGTGTACGAAAAGGTAAAGGACTTACTGATGAAATGGAAGCTACCATGAAAGAAAAAAATATCCCTGACTGGTATATATGGTCCTGTAAAAAAATTAAATACATGTTCCCTAAGGCACATGCATGTGCATATGTTATGATGGCCTTTAGAATTGCTTACTGCAAGGTATATCATCCTCTTGCTTATTATGCTGCATATTTCAGCATACGTGCAGACAACTTTGATTATGAAATGATGGCGCAGGGCCTGCCTCATCTCCAAAAATGTATGGATGAAATTGATATTAAGATTAAAAACAAAACAGCAACACCTAAAGAATCCGGGTTAATGGATGATATGATGCTTGTTCGTGAAATGTATTGCAGAGGTTTTGATTTCGTACCAATAGATATTTATAAGGCCAAAGCAAACAGATTTCAGATTATTGATGGTAAACTTATGCCGTCCCTTATTACAATTAACGGCATGGGTGGAAAAGCAGCAGATATGGTTGAATGTGAAGCAGCAAAAGCTCCTTTTGTTTCACGAAATGAATTCAAAAACCGATGCAAAGTACCCTCGGGTGTGGTTGATACCATGAATGAACTTGAACTGCTTAGTAATCTTCCCGAAGACGAACAGCTGTCATTTATGGATTTGTTTAATGATGCAGGAATGTTTTAGGAAACTAATTAAACATAGTGTATCTGGGAAAAAAATTTGGTTTTTTTAAAAAAGTGCTTGCAATTTGTCTCATTATCTAGTATTATATCACTTGTTTGAGACATGGCTCGTTGGTCAAGCGGTTAAGACGTCGCCCTCTCACGGCGAAAACAGGGGTTCGATTCCCCTACGAGCTGTTATTATTTTTTACGGAAACTAATGTTTCCGTATTTTTTTTGGTTGCACTTTCTTCACAATAAATATATAATGTAACAGGTTAGTGCTTGCAAAACAATTATTAACTTATTTAGTAAAAATGACAAATGAAAATACAACATTACTAATTTATAGGTGATTGAGTATTAAAGGAGGATAAACATGAAATTCTACGGTGAAAATGAACTGAGAAGAATGTACCTTGACTTTTTTGAAAGCAAGGGTCATTTAAAAATGAACAGTTTTTCTCTTGTTCCTAAAAATGATAACAGTCTTTTACTTATTAATGCAGGTATGGCCCCGCTCAAGCCATATTTCACCGGACAGGAAATTCCACCCAGAAGGAGAGTAACTACCTGTCAAAAATGTATTAGAACAGGAGATATTGAAAATGTAGGAAAAACAGCAAGACATCTTACATTTTTTGAAATGCTTGGTAATTTTTCCTTTGGTGATTATTTCAAAAAAGAAGCTATCAGCTGGTCCTGGGAATTCCTTACTGAAGTAATTGGACTTGACCCTGACAGACTTTATCCTTCTATATACGAAGACGATGATGAAGCATTTGAAATCTGGAATAAACAGCAAAATATTCCTGCTGAAAGAATTTTCAGATTTGGTAAAGAAGACAATTTCTGGGAACATGGTGCAGGTCCTTGTGGTCCATGCTCAGAAATATACTATGACAGAGGCGAGAAGTATGGCTGTGGTAAGCCTGGTTGTACGGTAGGCTGTGAATGTGACCGTTATATGGAAGTATGGAACAATGTATTTACCCAGTTTAATGGTGACGGTAAGGGTGGCTATGAAGAACTTGCCAATAAAAATATTGATACAGGTATGGGGCTCGAAAGACTTGCAGTTGTTGTACAGGATGTAGATTCCGTATTTGATATTGATACAATGAAAGCAATTCGTGACGCAGTATGCAATCTTTGCGGTGCAGAGTACCATACAGATGACAAGAAGGACGTTTCGATTCGTCTTATTACAGACCATATCCGTTCTGTAACCTTCATGGCCAGTGATGGGATTTTACCTTCAAATGAAGGCAGAGGTTATGTAATGAGAAGATTGTTAAGACGTGCTGCCAGACATGGACGTTTACTTGGTATTAACGGACTTTTCCTTGCAAAACTTGCGCAGACCGTTATTAATGAGTCCAAAGATGGTTATCCTGAACTTGAAGAAAAGAAAGAACACATTCTCAGTGTACTTACACTTGAGGAAGAAAAATTCAATAAAACAATTGATCAGGGCTTAAGTATTCTTACAGATCTTGAAAATAAGCTTGCTTCTGAAAACAAGAAAGTATTAAGCGGTGAAGATGCATTTAAGTTGTATGATACCTATGGTTTTCCTCTTGATCTTACTACGGAAATTCTTGCTGATAAAGGCTTCGGTGTTGATGAAGATGGTTTTAAAGCAGCAATGGAAAATCAACGTGAGACAGCCAGAAAAGCCAGAAAAACAACTAATTATATGGGTGCAGATGCAACTGTATATGACGAAATTGACCCGGCAATCACATCTGAATTTGTAGGTTATGATTCTCTCGAATGCAAGTCTGATATTACTGTTTTAACAACAGAAACTGAATTGACTAATACACTTAACTGTGGAGAAAGCGGAACACTTATTGTTGATAAAACCCCGTTCTATGCCACAATGGGTGGTCAGCATGCTGATAATGGTCTCATCACTACAGATTCTGCTGAATTTGAAGTTAAAGATGTAATAAAATTAAAAGGTGGAAAAATCGGTCATATCGGAACTGTTACAAAAGGCAGTTTTTCTGTTGGAGATACTGTAACTCTTACTGTAAACGAGCAAAACAGACAGTTGACCTGTAAAAACCATTCTGCAACACATTTACTTCAGAAAGCATTGAGAGAAGTACTTGGAAATCATGTAGAACAGCATGGCTCCTTTGTCTCTCAGGAAAGACTACGTTTTGACTTTTCACATCCACAGGCAATGACTTCTGAAGAAATAGCAAAAGTAGAAGAAATTGTTAATCAGGCTATTAGTGCTGACCATAAAGTAATTACAGATGTAATGTCTATTGATGAAGCCCGTAAAACCGGTGCAATGGCACTTTTTGGTGAGAAGTACGGTGAAAAGGTAAGAGTAGTAAACATGGGTGGTTTCAGCATTGAATTATGTGGTGGTACTCATGTTAAAAATACCGGAGTTATCGGTGCCTTTAAAATCATATCTGAATCCGGTATTGCCGCAGGCGTAAGAAGAATTGAAGCAATAACATCTGATGGTGTGTTTGCTTATTATAAAAAGATTGAAGAAACTCTTTCACAGGTTGCAGCAACTCTTAAATGCGACATTACTTCTGTTAGTAATAGAGTTTCAGCTCTTCAGGATGAATTAAAGTCAATACAATCTGAAAATGAGAAGCTTAAATCAAAGCTTGCAAATTCTTCAGCAGGTGACATTCTTTCAAGTGCTGTTGAATTTAAGGGAATCAACCTTCTTTTAGCTAAAGTGTCAGATATTGACATGAATGGCCTCAGAAATCTGGGAGACAGTATTAAAACAAAGCTTGGTGAATATTTCATTTTACTTGCTTCGGTTTCTAACGAAAAGGTATCTCTTGTTTCCATGGCTTCTGACGGAGCAATTAAGGCAGGAGCACACGCAGGAAACCTTATTAAAGAGGCATCTGCACTTGTAGGAGGAGGCGGCGGCGGTCGTCCTAATATGGCACAGGCAGGTGGAAAAAATGCTGAAGGTGTTGATTCCTGTATTACCAAGGCATTGGAAATAATGAAAAACCAGCTTTCTAAATAAAAAATTGTGTCATTTTATAATATTTTTTATTGACTATATTACAAATTATGTTATAATTGAAAAAGTAGTTTTTGCGTATGCATTAACTTCTTATACCTATTCCACAATTGGAGGGGGGTCAGAAAATCATGTCCAATGTTATCGTAAAAGAGAACGAATCCTTAGACAGCGCACTTCGTCGTTTCAAGAGAAACTGTGCTAAAGCTGGTATTCAGCAGGAGATTCGAAAAAGAGAGCATTACGAAAAACCAAGCGTAAGACGTAAGAAAAAGTCTGAAGCTGCTCGTAAAAGAAAATACAAATAATACGATATTAAAAAAAGCTGTCATTTATGGCAGCTTTTTTTCATATCAATTATTAATCGAGTGATTTTGACAGAATTCAATTCTAATTCTGTTTTTTAAGAATATGAAAGCAAATAACAATAATAATTGTAAAAAATCCAACATAAAAAAAGATCTGGCGTATATTAAGGCAGAAATAAACAATACGGAAAAAAAGTGGAGAAAACATTCTTTTAACAGAACAATGCGTATTTCAGAATATTTCAATATTCCCTGTGAAGTTTTTCAAAACAACTGTATTATTACGGTAATCGGACATAACGAAATTATGATAGAAAATTATGGCAGGATATCTGATTATTCTGATACCTGCGTTGCCTTTATATGCTGCGAATGTACCATACAAATAAGCGGAGAATGTTTAAAAATAACCTGTTACACAGAAGACGAAGTAATAATTAAAGGAATCATTAAAAATATAAGCTTTGGTTCTTAAGGAGGCTGTTTTGAACAGGATATTATTATTTGTTACCGGGTATTATTCAGTCAAAATAGAAGGTAATAATATTAAACGATTATTTAAAGCATGCATAAGTAAAAATATCAGACTAGAAAATTTATATTTTAGCAATACAACCATATTTGCAGATGTCAATCGATATGATTATTCTCTTTTGGAAGAATTATCAAATAAAACCTGCTCAGATCTTATAATTCTGGACGAACATGGACTTCCATCTATAGTTAAGTGCCTTTTCTGTCATAAATATTATGTGTTATTGACATTAATTATTTTATTTATTTTTATGTATCTTAATACTCGTTTGATATCTTTTGATATTTCAGGAAACTCATATCTTACCGAGGAGACAATAATTAAACAGCTTGAAAATTATCAGGTCAAAAAATATTCTGATATAAGAAAAATTAATTGTGCAGAGCTTGAAGAAATTATTATTAACAATAATCCTGTTATTAAATGGTGTAGTATTTACACACGTGGGAATATTTTATATGTTCTGCTTGATGAAGAACCTGAAAAAAATCAGACTAAAGCAGAGCAAAGTGAATATTGTTCTCTTGTATACGGAACAGTAAAAAACATTTATATCAGGAGTGGTTATCCTTTAGTTCAGCCGGGAGATTCTGTATGTCCGGGAGATATTCTTCTTACCGGTGAAATTCCTATTTCAAATATTTATGACGAGGTAATTGGTACAAGAACAGTAATTCCTGATTGCGACATTGAAATAGATTTCTATTCACAATCTCAGATTATACAGCCTTATGTTTCAAGTGTTCGCATATACAATGGTGAGATAAAAAAGGGCTTTGAAATTTCATTATATGGAAATAAACTTTTTTCATATCTGCCTAGTATTTCTTATGAGACCTGTGATATAATAAGAGAGAATGTGGATTTAAATATATTTGATTTTTCACTTCCCCTTTCACTAATAACCTACAGGGTATATAATGTATCTCTGCAGGATGTCAGTTACTCCTATGAAACGGCTGAAAAAATGCTTTCCGATAAATTTGATGTGATTTGTTCTTCATATATAAATTCCGGATATACCATTCTTGATGAAGAATGTAATTTTTCATCAACAGGCAACTGTCTTGTTCTTAATTATAAAATACATGCAGAAGGTCCGGCTTATTATTCCCGATAAAAATAAGGAGGTACAGATTTGATAGATAGTATTACCAATATAAGTGCTGAACACATAAAAAATATTTTCGGCGAATATGACAAAAATGCTAAGCTCATTGAAAGAAACCTTCACGTTACTTTAATACAACGTGAAAACGAGCTTAAGATAATTGGAGAGGAAGGTCCTGTTAAAAATGCCCGCTCCTGTATCGAAAGTTTGTATGAACTGTCGAAAAAAGGAAATTCTATTTCAACTCAAAATGTAACCTACTGCCTGTTCCTATGTGTCAAAGATAATACTCAGGCTATTGTTGAAATTGACAAAGATTTAATTTGCCATACCATTAACGGCAAACCCGTAAAGCCTAAAACAATTGGTCAAAAAAATTATATTGACAATATTCGTGATAAAATGATTGTTTTTGGCATAGGACCTGCCGGAACAGGTAAAACATATCTTGCCATGGCTGCTGCCATTACTGCATTTAAGAACGATGAAGTGGGAAGAATTATTCTTACCCGTCCGGCTATTGAAGCAGGCGAGAAACTTGGCTTCCTTCCAGGAGATTTGCAAAGTAAAATTGACCCTTATCTAAGACCTTTATATGACGCTCTTTATCAGATTATGGGAGCTGATTCTTTTCAGAAAAATTCAGAAAAAGGATTAATTGAAGTTGCACCACTTGCTTATATGAGAGGTCGTACCCTTGATAATGCTTTCATTATTTTGGATGAAGCACAAAATACTACGCCTGCCCAGATGAAAATGTTTCTTACACGTATAGGCTTTGGCTCTAAGGTGGTAATTACCGGTGACCTTACACAGAAAGATCTTCTTGAAGGACAAACCTCAGGACTTGAAGTTGCACTTAAAGTACTAAAAAACATAGATGAAATTGGCTTTGTTACACTTACGAGCAATGATGTAGTAAGGCATCCTCTTGTTCAAAAAATTGTACAGGCCTATGAAAACTATGAAGAAAAAACACAAAGAAACAAAACTTCTCATAAACAGGGAGAAAGAAATGACAGTAGAAATAACAAACGAGACTGATAGCTATTCTGATTATGATTTTCAACAACTTTTTGAAAAGGTTGTTAAAGCTGTTGCTGATTATGTGGAATGTCCTTATGAAATATCCGTAAATATTCTTCTTACAGACGACAACAGTATACATGAAATCAATTTATCGGAACGTAACATTGACAGACCAACTGACGTGCTGTCTTTCCCTATGCTTAATTATTCTAATGCCGGTGATTTTTCATTTATATCTGATGATGATATTATTTATTTTGAACCGGAAACCGGTGAATTGCTTCTTGGAGACATAGTAATCAGTCTTGAAACTGCAACAAAACAAGCTGAAGCTTATGGACATTCATTTACCAGGGAAACCGCATTTTTATGTGCCCACAGCATGCTTCATCTTTTCGGTTACGATCATGAAATAGAAGAGGAGCGTATGGAAATGGAGCAAATGCAAAAAGAAATTTTGAAAGGGATAAACATTACAAGGGATTATGAGTAATGATAATTTGAAAAAAAATGTCCTTGTTCAGGGTTCAATTCTGGCCGCCGCATCAATTATAGTCAGAATTATCGGTTTAATTTATCGTATTCCATTAACAAGAATTCTTGGCGATACGGCAATGGGTTATTACAGCTATGCTTATGAAATTTACAGCCTTTGCCTTATTTTATCATCCTACAGCCTTCCTTTATCAGTGTCCAAACTTGTATCGACACGAATTGTTAAAGGCGAATACAAAAACAGTCACAGAGTTTTCCGGTTTTCTCTCATTTTTGGTGCCTGTATAGGATTTTTTGCCACTGCATTCCTTTATTTTATTGCAGATGCATATGCTGCACTTATTTCTAATCCAAATGTAGCCATTCCTCTTCGTGTTCTTGCACCTACTATATTTTTCTTCTCCGTAATGGGTGTAATACGAGGCTATTTTCAGGGACACAATGATATGGTCCCGACAGCCATATCTCAAATAGTTGAACAGATTGTAAATGCAGTTGTAAGTATAGCTGCAGCTTACTTTATGCTAAAAATTTTCGCAGACAGGGAAAACAGTCTTGCTTATGGTGCTGCAGGTGGCACAATGGGTACCCTTTCAGGAGCTGTTGCTGCATTAATTACACTTGTAATCATTTATATGATTTCCGGCAAAGCCATAAAGAATAATAATAACCTTGACACACAAGCTACGACAGAGTCTTATGCTCATATTTTCAAGGTTCTTGTTGCAACTGCACTGCCTGTTATTCTTAGTCAGACAATATATCAGATCAGTGGTTCTTTAGACAGTGTTATATACAACGTTGTAATGACCGCAAAAGGTCTTACAGAAGAAGTAAGAAGTTCATTATGGGGAATATATTCTAATAAATACAGGCTTTTATCAAACGTACCTGTAGCAATTGCCAGCGCAATGGGAACAGCAGTAGTACCAAGTCTTATTTCAGAATATGTTCTCGGACATATAGATGCTGTAAAACAAAGAATTGCTACTGTAGTAAAATTTAATATGATAATTGCCTTTCCGTGTGCTATAGGCTTAAGTGTTCTTGCAAAACCCATTTTAATTCTTTTATTTGGTGATGGAAGCGCTGTCAGTGCCAATATGCTTCATGTTGGAGGAATCTGTGTTGTATTTTTTGCTTTATCTACTGTTACTAATGGTGTATTGCAAGGGATAAACAAAATGTCACTGCCTGTAATCCATTCTGCAATCTCACTGGCAATTCATATTCCTGTTCTTTATCTGCTTTTGAAGTTTACCAATTTAAATGCTTATGCATTGGTAATCTGTAACTGTTTATTCCCGGCGGTTGTATGTGTCTT
>JBJEJI010000008.1:0-23305 GCA_051877895.1 Lachnospiraceae bacterium | reverse complement strand
GAGGTCTGCATTATCAGATTAACCATCCCCAGGGAAAACTGGTGCGTGTTATCTCCGGCGAGGTTTTTGATGTGGCTGTGGATTTGAGACCCGGCTCAGCAACCTATGGAAAGTGGTTCGGTGTGATTCTTAGTCAGGAGAACAAAAAGCAGTTTTATGTATCTCCGGGTTTTGCACATGGTTTTCTGGTGCTGTCCGAAACCGCAGAATTCTGCTACAAAGTAACGGATTTTTATCATCCCGGTGATGAGGGAGGGATTGCGTGGAACCATCCGGAAATCGGCATAAAGTGGCCGGATGTGCTTGGTGAATATTCCGGAAGTGCATCTCCGGAAGGTTATCATATGAAAGACGGAACCCCGATTACTCTGTCGGACAGGGATAAAAACTGGACACGTGGATTGTAAGCTCTACAGATGACTTTCGAAAACCTAAAGGTTAGTCAGGGACAGTTTTAGGAAACCGAAAAATATGAGATAGATATGTAAAAACAATATAGAAAACGGAGGATTAGACTATGGTAAATCCGGCAGCAATTATGAAACTGATGAATGCGAAAAAGCAGTTTACTGCCACACACCCGAAGTTTGAGGCATTTTTTAACAGGGTGATTGCAGGCGGAATTCAGGAGGGAACCATTATTGAGGTTACTGTAACAAAGCCGGGAGAGGCTCCCATGACTTCCAATATTAAGGTGCAGAAATCCGATTTGGAGCTGTTTGAGTCATTAAAGGAGCTGAAGTAAATCTGAATGCAGGAAATAACTGCAACGATATTTCACATAAATTGTATCTTGACTTTGGTAAGAAACTTCTTATAATGGAGTGCAAAGAGATTTAACTGCAATTTAATATGTAAGGAGTGATACCGGTTGGGAAAAAAACGGAAACACTATGCAGAAAAGATATGTATAATCTGTATAGGTTCCATTGTTTCGGCATATGGTATTGACTTGGCGATTCACGCAGGTTTTGGCGGTGCAACCCTTGCAGTGCTCTGGCAGGGAATCTCAAAAACCTGTAACATTACTATGGGACAGGCTTCGCTTTTAGTAGCAGCACTAATGATTTTGTTTTGTGCGTTTTACGACAGACATCAGCTGCATATCGGTACAATTTTGTACCAGCTTATCTATGGTTTTTTTGTGGATTTTTTTGAAAGCTATATGACATATTCTTCATATGGAGCAGTGAATTTTGCTCTGATGTTTTTGGGAATTGCTATTTTTGCCATAGGAACAGGACTTTATTCTTTTGCGGATTTTGGAAGAGGTTCATATGAAGCTCTTACATTTGCAATTGCAGAAAAAAACCATATCCGTACAAGAAAAGTAAGAATAATATTGGATTTCTCTGTGGTGGTTGCGGGAGTTCTTCTTGGAGGAGGATTCGGATTATGTACCGTTTTTACTGTTTTAATGTCCGGATTGCTGATACAGTGGACTGTAGAAGGATTGAAAAAAGTTTCAGACAGGGTTACGTTAAAGGAGAAAAATCAGAAAGACTTTTTGTAAACAGTTTACAAGGAATTCAATAAAAACCTGTAAACAACAAACGAAGAATTCAAAGAAGATTGTGATATAATACAGGCATAAACTTGATAGACAGGTAATACGGATTGCAAAGGCGCATGTGAAAAACACATGCGCCTTTTTTGTTAAATGGCAGGTAGTGTTTCCGTAGAACCGTCAGAAAAGGAGGACGTTTATGAAAAAACTAATTGCATTTTTATTGGCAGTGGTAATGGTTTTTGCCTTGGTGGGTTGCGGCTCGGAAGGAGGTAAAAACACGACAGGAAATGGAACAGGTACTTCCGATGGAAAAGACATGAAGGTAGGATTTATTTTTATCGGTGATGAAAATGATGGATACACCTATGCATTTTATAAGGGAGCACTTGCTCTTACCTCAGAGCTTGGTATTTCTAAAGATAATATAATAATCAAGTGGAACATTCCTGAAAGTGAAGAGGCTTATGAGGCAGCCTGTGAATTGGCAGACGAGGGTTGTAGCATTGTTTTTGCAAACAGCTATGGTCATGAAGAATATGTGATGCAGGCTGCAGAGGAATATCCTGACGTGCAGTTCTGTCATGCAACCGGTGATAAAGCAAAAGACAGTGGACTTTCCAACTTCCATAACTATTATGTGTCCGTGGAAGAATCCAGATTTGTATCCGGTGTGGTTGCAGGATATAAACTGAATGAGATGATTGCAGCCGGTGATATTACCGCAGATGAAGCAATTGTAGGTTATGTAGGAGCTTTCGCTTTTGCACAGGTTATTTCCGGATTTGATGCTTTTTATCTGGGTGTAAAATCTGTCTGTCCTGAAGCAACTATGGTAGTAAAGTATACGAACACATGGGGAGATCAGGCAACAGAATACGATGTGGCAAAGGCATTGATTGAAGAAGAAGATTGTGTATTAATCAGCCAGCATTCCAATACAACCGGTCCTTCTTCAGCCTGTGAGGAGCTTGGGGTTTATTGTGTAGGTTACAATATCTCCATGATTGATACAGCACCAAATTATGCACTTACATCTGCATCTCTTGACTGGGCACCATACACTGTATATGCCGTAAAGTGTGTAATGGAAGGTAAGGACATTGGTACAGACTGGTGCGAAGGTTATGATGCAGGCGCATGTATGATCACAGAGGTCAATGAGAAAGCATTTTCTGCCGATACTTATGCGGAAGTAACTGCAAAAGTAACAGAGGTTGAAAGCGGATTAAAGGACGGCAGTGTAAACGTATTTGATGTTTCGACATTTACTGTAGACGGAGCAGAATTAGGAGATGACACTGTTGATTCCTTTGGTCAGAAGCCGGTATTTGATGGTGTATATCATGAATCCTATTATCAGGCAGCACCGGGTGCAGTGTTTATTGTAGACGGTATTACAGAGCTTGACTAAGTGATATGAGCTGTGTAAAGATGCGGACTGCCGATGCAGTTCGCATCTTTGCCTGTTCAAAGGAAATGGGATAAGGTGTATACCTTTGTACAGAGATATGCCGAATGGAGGACAAAATGAAGAGCAATTATGCAGTGGAAATGAAGGGAATAACAAAACGGTTTGGTCGTGTTGTGGCAAACTTCAATATAAATATGACGGTTGAGAAGGGGGAAATCCGGGCACTGCTTGGAGAAAACGGCAGTGGGAAGACTACCTTGATGAACATGCTCTCGGGTATTTATTATCCGGACGAGGGACAGATTTATATTGACGGAGAGCCTGCGGGAATCGGTTCTCCTTCGGATGCATTCCGATACGGCGTCGGGATGATTCATCAGCACTTTAAGCTTGTAGAGGTGTTTAATGCTGCAGAAAACATGGTTTTGGGAAATACGAAAAAAAAGGTTCTGGACATGAAACGGGTCATGGCAGAACTGACAGAGATAGTAGAAAAGTACGGATTTGAAATTGATTTAAAAAAGAAAACCTACGATATGTCTGTTTCGGAAAAGCAGACAGTAGAGATCATTAAAACATTGTACCGGGGCAGTAACATTCTGATTCTGGATGAGCCAACTGCAGTGCTTACTCCACAGGAAACGGATAAGCTGTTTCAGGTACTGAGAAAAATGAAAGCAGACGGCAAGACCATTATCATTATTACACATAAACTGCATGAGGTACTTGCTATTTCAGATAAAGTAACAATATTGCGCAAAGGAGAATATATTGATACGGTCCTTACAAAGGAAACTGATGAAATGAAGCTTACGGAGATGATGGTAGGCAAAAAGGTAGAACTCAATATTGACCGTCCGGAACCGCAGAATGTCAGCAGACGGATTTCCCTTACATCCGTGTCCTGTAAGGATGAATATGGTGTATCTGTACTAAAGGATGTTTCTTTTGACATTAATGCGGGAGAAATTCTGGGTATTGCAGGCATTGCCGGCAGTGGACAGAAGGAACTGCTGGAAGCGATTGCAGGTCTGCAGAAAATTCAGGAGGGCGGGGAAATCTGCTATTACGATGAAGAGGGATCCGCCATTCCAATACAGGGGAAAAATCCAATGGAGCTGACCCAAATGGGAATTTCCCTCTCATTTGTTCCCGAGGATCGGTTGGGAATGGGGCTTGTAGGAAGCATGGGCATGAGCGATAACATGATGTTAAGAAGCTACCGAAACGGAAAATCCTTTTTTACGGACAGGAAGACCCCGGCAAAGCAGGCGGCAGCTGTAAAAGAGGAGCTGGAGGTTGTAACACCGTCTGTGAATCATCCGGTCAGGAAGCTGTCCGGCGGGAATGTCCAGAAGGTTCTGGTAGGCAGGGAAATTGCCAACGAGCCAAAGGTGCTTTTAACTGCCTATGCTGTCAGAGGTCTTGATATAAATACTTCTTATGCGATCTACCATCTCCTTACAGAGCAGAAACAAAAGGGCTGTGCGGTGGTATATGTAGGTGAAGATCTGGATGTATTGTTGTCATTGTGTGACAGGATTTTGGTGCTGTGCGGAGGCAGTGTCAGCGGAATACTTGACGGACGGACAGCTACTAAGGAACAAGTAGGATTAATGATGATACAAAAGAAAAAGGAGCAGGCATAATCATGAAAACACCATTGGTAAGAATTGTAAAATCCGGCGACAGGTCAAAACAATCAATTGTATTGATTTATGCTACATCCATTATACTGGCACTTCTCATCTGTGCGGTTATTCTCTTTGCTTTGACAAAAAGTAATCCGGCTGATATATATATGACAATGATTTACGGGGCATTCGGCTCCAACCGGAAAATATGGGTGACTATACGTGAAACTATGCTTTTATTAGGGGTTGCACTGGCATTGACACCAGTGTTTAAAATGAAATTCTGGAACATAGGCGGAGAAGGACAGATACTGGCAGGAGGCATTGCAACTGCAGCTGTCATGATTTATCTTGGAGATAAGCTGCCGGCACCGCTTTTGATAGCAGTAATGGTTCTGGCCAGTCTGGCAGCAGGTCTCATATGGGGAATTTTTCCTGCAATCTGTAAGGCAAAGTGGAAAACGAATGAGACATTGTTTACCCTAATGTTAAACTATATTGCCTTACAGCTCACATCCTTCTTTACAATCGTATGGGAACGTGTTGAGGGAAGCGGAAGTATCGGCATCATTAACAGAGGTACAAAGGCCGGCTGGCTGCCTACGGATTTTTTATCCGGGATTTTCGGACCATATAATTTTGCAGTTAATGTAATAATTGTTCTGATACTCAGCATCGCCATTACGGTATATGTAAAGTACACAAAGCAGGGATATGAACTCTCTGTAGTAGGCGAAAGTGAAAATACTGCCAGATATGTGGGTATTAACGTAAAAAAGGTAATCATTAGAACCATGGCGATTTCCGGAGCCCTGTGTGGCTTTATGGGATTTCTGATTGTCAGCGGTTCAAGTCATACAATTACAACTTCAACCGCAGACAACCGTGGATTTACAGCCATTATAGTAACATGGCTGGCAAGATTTAATCCGGTGTTTATGTTTTTAATATCCATGCTACTGATTCTCATGGATCAGGGGGCATCCCAGGTGGCTTCGGATTACAATCTGAACGAATCGGCAGCCGATGTATTGACGGGAATCATTCTTTTCTTCATTCTGGCAAGTGATTTCTTTACAAATTACAGGCTGGTATTTCGTCATAAGGTAAAGGAGGTTTAAGCTATGGAATTTATTGTGACTCTATTTTCAAAAATATTTACCATATCCTTTCTTTCGGCTGCGGTTGTACAGGGAATGCCATTACTTTACGGTGCACTGGGAGAACTGATTACGGAAAAAGCAGGACACCTGAATCTGGGAATACCGGGAATCATGTATATGGGAGGAATCGGAGGATTGACAGGAGCCTTTTTATATGAAAACAGTATCAGTGATCCGGTTCCTGTTATCGGTGTGTTATGTGCACTTGCACTTTCCCTGCTGTTTTCAATGTCGGGAGGTGTAATTTATGCGGTTCTTACCATTACTTTTCGAACCAATCAGAATGTTGCCGGTTTAGCACTGACAACTTTTGGAATAGGTCTTGGAAACTTCCTGGGAGGCTCACTTTCAAGACTGGCAGGAACAGCAAGTCAGATTACCGTTTATAATACGGGAAAGGCATTTAAGGCAACGATTCCCGTGTTGTCAGAGATTCCGGTAATCGGGCCACTTCTCTTCTCGTACGGGTTTCTGGCATATCTGGCGGTTGTAATTACATTGATTACCGCATGGGTATTAAATAAAACAAGTGTAGGACTTAATCTGCGTGCAACGGGAGAAAATCCCGCTGCACTTGATGCAGCAGGTATTCCGGTTACAAAATATAAATATGTTTCATCCATACTTGGAGCAGGAATCAGTGGACTTGGCGGATTGTATTTTGTAATGGAATATATGGGTGGTACATGGCAGAACAACGGTTTTGGCGACAGAGGCTGGCTGGCAGTGGCACTGGTAATCTTTGCCTTATGGAGACCGACTCGTGCGTTATGGGGTTCTATAGTTTTTGGTGGTTTATATATTCTGTACTCCTATCTGCCGATTTCAGGAAAAATACAGGAGCTGTTCAAAATGCTGCCATATATGGTAACAATTATTGTTCTGATTCTGGGAAGCGTAAAGAAGAAAAAAGAGAATCAGCCTCCGGCAGGTCTTGGAATTCCATACTTCAGAGAAGAAAGATAAAAAAATACGAGCGCAAAAAAAGAACTTCAGTGGCATAGCTGAAGTTCTTTTTTTATTCCGAACCAAGGGTTCAGATGATAAAAGAGTTTTTAACTGGCATGGTTATATGCTGCATTTGTAATAACGCCAGCCCTTATAGGCACTGATGTCGGCAGCATGGTCAATGACATAAGGCTCACAGATGAAGCCGGTTGTCAGACTTCCGTCCTCCAGAGTGATTTGTCCCAGACCTAAAGGGGAGGGAATCATGGTGAGAAATCGTCCCAGTGCTTCATAGGACAGGGACCAGATTTCCACCTCCAGGGAGGTTCCGTCTTTCTCCACCTTTACCATCCCCGGCTTCTCCGGGAAGGTGGGAAGCACAAAAAGCTTATATACGGGAGCTGTATGTGCAGTCTTTACATAAGAAGCCCCTAAATCCGTCAGCTGGGTATTGAGAGGAAATCCACTCATATGCAGACCGCATACCGCAATCTGGGTCATTGTTTCGTTCTTCATCGCTGCTCCGTTCCATACAGTCTGCAAAAGACTGTATCCCTCTTACGCCCGACTCCCCTGCCGGTAAGGGCAGAATATATGATTCTTTCCGTACGGACAAGGACGACAGGCAGATTCAATACATGGAATATTGTAATAGATTTTCAGAAAAAATGGATTGTGAACCTGCCACAAAAAAAATAGGAAAACTATGTGAATATACTACGATGTACGTTTCTGTAATAAAGTCTATAATTGGGTTGAAAGAATGGCGGAAATGTTGTATTATGATAACAAAAAATGCAAAGGTGCATTGTAGATTACTCTACATGTGCCTTTTTTTACTTTACAGAAAGCATTTTGGGAAAGTAAAAGATTCGTAAGGTCGATGCTGTCCGAATGCGGGATATCACAATACGGCTGCCGTAAAGCAGAGAAGCCTAAACGCTTCGGAATGGAGGAATATTATGAATGCTGTATATGTTGTACCTACCAAATCACCCAATGATGTTTCAGGAATAAAGGAACTGATTGAAAACGGAACTATCCGTCCGGAGGAGGTTATGGCCGTACTGGGAAAAACAGAAGGAAACGGATGTGTAAACGACTGGACCAGAGGATATTCTGTAGATACTCTGAAACATTTCTTTGAAGGATATCTGCCAAAGGCTCAGGCGGATAAAATAGTTTATGTTATGTCGGGAGGTACTGAGGGTATTTTAAGTCCTCATCTTTCTGTTATTTGTCATAATGAGGAGACTGATTCGATGGCAGGACTCGAAAAGTCCCTTGCAATCAGCGCAGCCAGAACAAGAGAGTTACTGCCGGAGGAAATCGGAAGAATGGCCCAGGTAGAGGCTGTGCGCGATACTGTTATGGAGATGATGAAGACTGCCGGAATTACTGATCCGAAGGATGTACATTTTGTACAGGTAAAATGTCCTCTCATTATTTCCCAGAGGGTTGCAGAAGCAAGTGAGAGAGGTCATGAGGTTGTAACAGAGGATACCTATGAATCCATGGGATATTCAAGAGGAGCCTGTGCTTTGGGTATTGCCCTGGCACTGGGCGAAGTTCCAGAAGGCTCGGTAACAGACGAGAAAATTTGTAAGGACTGGTCATTATACAGCGAGGTTGCGTCTACCTCGGCGGGTGTAGAGCTGATGGAATGTGAAATCATATTATTCGGAAACTCAGTAACGGGAAACAGCAGATATTTTATCGAGCATGATGTAATGCAGGATGCCATTGATGCTGAGGCAGTAATGAGAGCTTTGGATAAAGCACAGATTGGATATCTTCGTACCAAAAATGATGAAAGCAGGGAACTGGTTCAGGTACTTGCCAAAGCAGAAGCAGATCCTTTGGGAATTGTCAGAGGACGGAGAAACATCATGCATGATGATTCGGATATCAACCATACCAGACATGCCAGAGCTGTTGTGGGAGGTGTTATTGCTTCTATTGTAGGAGATCCAATGGTTTATGTTTCCGGTGGAGCCGAGCATCAGGGACCTGCAGGTGGAGGTCCGGTTGCAGTAATCGGAAAAATTCGATGAATTTGGATATTTAAATTAGACGCACCGGAAGGTATTTTGCCACCGGTGCGTTTTTTACATAAAAGGAAAGTTTCGAGAATTTCCGGATAGGGAGGATTTGGATGAAAATTGAGGATTTGTTAAAACTGGACAGTATGCAAGGTTCGAGAGTTGTGACTCATAACTGTGATTTGTCAGCTCCCATAACAGGAGTAAATGTAATGGAGGTCCCTGACATTATTAATTGGGTCAAAAAAGGGGAATATTTAATGACGGCAGGCTATTCTTACAGGAATAAACCGGAAGATTTTGCGCTGCTTGTTCCTCAGTTGGCAGAAAAAGGAGTTGTGGCTCTTGGTATTAAGGCACACCGTTTCTTTGAACACATTCCGGAACAGGTAATTGAACAGGCCGATGCCTGTGGATTGCCGGTTATTGAAATCGGAGAGGAAGTGGTTTTCTCTAATGTAGTACGTCAGGTAATTGAAACGATTATTGCAGAGGACAATAATTCTCTTACTAATATGCTGTTAAGAGTTACCGAGTTATCAGAAATCATTCTGGGTGGCAGCGGACTGACTCCGTTTGTAAAGAGACTTTCGGAGTATATGGACAATCCGGTTATTTTACAGCGGGAGAATGGGGACTGCATTACCTACGGATTAATGGGTGAGGAGGCATATACCCCTTGTAATGAGGATTTCAGTATTTTTTCAGGTACGGAAAAACAGGGCTGGATAAAAATCTGTATCGGAGTAAAAGAATATAAGGCATATTATTACAATATGATCCATCAGCAGGAAAGATTGGCATGCATATATATAATAGAAAAAAACACAGGGATACAGAACGACCATATTCATCTGCTTGAGCAGTGCAGCTATATGGTTGGAATGGAGCTGCTCAGCGAGGCGGTCCGTAAACGTGTAGAAATGAAATATGTAGATCAGTTTCTGCGAAACTGGATATTGGGAAAAATTGAAGATGGCAACAGTTTGAAAATGCAAAGTGAAGTCAGCGGACTAACGGTTCGTTCCAAAGAAATTTATAAGGTTGCAGTACTGAGAACCCTGAAGAATTTGCCGGAGGATAGACAGAAAGCGGCTGCAGTCAGACTTCGGAAGAATATGCAGACCTGTCAGGATTTTTATGTTACCCATGTTAATGAGGAAATTCTGTTAGTCTTTCCTGAAAATAGGGAGGAAGAATATGTTTTTCAGGTTCTGGAACTGTCAAAAACCATTTTTTCGGGCATGGAAGTACAGCTTTGCGTCGGAAAGACAGCAAAAGAAGTATTTAATCTTTATGACAGTTATAAGGATGCCTGTAATATTGCCAAGGTCAGCAAACGTTATAAACTTAAGGACAAGGTGCTGAATTACCGGAATACGGGAGTATATTCTCTTTTGTATATGATACCGCTTGGCAAGGAACTGGACGATTATCTGGATATATATATACGTCCGCTGGTTCAATATGATGAAAAGCACCAGACCAATATGTTAGCTACGCTGAAGGTATATCTGGATACCAAGGGAAATGCAAAGGCAACGGCGGAGAGGCTGTTTATGCATTACAATACCATTGGTTACAGGCTGGAGCGAATCAGTCAGATTATGGGAATGGACATCAGTGACCATGAAATTCAGTTCTGTCTGGACATGGCTATTAAGATTTATGACATGTATTTGTGAGCAGTTACCAAAGCTTTCAAAAAAACATTGTGAATTACTGATAAAGAAATGCTGTGATAGTCTGTTATAATAAACACATAGATAGCAAAGAGGCTGCAGGGAGAATCCTTGCAGCCCTTTTTCCTTTACGGGAAGTTATTTTGATAAATGGCAGAACTGCTTAGTGCCGTGCCTAAAAGGAAAGTATTAACAAAAAGCGGGAGGTAGGATATGAAATTACCGGAGCATTTAACAGTACAATGGCTTAGAGAACAATATCAGTTGGGAGCAGTTTCTCCCGAAGAAGTATTTACACAGATTCTGGAACGCGTGAAGGATCATAACCGATACAATATATGGATTGAGCCGCCGGTTCCTGAAAGAGTAATACCTTATATAGAAGCTCTTGGAGAACCGGATTATAACAACAAACCATTATGGGGAATTCCCTTTGCGGTAAAAGATAATATTGACCTGGCAGGATATCCTACAACTGCAGCTTGTCCTGACTATGCATATTCCCCCACAGATAGTGCTACGGTGGTTTCCAGATTAATTGCAGCAGGGGCTATACCTTTGGGAAAAACCAATCTGGATCAGTTTGCTACGGGGCTTGTGGGAACCAGAAGCCCTTACGGAGAAGTTCATAACGCACTGCATGAGGAATTAATCAGCGGTGGATCTAGTGCGGGTTCGGCCGTGTCGGTTGCACTGGGCGAGGCGGTATTTGCCTTGGGAACGGATACGGCAGGGTCAGGAAGAGTTCCGGCATCATTAAACGGACTGGTGGGCTGGAAACCCACAGTAGGTGCGTGGCCGAGTAAAGGAGTTGTTCCGGCATGTGCCAGCCTGGACTGTGTTACGGTTTTTGCCAACAATACGGCTGATGCAGCACTTGTGGACAGTATTGCCAGAGGATTAGATGAACAGGATCCATGGTCAAAAAAGGTGGATAGAGCAGAAAATGCACTTCCGGAAACAATTATTATACCACAGACCGCCGTCAACTTTTACGGCCCTTATGAAAATCTGTATCGTGAAGCATGGGAAAAGGCGGTTAACAAATTAAAAAATTCCAACATTCTGAAGGAGGCAAGGGTATCTGTTCAGGCTGCTGACACTGATTTTTATCAGAAAGCGGCATTGCTTCTTTACGGTGGGCCATGTGTTGCAGAACGCTGGGCGGATCTTGGAGGTTTTGTAAGCAGCAGACCTGAGTCGGTTTTCCCTGTGACACGTACCATTCTGGAATCGGGAGACAGACCGGATTATACGGCAGAAGCACTTTTTCGCACCCTGCATGAACTGAAAGAGTATAAACGCCGTAGTGAGAATCTGCTGAAAAACGGAGTGCTGGTATTCCCTACCTGTGCGGGAACCTATACAAGAGATACAGTACGAAGCAATCCTATTGACACTAACAGTGATATGGGTCGCTATACAAATCACTGTAACCTGCTGGATATGTGTGCCATAGCGGTTCCTATGGGAATCATGGATGGCGATTTACCTTTCGGTGTAACATTATTTGCCGCAGCAGAGAATGAACATCTGTTGATGGGACTTGCAGAGACACTTGCAGAGGAGAACAATGATTAACATTAAGGCCGGGCAAATCTGGAGCGGAACTGCAGCATCGCTAAGGGAGACGGACCGGGGCAATACAGGACAGGTGCATTCGGTTTACCGCAGAACATGTAACTTTTTCATAGACGGCAGACTGACAGCTCTGGCAGTTGATGGCATGGAACCATCACCGGATATGATTATCACCGGATGGACTCAGGATTTTCATAAAACAGGGCTGACGGTGGGGATGCCGGTATATAAAAAAGAGTGTGGCATCTCTCTGGGTGAAAACATCTTTCTGGATTTGACAGACTGTACAGAATTTTCTTTGGATTTTGACACGGAGCCCACTCTCCTTTGGGAAAGGGAAAAGGATTACCGGAGTTGTCGGGATACGTTATTCAGACTGGTAAAAATTTATGGGAAAAGTTCTCCTTTATATGAGGCATTTTTCGACAAAAAATCCTCCGACTGTATGACCGCATGGTTTAGCAGGCTGTTTAAGGAACTAAAAGAGCCGGTGGCGGAGGGCAACATCTATGGGGTTATTCGTAAATCAGTTGCCTTAAGCGGACTGGGCATCGGACTTACACCATCGGGGGATGATTTTCTTGCCGGACTGTTTCTGACCCTTGCCTTGAGCGGAACAGATAAAAAAGAGCTGAAAAATGTAGCAGATGAATGTAGTCGGCGGACTAATCAGATTAGCGGACAGATGATTGCAAACGGAGCAGTGGGATTTGGAAGATTATCTGAAATGGAACTTATACAGGCTTTTTTTGAAAGGGATAAAGAAGCTGTAAAAAACAGTGTACACAGGGTTCTGGCCTTCGGAAGCAGCTCGGGAACGGATACTGCACTGGGAATTCTTACCGCAATAGATCTAATTCTAAACAAAAGATTTGCATGTGGAATACCACATAAGTGTTTCTCGGAATGAATTGTATAATTCAGACACAGATGGGCATGTTTCGCATGCTGCAAGGAGGATAAAATGAGCAAAACAATAATTGAAATCAGAAAAAATTCCTATTCGGATTCGGTTACACTGATGTCTGTGTCTGCCGAAATAAAGAAAACAGAGGGTATTTTCGATGCCGTGATTTCCATGGCTACAGCAATGAATAAGGAGCTTCTGGAGCGTGTAGGTATGATGACCGATGATGTGAGGGAATGTACAGAAAACGACTTGGTTATTGCTCTTCGCTGTGAGGATGCTGTGGAAAAAGACGATATTATAGCATTAATTGATGAAAAGTTGAAAGGAAACGCATCTGAGCAGACGGTACAGGAGGAGATTTACCGAACCATAAAAAGTGCAAAAGAAAATCAGCCGGATGCCAACATGGCAGTTATTTCCGTGCCGGGGGAGCATGCCGCAAGAGAGGCAATGCTTGCATTAAAGCAGGGAATGAATGTCATGCTTTTTAGTGATAATGTAACAATAGAGGAGGAGAAGCAGTTAAAGGAGTATGCTCATGCCGAAGGGCTTTTGGTCATGGGGCCTGACTGCGGAACAGCATATATTAACCACACAGCACTTTGCTTTGCAAATAAGGTTCGTGAGGGAAGCATTGGCATTGTAGGTGCATCGGGAACAGGCATGCAGGAAATTATGGTTTTGATTGACCGTTACGGTGGAGGAATTTCCAATGCCATTGGTGTAGGAGGCAGAGATCTGACGGCTGAAATCGGCGGCATTATGCTTATTGACGGGCTGCGTATGCTACAGCAGGATATGAAGACAAAAACTATTGTTATTGTTTCAAAAGTGCCTGCTCCTGAAGTGAAGGAAAAAATTTTGGAGGTAATTCAGGAGGAGATTACTAAACCGGTCCTGGTTTATTTCGCTACGGACATGAGATTTGAAGATACGAAGCAGGTTCATTTTGGAACTTCTCTGGCTGAAACGGCAAGGGCAGCGGTGGAAACTAACAGTGGAATTTCGGGAAAGGCAGCAAAAGAAACAGCGGAAGTAAAAAAGCAGAGTACCATTAAGAAAATTCGTGGCTTGTATTGTGGCGGAACCCTGTGCTCTGAGGCTTATTATTATCTGAGAAACCGTCTGGAGCATGTTCACAGTAATGTGGCAAAAAAAGAAGAGGAGCAGCTTCGGGATGTGTTTGTCAATGAAGGACATACACTTTTGGATCTGGGAGATGATGTTTTTACAAATGGAAGGCCTCATCCCATGATAGACCCGACGATTCGTCTTGATAGGATTTTGGAGTCCTGTGAAGAGTCAGACACAGGAGTTATTCTGCTGGATTTTGAACTGGGCTATGGTTCTCATGAGGATCCGGTAGGCGCAACTATTGCAGTTATAAAGGATGGTATGGAAATTGCAAAGAAGAAGGGGAATGACCTGAAATTTGTGACCTATGTGCTTGGAACCGATGGAGATACGCAGGATAAAAGAAAACAGGAGCAGTTGCTTAGTGAAGCCGGCTGTATCGTTGCAGAAAGCAATATTGATGCAGTACGACAGGCATATAAACTAGTTGTACAATGAGCACAAAATGTGGTGGTCAGGAGGAAAAAATGAATACTTTATTGGAACAGGACAGTTTAAATATTATTAATGTAGGCTTAAAGCGTTTTTCAGAAGATGCAAGACAGCAGAATACTAAGGTTACCCAGGTTGAATGGAAACCCCTTGCAGGGGGAAGAAAGGACATTATTGCAGCTCTTGATAAGATGGAAGGAGTACGGGATAAAATTACAGAGGCAAATCATCAGGTGATTGAGAAAATCAAAGCATCCAAGCCTTTTCTTGTGGATATTGATCTGGCAATTAACTGTATTCCGGGAATGAAGCCTAACTTGATTCTACATGCTGGCCCACCGGTGAGCTGGGACAGAATGTGCGGTCCAATGAAAGGTGCTGTTATCGGAGCACTGCTTTTTGAAGGGCTGGCAGAAACAGAGGATGAGGCAGTGGCTTTAATTGAGTCAGGCAAAATTGAATTTGCTCCATGTCATGAATATGGTACTGTTGGTCCAATGGCAGGTATTGTCTGTGCTTCTATGCCGGTACATATTATTCATGATAAGGAATATAATACTGATTCATATTGCAGCGTTAATGAAGGGTTAGGAAAAGTACTGCGTTTCGGAGCATATTCCGGCGAAGTATTAAACAGACTACGTTACCTGCGTGATGAATTTATGCCTGTTATGAAAAAGGCTTTGGCACTTACAGATGGTATTGACATCAAGCTCATAACTGCACAGGCATTGCAGATGGGTGACGAATGTCACAATAGAAATAAAGCAGCAACTTCTTTATTTTACAAGCAGATTAGCCTTCTTATTTTGCAGGCAGAAAGTGACAGGGAAAAGTCGATGAATGCTTTGTCTTTTATTGCAGGCAATGACCACTATTTCCTGAATATTTCTATGCCGGCTTGTAAAATAATGTTAAGAGCCGGAGAAAATGTTCCATATTCCACTATATTAAATGTAATGGCAAGAAACGGTGTGGATTTTGGAATTAAAGTAAGCGGAATTGGCAGTGATCAATGGTTCACCGGGGAATCCCAGTATATTCAGGGTTTATATTTCCCGGGATATTCCCAGGAAGATGCCAACCGGGATATAGGAGACAGTGCCATTACCGAAACCATGGGAATCGGCGGCTTTGCCATGGGCGGTGCACCTGCCATTGTACAGTTTGTGGGTGGTACGACAGATGATGCCATTGCAACCTCAAAACGGATGTACACCATTACCACAGATCTAAACCCTGCATATTCCATTCCGGCCCTGAATTTCAAGGGCTGTGCTATGGGAATTGATTTTGTCAAGGTAATTGAAAATGATACCTTGCCGGTAATTAATACCGGAATTGCACATAAAGATGCAGGAGTAGGACAGATTGGTGCCGGAATTGTCAGCCCGCCAATGGAATGTTTTTATAAGGCACTTCTTGCTTATGTAGAGAAATATCAACTGTAACAGTCTGTGAAAATACGTGGAAAACAGCGAAAACGGGACAGAACCGGTGTTGTGCCTTCCGGAAAGCAAATCCACAGACAGGGAGAAAGGATAGAGGTATGAGGACATATGTAATCGCCATAGGCGGAAATGCACTGGAAGAAAATAAGGACGGACTAGATAGCATTCTTCAACAGATTTCAAATTGTATTGCCGACCTTATCAAGGAAGGAAACCGTCTGGTTCTGGTGCATGGTAATGGCCCTCAGATTGGAAATATCGTTGTTCAGAACCAGATGGCCCATGGCGTTATAGAAGAAAATACAATTGACGAATGCGGAGCCATGACACAGGCTATGATTGGATATACGTTGCAGAAGGAAATCGGAAATTCTCTTCGTAAAAAAGGAATACGTAAAGATGTTGTAACGGTCCTAACTCAGGTAGTGGTGGATGAACAGGAGGCACTTAATATTGAGCCTTCAAAACCAATCGGACAATTTTATACAAAAGAAGAAGCAATGTGCCGTATGCAGACAGAAGGATTTCCTTATATGGAAGATGCAGGCAGAGGGTATCGGCGTGTGGTACGTTCTCCAATGCCAAAGCGTATTGAAGAAATAGGAGTAATCAGGGAGCTGTTAGAGGTCGGAAGCATTGTAATTGCCGGGGGAGGTGGAGGAATTCCTGTAATTGAAAAAGAAGGTGGACTGTGTGGCGTTGAAGCGGTAATAGACAAGGATTTTACCGCAGAATTATTAGCAGGGGAAATTGATGCGGACACCCTGATTCTGCTTACCGGTGTTGAATATGCAGCAATTAACTTTGGAACACCGGAGCAAAAGAATTTGGAAATAGTGCATTTGCCCGAATTAGAAAAATATATTGAAGAAGGCCAGTTTTCCAAGGGAAGCATGCTTCCCAAGGTTCAGGCTTGTATAAGGTTTGTAAAAGATGGCGAAAACAGACAAGCCATAATAGGAACCTTATCAAAATTACATGAAATAATTATCGGTAAAGGTGGAACTGTAGTGGTGAGATAGCCTAACGGCTATCTCATTTTTTGAATACACGTTGGCTGTTTATGGTAAAGACTCTTAATGCCGCGGAAAATTTGTCTATATAAAAAACTAAAGATAACCCACTGCCTTTAGGCGGTGGGATTAGATTTAATGCGGTACAAGCCCTGTACCGCATATGGCACGAAGTGCAGTTTTTTAACGAGAAAAAAGCGTAGCGTTTGCGAGTTTGACTATCTCTTTTAAAAATCAGGTAGAATATCCGGGGCGCATTTGCTATAATAAACAACAGAATGCAATTCGGATTTAACCATCGACAAAAGGATGTGTTCGTGGAAAAAAAGTAATACTGCTATTTTATTCGGAGTTGCTTGAAGAATTAAGAAAATTTAATAAAACTGAAGGGGTATAAAATTGAGACAGGCAAATAGGGAAGTTAAGGATATTAATGAGATTATTGAAATAATACGCAGATGTGATGTCTGCAGAATAGCATTGAATGATGATGGGTTTCCGTATATTCTGCCACTAAATTTTGGTTTACTGACAGAGAAAGACCGGATTACTTTGTTTTTTCACAGTGCACCGGAAGGGTATAAGGTTGATTTGATAAAAAAGGATAATCGAGCATCCTTTGAAATGGACTGTAGACATCAGCTGCAATATTTTAAAGAAAAAGGCTATTGTACAATGGCCTATGAGAGCGTAATCGGACAGGGACATATTCGTATTCTTAATGAAACAGAAAAAGAAGCAGCCTTGAAGAGCATTATGGAACAATATCATCCCGGTGAAAATACATATTTTAATCCTGCAGCAATACAAAGAACGTTAGTATATTGTCTGGAGGTAGAAAGAATCACTGCAAAGCGAAAATTACCCAAATAAACTTTAATAGTAAATAAATGGCAACCGCTGCAACTGACAAGGGGATTATACTTGTCAATTGCAGCGGTTGCCATTTTAATTTATTTATTGAACTGCTGTGTAGTAATCTATCCGGGTCTTCTTAACATACCTGATAAGACTTCCGGATAAGAAAAGGTCTAATCCAGAGGATAGGTTTTTAAATCAGGCAGTTCTGAAAGTGTAAGGGTACGGTCATGGCTGTAGGCCTTTATCAGCATATCCTTTTCGGTATATGTTTCGCTTAAATAAAGCCCATCCAGAGTATGTGGATCTCCCCAGGTGCCCCAGAACAGCCAGCGTGCATTGTCCTGCATCAGGTTATCGGGATCCGGAACAACACCATTTTCGGAAAGAGCAATGAGCTTGCTTTCTCCTGCAATGGAAGCAGCTTCAGCGAAAGTGCCGGAGTAGCTGGTATAAGTATGTTCCGGCTGGTAAATATCGTAGGAGATAATATCCACATATTCATCTCCCGGATACCAGTCTGCATCCTGTCCGTTCCACATCCAGATCAGATTGGTAAGATTGTGTTCGTTGGTAAAAATATCATACATTTCAATCCACAGCTTTTTGTAGCTTTCTGGTTCACAATCTCCCCACCAGAACCATCCACCGGAGGCTTCATGAAGGGGACGCCAGATAACAGGAACTCCTGCATCGCGTAGACGTTCCAGCTCAGTTGCCATGTTATTCATATCCTCAACTAAAAGCTGATGTCCTGCTTCATCTTCTCCATTCATAATTTTATCCAGATTCAGCGTGGTATGTTCCTTGTAAAAGGAGTTCCACCAATAGTGATTGTTGTCCGGGTCGTCGATTACATATGCATCAGGTGCATGCCAGTGCCAGCAGAGCTGGACGATGCCTCCGGCATTGGTATAAAAATCATAGGTATAACCAAGGTTTTTACCGTCTGAACCATTTGCCTTGCTGGTAAGGTCATAATCACCCATTTCCATGCCCATAACCGCAAAGTTTTCCCCGGTGGCTGCTTCAATTTCGCTATATTCCAAAGAAATACGCCCTCTGGACACAAAGTTGCCGGTCAGGGTGTATTTTCCGTAGATGTCACAAAGGAATTTATAAAGACGTCTGGTGTTCTCGTCTGCATTGGGATTGCAAAGGTCTGCAGTGACATTGTAGGTGTCTTCCGTAATTACATCGCTGCGGGTAATAATCAGACAGTCAAAGTCAGTCCATCCCCAGCTTGGCACAATGGCAATGTCGTGACTGCCGGCTTCCAGATAAAGACTTAACAGGTAGGAATCCACAATTTCTCCATCGGAGTTGCAGGTAATGGAACCGGACATTACACCGTCTACGGCTACATTATTTACACGGCCGCTGTCACCGGAGTGACATCTGAAATTTAAGTCATAAAAGCCGGTATTTTCAATTTCCACATGGAAAATAATGTTGTCATTGCTGCTGTTTGTCAGACCGCTTGCGTAACCGCCGCCGGAATATTTCTCATCAGTATAAGATGTACAGTTTCCGGTCAGTTTTGCATCCTCAGCTTCCAACAGCAGGTAGAAATCTGCCGGAGCATCATTGGCAGTCAGTGCGTAGTCAGACAGATCAAGATTTTCGTTATATTCTGTGCGGATATCACCATGTACATTATCCAGCGGTTTTTTCTCAGAGAGATTTGGTGTAGGGGTAGGTGACGTTGCAGGGGCAACTGTAACTGTCGGCTCCTGTGTGCTTCCGGTTGGGGTGGTCACCTGTTCTCCGCCATTATTGGTTTTGTTCCCACAGCCGGTAAAAATTATGGCAGAAACCAAAAGCAGTGAAGTTGTTTTTTTAAATAAGTCGTTCATGTAAACCTCCGATTTATTTCATATTTGTAAAAGATTAACAAGGGGTTATGTTTTCCTCCTTTATTTAAAATCGTAACATATTTTAGGTTAAATGTCGAGGTTAATTTATAGTATGATTCACTTCAAAATCAGGTTAATGAATAAAATCACGATTTTATTATGCGGAGGTTTCAATAAAAAAGATGGCACGGATTTAAATACGGTATAGGTTCAAAAATAATCCCACAGCCTAAAAGCAGTGGGATTGTCTTGGTTTTCGTAGTAATTGCTTAAACTCGCAAACACTTCGTTTTTTGCTCGTTAAAAAACCGGCACTGCGTGCCTTCCACGGTACAGGGCGTATACCCTGCCCCGTGGAAATCAATCCCACCGCCTAAAAGCAGTGGGATTGATTTGGTTTTTTATATATTTAATCAAGTGAATAATTCTTTAAATCCGGAAGTTCATCCAGAGTCAGAGTCCTTTCGTGATTATATGCTTTTTTTAACATGCTTTTTTCTGTATATTCCTCGTTAAGTCTGGAATCCTTAATGGTAAACTGGGAGGACCAGGTGCCCCAGAACAGCCAGCGCACGTTATCATGCATGACAAGATCCGGGTCCATTACACAGCCGTTTTCGGACAGCGCCACCAGCTTGCGGGTTTTCGGTATGGAAGCATTGTGGACAAAGGTGTTTGCAAAGCTGGTATAAACGTGATTGCCCTGGTAAATATCAGCAGAAACAATATCCACATATTCATCTCCCGGATACCAGTCAGGTTCAATGCCGTTCCACATCCAGATCAGGTTGGTAAGGTTGTGCTCCTTAGTCATAATATGATACATTTCTTTCCATAGCTTTATGCAGCTTTCGGCAGTACAGTTGCCCCACCAGAACCAGCCGCCGGCAGCTTCGTGCAGCGGACGCCAGAGAACAGGAACACCCTCGTTTCTGAGAAATTCCAGCTCAGCTGCCATGTTATGCATATCCTCTGTTAACAAAGCATGTCCTTCCTCATCTTCTCCGTTCATGATTTTATCCAGATTCAGTGTGGTGTGTTCCTTATAAAAGGAGTTCCACCAGTAATGATTGTTATCCGGTTCATCAATGACATATTTCATGGGTGCAGACCAGTGCCAGCAGAACTGTACAATGCCACCTTCGTTAACGTAAAAATCGCGGGCATATTCTATGGTTGATGCCGGAACGTTATAGAATTTGTGGGTAAGGTCATAGCCGCCTACATCCATGCCAAGAACGGCGAAATTTCTGCCGGTAGCTGCTTCCACTTCATTCCACTCTACAGAATCACGGCCCTTTGCGGCATACTGACCTGTAAGACTGTATTTGCCGTAAATGTCACAAAGAAATTTGTAAAGCCGTCTGGTGTTATCATCGGCATCAGGATTGGAAAGCGGTGCTGTGACTTTGTAGGTATCCTCTGTAATGGCGTTACTTTTCCTCACAGTCAGTTCAAAAAAGTCGGTTGCAGCCTCCCCCGGAGCGATGGTAATCCTGCGGCTTCCTTTTTTAAGATAGGTATAGGCAAGAGCAGTTATTATTCGCTGACCTCCGGAATCAAAACGGATTGCTCCGGAATTGAGTCCGTCAATTAAAATGTTATGTTCGTGTACCTTTCCATTGGAACAGCACTGAAAACACAGGTCATAAAAACCTGTGTACGGAACCTCCAAAAGGAAGTTATTATTATCTTCCTGCTTTGCCGTAAGGTAAGTATTATCAGGGACCTCAGTTGCAGTAAGCGGAAATTCTGAAAAAGAAATTCTGTTATATTCATTAGTGTTCATTGTAAACCCCTCCTTGCCCCTGATATTATCACGGAGAAGGGGAAAAGTCGATGTTCTAAATTATAAAGAGTGGTGCTTTTTTATCCAAATTAGATGTTACAGCCGGTACTTTTCGGAATATTCATTTAAAAGAGAAACAAAGTTTGGATTTTCTCCTTTTTTGATTTTTTCCAAATAATCATGGGCAGAATATTCCGAGGAAGGAATCTGAATCAGGCATACTGCAATATTGGAACAGTGATCCCCGATTCGCTCCAGATTTGTCAGAAGATCGTTTAAAGGGATACCCAGTTCGGCATTGCATTCCCCCCTTCTCAGCCGTTCAATGTGACGGTTTTTGATTTCTGAGGAAAGCATGTCGATGACTTCTTCCAAAGGCTCCACCCGTTCCGAAAGTTTGGCATCTTTTTGGTTAAAGCACTGCACTGTTAACGATATTATATCACCGGCGGCACGAATCATGGTTTGCAGTTCGGATGTGGCCCGGGGAGTAAAATGAAGCTGTTTTTTATGGAGCTTCCGGGCTGTTTCCATAATGTTGATGGACCGGTCCCCGATGCGCTCAAAATCCACAATGGTGTGAAGCAGAATGGAAATATCCCCCGAATCCTCCTCTGTCAGGGGCATGGCACTGAGCTGAAGCATAAACGCTCCCAGTGCATCCTCCAGCTTGTCCAGTTCTGCTTCCTTTTTCAGGATTTCCGATTCCTTCTTTTCATCATATTCATTCAGCAGCTCTGTAGCCATAAAAAAGGCATCTTTGGAAAGCTTCGCCATTTCTCTGGTACGAAGGCGGCACTGATCTACTGCAAGGGGAGGAGCCACCAGCAGACGATTATCAAGAAGGGTGACTTCTGTTTCTTTGGAATTTTTATCGGGTTTAATCAATACAGAGGCAAGCCGGACAAGCAGTCCGGAAAACGGAAGCAGAAGCAGGGTAGTTGATATATTAAAAACCGTATGAAAGCCGGCTATGGCAAAGGGGGTTATGGGAAAATTCAAAAATGTAAAGTGAAAAACCGCGTTCAACCCATAAAAAAGAGCCAGAAACAGGGCGGAGCCGATGATATTAAAGGAAATATGCAGCACCGCAACCTGTTTTGCACTTTTTCCTGCACCGATTGAGGAGAGAACGGGAGTTATACAGGTGCCGATATTTTGTCCCAGAATAATGGGAATTGCGGCAGAGTAGGGAACGGAGCCGGAAAGTGCCAGAGCCTGAAGTACGCCTACGGATGCAGTGGAGGACTGGATGACTGCCGTGAATACCGCTCCTGAAATCACACCCAGGAGAGGATTTGAAAAGGCAGTCAGATATTGTCGGAAAGAGGGATTGTCTGCCAAAGGCTCTACGGCAGAGCTCATGAATTCCATGCCGGTCATGAGAATGGAGAAACCCAGAAGAATGGTGCCCAGATCGGCGGATTTTGCAGAATTTTTAGCCTTGGAGCCACGCATGATAAAAAGGATGCCCACAAATGCCAGAACGGGAGAAAAGTTTTTGGGCTTCAGCAGGGAAAGAAAAAGATTGTCACTTTGAATTCCGGTCAGGCTTAACAGCCAGGAGGTAATGGTGGTGCCCACGTTGGATCCCATAATAACGCCTACGGCCCGGGAGATGTCCATAATCCCGGAGTTTACCAGCCCTACAAGCATAACCGTCATGGCAGAGGAGGACTGAATAACTGCTGTAATTCCTGCTCCCAGCAACAGAGCTTTTAATGGATTGGAGGTCATTTTTTTCAAAATGGATTCCAGCCTGCCACCGGCAACCCTTTCCAGACTCCGGGACATAACCTGCATACCGAATAAAAAGAAAGCCAGCCCACCCAGAAGGGAAAAAAAGGAGAGAATGAACATGAGATACCTCCGTTGCAAACAGTTTGCAGAG
>JBJEJI010000007.1:4537-5857 GCA_051877895.1 Lachnospiraceae bacterium | reverse complement strand
TGATCTAGGAGAACTTTCTCCTCTGGCTTGTGCTTATGCAAGGGCAAGAGGTGCGGACAGAATGTCTTCATTTGGTGATTTTATCGCACTTTCTGATGTATGTGATGTGCCAACAGCAAACATGATTAAGAGAGAGGTTTCTGATGGCGTTATTGCACCCGGATTTGAACCGGAAGCGCTTGAGATTCTGAAATCCAAAAAGAAGGGCAATTATAACGTTATTAAAATTGATCCTGCTTATGTACCTGCGCCTATTGAACGTAAAGAGGTTTTTGGAATTACTTTTGAACAGGGACGTAATGAACTTGTAATTGATGACCAGCTTTTTGCAAATATTCCTACAGTGAACAAGGAAATTCCGGAACAGGCAAAGATTGATCTTATCATTTCATTGATTACATTAAAGTATACTCAGAGCAATTCCGTATGCTTTGCAAAGGGTGGACAGGCAATCGGTATCGGTGCGGGACAGCAGTCCAGAATTCATTGTACAAGACTTGCAGGAAGCAAGGCTGATAACTGGTGGTTAAGACAGTCGCCTCAGGTACTGGGACTTGAATTTTTAAACACAATTGGACGTGCTGACAGAGATAATGCAATTGATCTTTACATCGGTGAGGATTATATGGATGTCCTTGCTGAAGGTAAGTGGCAGAACATTTTTGCTAAGAAACCGGAAGTATTTACAGCTGAAGCAAAACGTGAGTGGCTGGATAAAAACACAGATGTTGCTCTTGGTTCAGATGCATTCTTCCCATTCAGTGATAACATTGAAAGAGGATACAGAAGCGGTGCAAGATATATTGCACAGCCGGGCGGATCTATCAGGGATGATTTGGTAATTAAAGCCTGTGATGAACATGGCATTGTAATGGCATTTACAGGAATTCGTTTGTTCCATCACTAATTAAAATAGGGGAATATAAGATTTTTTCGGAGGGGATACATGGCCAGGATATGTAAGAAATGCGGTGAAAAATTATTTCCAACAGATACGTTCTGTGGTTTTTGCGGCGCGACAGTTGAAGATATGGCAAGTGACATGGAAGCATTTAATTATGCTCCGAAGTCTCTTGTGGGCGACGAGGCATTGAGCAAAGGCGAAAGAGAAAATATTGAACTTGCAAAACGTAAATATCTTTTTGAAGCAGAGGCCACAATCCCGCCGGAAAATAAGGCAAAAACCGACAAAGTGAATTTGTCGGCTGATGCCATGCTCGAAAAAAAAGAGAAAATTCTGGCCGCAAAACGTGAGGCAGAGCAGAAGGCAAAGGAAGAAGCGGCAAGACTTGAGGCAGAGCAGAAGGCAAAGGAAGAAGC
>JBJEJI010000007.1:0-4437 GCA_051877895.1 Lachnospiraceae bacterium | reverse complement strand
GCAAGACTTGAGGCAGAACAGAAGGCAAAGGAAGAAGCGGCAAGACTTGAGGCAGAACAGAAGGCAAAGGAAGAAGCGGCAAGACTTGAGGCAGAGCAGAAGGCAAAGGAAGAAGCAGCAAGACGTGAGGCAGAGCAGAAGGCAAAGGAAGAAGCGGCAAGACTTGAGGCAGAAAGAAAAGCAGATGAAGAAGCTAATCGACTTGTTGAAGAAATGAAAATGGCCCTGGCTTCATCAAAGAGTGATGATGTTCAATTTGATGTTGAGGGGTTTGTTCCTAAGAAAATTCATGCCATAACAGATTCGGATGAGTCCAATATGAATTATAATTGGGAAGAAGCTGAAAAACGTGCAAAGGCAGAACAAAGGGAAGCTGACAGACAGGAAAGAAAAAGAAGACTGAATGAAAAGCCGAAACATCTGACCAGAGACATTATTTTACTTTCTATTGGGATTATAATTGTAATTCTGCTTCTTGTATTTTTGCTTGAAAGTGAGTTTAAGAGCGTAAAAGGTAATGATTCCAACTTTTCAAATGGAACAGCAACGGGACAGGTTTCTGAATCATCACAGCCTGTCGGAGCTGCGGAGCATCCGGAGGACTATGGCAAAGCCTGGAATGGAAGTACTGCAGATTCTTTCAGTGCCGGAAAAGGAACAGCGTCAGAACCATATAAAATTACTGCCGGAAGTGAGCTTTCGTATTTAGCTGAAGAAGTAAACAGAGGTGTAAATTTTGAAGGAGTTTATTTTTCTCTGGAAAATGACATAGATCTGGGGGGACTTGAGTGGATTCCTATAGGTTACTATTACAGCGATGCTGAAAAAGGTGATCTGGTTTATTCCTTTAACGGTATTTTTTCAGGCAACGGACATAAAATCTATAATTATAAAATTTCATCTTTGGAAGTTGTTTCACAGCTTCCAAATTTTTCGGTAAATAAGGTTTTAGGATTGTTTGGAACCACCTATGGTGCAACTATTTCCGATTTGACAATAGAGCAGTGTGTTCTAAATGTTGAAGAAACAGGGACAGGAGAAATTCTGGCCGGTGCACTGGTGGGTTGTGCTTATAATACCACCATTACGGATTGTAACATTAGTGGAGAAGTAAGCACGAAAGGCAAAGACAGGGTGGCTTTGGGCATTATGTCCGGAGCAATGAGTGACGGTAGTGCAGAAGGCCTTACTATATCTGGAACTGTCACTTCATATACTGATACCGGTGCAAATGACACAGGTTTTGTGACCGGTTATGCCCAAGGTGTTGAGTTTGCAAAAATCAGTATATCCGGTACGGCTTTGGCAGAAACTTCAGGCAATTTGTATTGTGGAGCTATAACCGGTTATGGCGCGGCAGTTATATTCAGCGAGATTGAAATAAACTTAGAATTAAACTGTAATACCCTTACAGAATCGTCAAAGCTTATGGCAGGTGGTGTGGCAGGGCTTGTTATTACCGGAAGTGATAATCATGTAAATGTAACAGGAACAATAAATGCGGAAGGTACAGGCTTTGTATATGCCGGAGGAGCATATGGATATGCGGAAGAATTTACTTCGGAACAGTTAAATGTCAATGTTGCTACAGAAGCAGTTACTTCCGGAGGTGAAACCATTGTGGTGGCCGGAGGAGCATATGGATGCTTTAGCAATGTTACTTTAAATGGAACAGAGATTAAAGGTAGTGTTACAGCTTCTTCTGTTACAACCAATTATAGTGGCGGAATTATTGGCCAGGGCAATACCGGCAGTATAAAGAACGTTACTGCAGAAGTAACAGTTACTGCTTTATCTTCAGATGTTGAAAAAGCATTAGTAATGAGCGGCGGAGCAGGAGGAAATATTACAGGGATAACCATTACAGACGTTACTCTTGGCGGAAGTATAACTGTAAATTCACAGTATGATGGACATGCCGGAGGAGTGGCAGGATATATTAACGGTGGTACCTATACCAATGTTATAGCTGCAGGAACTATTGTAAATACCAGCACTGTTGGTGTTAGCTCAGGTGGATTCGCAGGTTATGGAGAGGGTGAATATGTGGTTTCCGAATGTACCGGAACAACAAGCAGAATGAATACAGGCAAAAATGTATATGATGATGATTTTATTGCAATTATAGCAGACCAAAATGAGTAATCATCTTTTGTTGTTAAGTAATGCAATTTTACCACGGATAATATAAAGAAGCTTTTTGGAAGGGGAAGTGTATTGGGTATGAGTTCATATAATGATGATTATGACAGAATCTGTCAGTTGGAAGCGGACATTGAGGTTCTTGAAAGGAAGCAGGCAGATTACACCCGTATTGAGCGGAGTGTACAAAACGATTTCGACAGAATGGTAAAAAAACTTGCTGAGCTGGAAGTTGAAGCGCAGGAACTGGATGGATTTTCATGGAAAAAAATCAAAAGCAAAGTTTCCGGTAAATATGAAGTGCTTGATATAAATAACAGGCGTGCCAGAGAGGCCGGTCAGCGCGAAATGAACAGCATAAGATTCAAACTTAGTGATGTCAGAGGAAAGCTGAAAGATATTAAAGAAGAGCTGAAAAGGAACAAAACCGAATACAATAGGCTTCGTGAATATATGAAGCGTACATATACCGAATTTAATGAATATGAAAAACATATTCAGGCGGAAAATCAGAAACTTCGTTCTATTATTAAAGAAATAGATGAAGCTATTACCGTTGTGAATGAGGTGGAAGGAATTGCGGGACTTGCAAGAGATAAATTCAAATCAGCCAGAAGCTGGGGCGTAGCTGATATGGTTTTTGATGATGGCTTTTTTTGTGATGTTGTAAAATACAATAAAGTAAATGATGCTGAACAGATGGTTTACGTAATGAATGCGGCTATTGAACGTATGAACAAAGAACTAAGGGATGTTAATAATATCTACAGTGTATATTGTACGGAGTTTGGTTCCGGTTTAGTATTCATGGATATGATTTTTGATAATGTCTTTGTGGACTGGACGGTATTAAATCATATTGAAGAAAATATTAACAAACTGGATTCTTTTATATTGAAACTGCAACAGACAGAAGATAGCCTGAAAAACAACCGCAGACAGGTTGAGAAACAGATCAAGAAGTAAAACTTAAAATAAATCAATTAATTATACTTATAAATTGATATATTAGTTTACATAACAGATTGGATAATATATAACATTGTAAAAAAGCATTTTATATGATAAAAATTATTATAAGCATAGCATCCGGAGGTGCTTCCGGAGCATGCACTAATGAAACGGAGGTCAATAATGGTAGCAGAAACAAGAAACGGAAAAATTACACCGTACGGAAAACATGGAGCATTAAAGGTTAAAGGAGTTCACCTGGTAGATAAAAACGAAGAACCGGTTAAGCTTCACGGAATCAGTACTCATAATGTAAACAGCTTTCCACAGTTTGTAAATGATGATGCAATCGAATACATGGCAGACAAATGGAACATGGAGCTTTACAGATTTGCAATGTACACTGCGTTCGCAGATGGAGATGAAGGCTATGCAGATGGTTCTGACGAGCACAGAGCAGAACTTGAAGAAATGGTTGTAAAAAGCGTTGAAAAGTGTGCAGAACTTGGTATTTACTGCATGTTAGACTGGCACATTCTCTTTGATTATAATCCAAACATGCACAAAGATATGGCAATAAAGTTCTTCTCTAAGATGAGTGAAATATTAAAGGACTATGATAATGTTATTTACGAAATCTGCAACGAGCCAAACGAGGATTGTACATGGGAAGAAATTAAATCCTATGCAGAGGAAGTAATTCCTGTAATCAGAAAGAATGATCCTGACTGTGTTATTGCATGCGGAACACCTAAGTGGTCACAGGATGTAGATGCAGCAGCAGACAATGCTTTGGATTTTGAAAATATTGTATATGCTCTTCATTTCTATGCGACAACCCATAAACAGTGGCTTCGTGACAAGGCAGATTATGCAATGTCAAAGGGACTTGCACTTTACATTACAGAGTTCGGCATCTGTGATGCTGCAGGAAGCGGAGATATCGATTATGAGGAAACAGACAGATGGATGGCATATCTGGATGATAATTCAATCAGCTATACAATCTGGAATCTTTCCAATAAAGATGAAACCTCAGCTATGATTGCTCCTGCCTGTAATAAAGTTTCCGGATGGGAAAACAATGAACTTTCCGAAAGCGGAAAGTGGTATGTAGAGCATCTTGCTACAGACGCAAAATAGTTATTTATAGGTTTATTCTGATATACATACCTTATATCAAAACGGGAGCATTTGCGGGTTTGACTTGTTTGAAAAAGTAACAATTCATTTTGCAGAAAACCAGATAATCAGTAAAAAATCCGTCGCAATATTGCGGCGGATTTTTGTGTTATGTGGGTCATGACCCTGTTGAGCACGCGTGCGTGCGAAATATCAACCACC
>JBJEJI010000006.1:0-84224 GCA_051877895.1 Lachnospiraceae bacterium | reverse complement strand
TCCAATCGTACAGGAACTCATGTAAGCATTCATCTGCCATAATTACAGTATTCGCCCCAAGTGTCACCATTTGCAGGAATGGTTTACCGGGACTGTAGCTTCTTCTTCCCTCATTCAGTGCAGAGATTGTGATGATATTCTCCTTCGCCTGTAAATCTGCCGGGGTACAGTTGAAATCAAGGGACAACTGCTTTAGGAGCTTTTCATAGTATTCTATAAACCTAATTTCCATACTTTTTCCTTTCTACAAATTCCGATTGCTCTTGAAAACGGATCGCAAATCGTTATCCATGCAACCACTAGTTGCATAATATTTAAATAGCTTTATATGAAACAAACTGAAGAATTTAATCCTCCTACTTGTGGTACGGTTCATTATTTATAATTCTAAAAGCTCTGTAAATCTGTTCCAGAAGAATAACCCTCATAAGCTGGTGAGGAAAGGTCATTTCAGAAAAGCTTAATAGAATATCACCTTTTTTAAGTATTTTGTCACTGAGCCCCAGGGAACCGCCAATAACAAACTGGATATGGTTAGTACCATAAGTTCCGATTTTTTCAATTTTATGGGCAAAATCTTCAGATGAATACTGTTTTCCGTTGATTGCAAGAACAAAGGTATAGCTGCTTTCATCCCATTTTGCCAACAGTCTTTCACCTTCTTTTTCTTTAATGGCTGACACTTCCGTTGCTGATGCTCCGTCAGGAGTTTTTTCATCCTGTACTTCAACTATTTCAAGCTTAACATACCTGTTCATTCTTTTTATGTACTCTTCCAAAGCATCGCGAAAAAACTTTTCTTTTATTTTTCCAACACAGAGTATAGTAATTCTCATTCTTATTTCCTTCACTTTTTTGTTAGTTTTCTTTTATACAATAAACACACTTTAAACACATTTAGCCTTTATCATACTACTTGAAAGTAAACAAAACTTTCTACTCCCACCCTATTTATACATATAGTATTTTGTACTATTGGTAATCCAAAAAAGGAAGCGCCCCCTGCTTCCTTTTTTATTGCCTGAATTCAAATTATTTTGCTGGCTACTATCTCATCAATAACCCTTCCCTCTTCCGAATGAATTTTAAAATTGTAACCGCAATATTCAATATTAGCCTTTTCATTTTTCTCGGGAATATGACCAAGAAGATAAATCATCAGACCATTTAATGTTTCAAAATTTTCTAAATCTTCATTTTTAATTGAAATATCCAATAAATCAGTGAGTTCATCCAGCTTGGTATCCGGAGTAAAACTGAATTTGCCCTCTTCCTCTATACTTACTGTTTCTTCCTCTGCATCATACTCGTCCAGAATATCTCCAACAATTTCTTCAATAATATCTTCCATGCTGACAATTCCGGCAGTCTGACCATACTCATCAATGACAACAGCAAGATGGGTTCTTTTATTTCGAAGTTCTTCAAACAAAGTATCTACCGGCATGGATTCAGGCACATAAAGTGCTTCTCTTGCCACATCGGATATATTCTTTTCTTTATTTCCACCAATATACTCAATCATAACATCTTTCAGGTATACAATACCTGTAATGTTATCAATGGTTTCCTCATAAACAGGATAGCGGGAAAAATTTTCCTGTAGCATAAAATGAAGTGCACTTTCAACTGTTTCTTCCGAAGAAATAGCAACTACCTTTGTTCTGTGGGTCATTATATCATCCGCATAACTGTCCGAAAACTCCATTACGTTGGAAATCATTTCAGCTTCATCTTCTTCGATTACACCCTGGTTCTTCAACTCATCAACTACTGCAAGAACCTCTTCATCATTCATATGTTTTCTTTTAATTGATTTTCTTAATTTGTTTGTAAACCCCTGTTTGGGATAATCTTCCATGTAAAAATCCTTTCTGCAATCTTTAACCTATTGCCAGACTGATTTGCAAAGCGTGATCTATATGTCGCAGTGTTTCACTGTCAAGATGGCACACTTTTTCTTTCAGTCTTGATTTATCAATTGTTCTCACCTGTTCTAATAATATCACACTATCCTTAATAATTCCACTATCAAAAGCATGAATTGCTACATGAGTAGGCAACTGTGCCTTTTTTAATTGTGATGTAATAGCTGCACATATAACAGTTGGACTGTGCATATTACCCGTATCATTCTGTATAATAAGTACCGGTCTTATTCCTCCCTGTTCCGAGCCAATCACCGGTCTTAAATCGGCATAATAAATATCTCCGCGTCTAATTGTATTCATACAGATATAAACCCTTTCCATTATTCTAAGGGTTTATTACTATGTACTTGTATAAACCCTTGTTTATATCCATATTGTTTACAGTTTTTTTCGGTATATACAAAATTACTCAAAAAATTTGAACATATTCTTTTACAGAATAATCAATTTTTCTGCTACTATATCATAACAGCATTTTCAAGATTTTTCAAAATTTTTGCCGCCTCATCTGAAATATCTCCTGCCATAACTCCGTATTCACTAAACCTGTTTCTGGAATAATCTCCTGCCAGACCGTGAATGCATACACCTAAACATGCTGCAGTATATAAATCTGTTTTCTGTGCAAGAAGTGAAACAATAATTCCACCAAGCACATCTCCCGAACCTGCTGTACTCATGCCATTGTTTCCGGTTTGATTAACATATATTTTTTTCTTCCCAGCCACAATGGTAGCGGCATCTTTCAAAACAAATATTCTGTCTGTACGGAAAGCAAGCCATTTTGCAACTTCATAAAGCTCATTTAGATCTTCCATTGAAATATTAAAAAGCCTTGAAAGTTCTTTTTTATGCGGTGTGAATATGGTGTTCTCAGGTACATACTCATTAATATAAACAAGTCTTTCCTCAGGTTTTGTAACACCCTTTTCATTCATTTTTTCTGCCAACAGATTAATGGCATCAGCATCTATAACAAGACCACCTGTAAATCCAGCCTTTGAAATCACGTCATCTGCCAGTTTGCGGCTGTCCGGGGATTTACCTAATCCCGGTCCCAAAAGGCATGAAGTAAAAGCACTAAAATCAGGCATATAACTCTTCTCAGTCAAAACAGCCTCCGGCACTGTACATGCAAGTACCTTAAGTGCTTTTTCTGAAGAACACACTGTAACCAGTCCACAACCACATCTGTATGCAGTTTTTGTGGCAAGAGTACAGGCTCCGGGCATATCATCCGAGCCTGCCACAACAAGCACTTTACCATAGCTTCCCTTGTTGGAATCATTACGTCTTCCAGGCATATATTTCAAAATATGCTCTGAAGGTAAAGTAAAGGCTACATGCTCTGATTCCACTATTTCTTCAATAGCCTTCCTGCTAAAACCGATTTCATGTAATAAAAGCTTTCCACAATAATCTCTTCCGGGATATAATAGCTGACCAATTTTCTTGTAACCGAAAGTAACTGTATAATCTGCTTTAATACATACTCCCGGCACTTTTCCGTTGGATGCGTTTACTCCGCTTGGGATATCGACAGCAAAAACTTTACTTCCTTTTTCATGGCAAGCATTAATGAAACTTATAGCTTCCTCATACAGACCTGTCGGTGCCTTATTAAAACCGGTTCCAAATATTCCGTCTACAATAACAACAGGTAAAGCACCATTTTTTATATATTTTTCGTAAAGCTTTGAAACATCCGAAACAATTTCAAACATTTCCCCCAGACCGGCTAACATCTCTAACTGTTGATATAGTTCATCTGATACCAGACCCGATAACATTTCCGGTTTAATATTTCTTCCTTCATTATCCTGCTTAAAATCAATTTTACCTGTTTGTAAACATAATGTTTTACTGTTCATTACAAGCACACATTTCGCATCGAATCCCAGTTCCAACAAAAGTCTGCAAACTGCAACCGCATCTCCACCATTATTTCCTTTTCCAGCAATGCATAAAACAAATGTTTTATCATACCTGTCTGCAATTTCTTTTACTACTGCCTGTGCTGCATGTTCCATTAAAAGTATGGACGGAACGTTACATTTTTCAATTGTGAAACGATCAACATACGATGCACCGAAAGCATCCAAAATAAATTCCATCTCTTATTACTCTTTCTGCATAAATTATAAATTTATTTACCGTAATCCAATGCCGGAACCCACGGCCTGGAGGCAGTGGGTTATCTTTGGCCTTTTATAAATTAAATATAGATTTATTTTAACTGGTTGTCAACAAATTAATACGAATAAACCCTGTACAAAATCATGTTAATAATTCTAAAAATAATACACCCACATTATTATTGCTAAACCACACTTATTATGGTAAAATTCTTCTGTTAAAGAGGTGCAATTTTAGATGCACTTTGGAGGATTATGTATGATTTTACAGGTTTCTAAAATAAATAAAAGTTTCGGGACTGACGAAATACTCAGGGACATCTCTTTTCATATTGAAGATAATGAAAAAGCGGCACTTATCGGCATTAATGGTGCCGGCAAATCCACTCTTTTCAAAATCATTGTAGGTGAAATGAGCCCTGATTGTGGTGACATCATTATTTCCAAAGACAAGAAAATCGGTTACCTTGCACAGCACCAGGATTTTTCATCTTCCAATACTATTTATGATGAAATCCTTACAATGAAAAAGGATATTTTGGATTTGGAGCAGAAAATGCGTCGGCTGGAAGAACGTATGCAGCATGCATCCGCCGATGAGCTTGAAATGCTGATGAAGGAATATACCGACACTAATCATTTTTATGAGCTTAACAATGGATATGCCTATAAAAGTGAAGTTGTAGGAGTGTTAAAAGGTCTTGGATTTACGGAAGCAGATTTTGATAAACAGGTTGCCACCCTTTCCGGAGGCCAGAAAACCCGTGTATCCCTTGCAAAGCTTCTGCTTTCAAAGCCTGATATTATTTTACTGGATGAGCCTACAAACCATCTTGACCTTCCATCAATCAACTGGCTGGAAAACTACCTTCTGAACTATTCAGGTGCTGTTTTTATCATTGCACATGACCGTTATTTTATCAACAAAATTGTAACAAAGGTTATCGAGATTGAACATTCCTGTGCCAGAGTTTACACCGGTAATTATGATGACTATTCCGAGAAGAAAGCTCAGATCAGAAAAGCTGAACTGAATGCATACTATAAACAACAGGAAGAAATCAAACACCAGGAGGAAGTAATTGCCAAACTAAAATCCTTCAATAGAGAGAAATCCATAAAACGAGCTGAAAGCCGCGAAAAAATGCTGGATAAAATAGACCTACTGGAGAAGCCTGCGGGAGAAAACAAGCAGATTAATTTTACTCTTACTCCGGCCATAACCAGTGGAAATGATGTTCTTACTATCAAAAATCTTTCGAAGTCCTTTGGCAGCAATCTTCTTTTTAAAGATTTTTCCTATCTGATTAAGCGAGGACAGAAAATTGCAATAATAGGAAGTAACGGTACCGGTAAAACCACCCTGCTGAAAATTCTCAGAGGTATTACCACTGCCGATTCAGGTAGCTTTACCTTCGGAGCCAAGGTTTATACAGGTTACTACGACCAGGAACAGAATATACTTGATCCTGACAAAAACATTTTTGATGAAATACATGATGCCTACCCTGACATGGACAACACTGCAATAAGAAACACTCTTGCTGCTTTCCTCTTTACCGGAGATGATGTTTTCAAACTTATAAAAGAACTGAGCGGTGGAGAAAAAGGACGTGTTTCTCTTGCAAAGCTTATGCTTTCAAACAGCAACTTTCTGATGCTGGATGAGCCGACAAACCATTTGGACATTAACAGTAAAGAAATATTAGAAGAAGCCATTAATTCTTATGAGGGTACTGTTTTATATGTTTCCCACGACAGATATTTCATCAACAAAACTGCTACTGCCATTCTTGACTTAACCCGAGGCAGATTTATTTCCTATGATGGTGACTACGATTACTATCTTGCCAAAAAAGACATTGTGGAAGCCACCACCTTCGGTTCAGGTACAACTGAGATTGAAGTAAAAAAATTAACTGCCAACAAGCTTGACTGGGTAAAACAAAAGGAAACAGAATCCGCAAAGCGAAAACTGGCTTCAGATATAAAGAAATGCGAAAATGAGATTGAAAAGATTGAAAATCGAATAAAAGAGATTAATGAAGAACTTAACAATCCTGCTATCGCATCCAATGCATATGAACTTACAAAACTTACCAATGAACAAGATACTCTTAATGAACGTATGCTCGAGCTAATGGATACCTGGGAAGAACTTCAAACAATGACAGAATAAAATTTAGTATACACTGTACATTTTGTTTCATAATAAAAATAATAAACTATTCAAAATATAAATAAATTTCTATGAACAAGGAGCAACATTATGAATGCTGAACAGTTAATAAAAGAAGCTGCTTTACTTCGTGAAAACATTATTGAAAACAGACGCTATCTTCATGCACATGCTGAAACAGGTTTTGATTTAACAGAAACCTTTGAATTTGTAAAAAATCAGCTTGAGTCCATGGGTTATGAACCAAAGAAATGTGGCAAAGCAGGTCTGGTGGCTTTGGCCGGCGGAAAAAAAGATGGGAAGGTCTTTATGATTCGTGGAGATATGGATGGTCTGCCCGTAAATGAAGAAGCAGATGTTGATTTTGCATGTCCAAACGGACGCATGCATGCCTGCGGACATGACATGCATACTGCAATGATGCTTGGTGCTGCTGAATTACTCAAAAATCATGAAGATGAAATTGAAGGAACTATTAAACTGATGTTTCAGCCTGCAGAAGAAATCTTCCAAGGCTCACAGGATATGATTGAGGACGGTTTACTTAAAAATCCTAATGTAGATGCCGCACTTATGATTCATGTAATGGCAGGAATGCCTTTTACCCCGGGTACTGTTATAGTTTCAGCTCCAGGGGTGAGTGCACCTGCTGCAGATTATTTTGAAATAAAAGTTAACGGAAAAGGGTGTCATGGATCCATGCCAAATACCGGAGTGGACCCCCTTAATGCTGCAGCACACATTTTAATTGCTCTGCAGGAATTACATGCAAGAGAACTTGCAATGGGTGATAAAGCCGTATTAACAATAGGTACCATGAATGCAGGTACCGCTGCAAATGTCATTCCTGATTCTGTTATAATGGGTGGAAGTATCCGAACTTTTGATGAAGAAACACGTGCATTTTTAAAGAAACGAATGACAGAAATTTCAGAAGGAATTGCAGCTTCTTTTCGTGCAAAAGCTGAGGTTTCTTTTGGCAGTGGATGCCCTACTTTGATTAACGACAAAGACTTATCTGTCTGCGCGGAAAAATATGTAAAAGAATTACTTGGTCCCCAACTTGCTTTCTCCGTTAATGAATTAAATGCCATGAGTGGTGATCAGAAATCATCCAAAACAGCAGGTTCTGAAGATTTTGCTTATGTCAGTCAGGAAGTTCCCTCCATTATGTTGGCTCTGGCTGCAGGACAGCCGGATAAGGGATATAAATACCCGCAACACCACCCTATGGTAAAATTTGACGAAGCAGCTTTACCGGAGGGAAGTGCTGTATATGCTTACACCGCCATGCGTTGGCTTGAGGAGCACAAATAAATGAACGAAATAATTTTATTTATGGAAATACTGGGTACAGTTGCTTTTTCCATTTCCGGAGCCATTGAAGCCATGAAGAAAGAAATGGATATGCTGGGGGTTCTTGTGCTCGGTCTGGTTACTGCCGTAGGTGGTGGTATTATAAGGGACATAATCATCGGTGAACTACCACCGGTTGCTTTTCAAAATCCCCGCAATGCTATAATTGCAGTTTTAGTAGCTCTCTGTGCCTTTATATTCGTAGCAATTGTATCAAAAATGAATAAAGACATTCACAGTAAAATCTGGGATTCTGCGTTGCTTATCTCCGATGCCCTTGGTCTTGGAGCTTTCACGGCACTTGGTATGCGCTCAGTACAGAACCTTGGTTTTGACAATGCTTTTCTTCTGCTTTTCGTCGGTGTTATTACCGGTGTAGGCGGCGGATTACTCAGAGACATATTTGCCGGAAATGTTCCTTACATTTTCCGTAAACATGTTTATGCCACCGCTTCTATTGCCGGAGCATTATCATACCTGCTTCTTGATAATCTGGGGCATCCTCAGGTTGCCATTATTGCAAGTGTTATCATTGTCCTTATATTGCGTATACTTGCAGCAAAATATGAATGGAATCTTCCACGTGTCCATTTACCGGAATAAATACATAAGAACTAAATTTAAGAAAAAGAGAACGTTTGATTTTCTATTAAATTTAATCAAGAAGACCTCTCTTACGAAGATTTTCCATGGTAGTAATTATATGCTCACTTGATAATTTTTCAGCAAGATTTTCGTCTCTGTTTTTAATTGCTACAAGAATTGCTTTATGTTCCTCGATTGCTGCACAAGCTCTTTCAGAACGGGAAAGAGTCTGTTTACGTACGCTTTCAACATACTGATGAAAATCAATTAAGATATGTCTTAACATTTTGCTTCCACAAGCATTATATAATGTTTCATGGAACTTTGAATCAAGTTCTGCCATCTGCTCATATTTATTTCTGGTTGCATTAAATTCTGCGAGACATATGATTTCATCTAATTTATCAAGTTCATCCTGTGATGCATGTCTGCAACACCATTTTGCACACAAACCTTCCAAATAAGTTCTAATGACAAAAATATCATGAATGTCAGCCTGGGTAATACCTCTAACATATGCCCCTTTATTAGGGATGATGTTAACAAGTCCTTCAAGTTCAAGCTGCCTGAGGGCTTCTCTTACCGGTGTTCTGCTAACCCCCATGGTTTTTCCAATAGCAACTTCTTTAAGCTCTTCATTTACTTGATATTTGCCGGAAAGAATATCATCTCTCAGCTGTGTAAAAACCTTATCCCTTAATGGGAATTTTTCTAAATTACTTTCATCCGCAGTACTCATTTCATACCTCCGCTACAGCTCATTCTCCAACCATCTCTCAACAGAACAGTAAATATCAACAAATAATATAAACTATTTGAACTGCACTCATATTTCGTACTATTGTATACAATTATACAAAAAATGTCAAGCCACAGCCTTTTAATATCCTTCTGCTATAACAACCTCTCCGGTCTTAAAAGATTTTTTAACATCAATAATTCTCTGATTTGAAGAACCACGGAACACTAAAGACAAGCTTTTTAATTCCTCAACAAATCTTCCGTCAACTATAACATCTGTAAGTTTTAGTATTTCTTCAGTCTCTGGCACTTTTCCAAGCATTTTATCCAATATTTCTTTATCAAATAAATAACCGGTATATATCCATATACTTTTTTCCGGATAATTTTCTCTTACTTTTCTTAAAAGAGGAAGTATTCCTTTCTGATTTTCAGGTTCCATAGGCTCACCACCGAGTATAGTAAGACCGGATATATACTCAGGTGACAGTGAATCAATAATTTTCTTCTCTTCTGCTTCTGTAAAAGGCTCTCCAAAATTAAAATCCCAGGTTTTAGCATTAAAACAATTTTTACAATGGTGTGTACATCCGCTTACAAATAATGATGTTCTTACCCCCGGACCATTTGCTATATCACAGTATTTTATTTCTCCATAATTCATTGATATTCCTCCATTAAGCAATTTATTTCGTTTTTATATCAAGCAAAAAGCGGAGCGTTTGCGAGTTTGACCTTTTTAAATTGTAACCTTATTACTTAATTAATGCAAGTATAAGAAAATGAAAATAAATACAATTATTTTTGTCACACAGTAGGTTATTTTTCATAAAATACAGTATAATTAAATTCGGAGTAAACATTATGGGTGATTGTTTAAGTGGATGCCCTAGCGGCAGAAATTCATGCTTTGGAGGAAACTCCTGTATCTGGATTCTTATTCTCCTCTTCTTCTGCGGTGGCGGCTGTGGCAGCAACTTTGGTTTCGGTAGCTGTGGCGATAATAATGACTGCTCTTGCATCATTTGGATTTTACTGATTCTCTGCCTCTGCGGCGGTGGCTGCAATAATAATAGCTGTGGATGTGGCTGCTAGTTTTTAAGTACCCACTATAACCGGCTTTATTAACAACTCTTGGGTGGAGCGTTATGCTCCACCCTTTTTAATAAATATGGAATAATACCTAATCCTCTTTAAGTCTGTAAACGGGTGTTTACTTGACTTTCAACATATATTGGGTTAAGATAGGAGCAGTAGTTTTTAATGAGGTATTTAATGCTTCGGAACGGAGGAAAAAATGAGCGGTTCCAGTTTTGGAAAAAAATTTACAATTACTACCTGGGGTGAATCTCACGGTGAAGGAATAGGTGTTGTAATTGATGGTTGTCCTGCAGGACTTTCAATAACACCGGAAGATATTCAGGTATTTTTGGACCGCAGAAAGCCCGGACAATCTAAATACACTACCCAGCGTAAAGAAAGTGACAGTGTAAAAATTTTGTCAGGTATTTTTGAAGGTAAAACCACCGGAACTCCTATCTCACTAGTGGTTTTTAATGAAAACCAGCGTTCTAAAGATTATAGCAATATAGCAGACATTTATCGTCCGGGACATGCTGATTACACTTTCGATGCAAAATATGGCATTCGAGATTACAGAGGTGGTGGACGTTCATCAGGAAGAGAAACAATCGGTCGTGTTGCGGCCGGAGCAATTGCTTCAAAAATCTTAGCTTCCATGGGCATTTCAGTAACAGCCTATGCAAAAGAAGTTGCCGGTGTGGCTGCCAAAACAATTGATCTTAAGGAATGTGCAAATAATCCTTTTGGTATGCCTGACGCTAAAGCAGCAGAGCTGGTAACAGAAAAGGCAAACAATGCTATAAAAGAACTTAATTCTCTTGGAGGTATTATAGAATGCGTAGTCACCGGAATGCCTGCAGGAATCGGTGAACCTGTTTTTGACAAACTGGATGCCCGCCTGTCACAGGCCATAATGTCTATCGGAGCAGTTAAAGGTATAGAATTTGGTGATGGTTTTGCTGTATCCGCAAGTTCAGGCAGAGACAACAATGACCAATTTGAAAATGTAAATGGGAAAATTATCAAAAAAACAAATCATGCCGGTGGAATTCTTGGAGGAATTAGTGACGGCTCAGACATTATACTCCGAGCCGCAATCAAACCAACTCCATCCATTGCAACATATCAGGATACAGTAAATACTCAGGGAGAAAATGTTTCCATTCAGATTACCGGTCGTCACGACCCTTTAATCGTTCCCAGAGCCATTGTTGTAGTTGAATGTATGACAGCAATTACAATTCTTGATTTACTGATGGAAAACATGACTGCAAAGCTTGATAACATTATCAAGTTCTACAAATAAGTATTTGCTCTCATTTCACGTTAGTCTGAAAAAACGGCTGTCTTTACCGGACAGCCGTTTCTATTTTTAATTTCTCTTTTTAATATTAAATACTCTGTGTCTTTGCAGATAAATTAATGCAAGGATAACAATAACCACAATTACTATTGCAAGAGTAACAAGAGGCACAACTGCCTTTGACATATCAAAGCATCTCACATTTATCCACATTTGATTAATTCTGGCATTTTCCTCATCATTAAAATACCACATAATAACACAACGGTTAATAACTTCTTCTGTCGGATACTGGGCATAAAGTTGACGTTTTGTCTGTTCCGCCTCACATGTAATTACAGCTTCTTCATCACCAAAGAAATAGGAAAGATCATAATCTACTATCTCTTCAGCATCTTCTTCTGCACTGTAACACCAGTCAACATACTGTAAAACAGTATCATCATCACCACCGGAAATAACAGATGTGTATCCGATATAGTACATGTTTCTTACAGCATTGTCCGGTCGTGAAAGAAAATTAACAAAAGATTCAGCCGCATGCTGTTTTGAACTGTCTCCGTTAATTCCATCACTAAGCATTACCCATCCGTCAAACCACAGGTTTGAACATTCCAAAGGAACGCTGTATTCCAAATAAAGACCATCCTCTTCTGCCTGATCCATGGAATAAACTGCATCTCCGGACCACTGATAATTGGCAAATACTTTTCCGGTAACCATGTCAGCTTTTCCGCTGTCAGTTTCAAAAGAGTATGCCAGATCTTTCATGTCTTTAAGTATTTCTTCACAGCCCTGTACAGCATCCTCACTGGTATCATTAAGGATTTCTTTCAATCTGTCATTGTAATCAACGGAAGCCATAAATTCAGGATCAGTAATTATATCCCTTTTATAGATAGCCATTGCGGCAAACATGGAATCTCTAACATTATCCTTGATGGTAATATTTCTTTCAAGGCTTTTATCCGTAAAAAGTTCCCATGAAGAAGCCTGCTCTTCTGAAATAAATTCAGGATTATAAATTATACCGGTAGTCCCCCACATATATCCTGCTGCGTATTTTGACCATGGCTCACCATTAATCTCATTGTTATCAAAGACTCCGTTAATGTAATCAGAAACACCACGAACATAGTAATTATTTTCATCTGTTTCATCAAAGAATTCATCAGAATACGGGGTTAACTTTCCTTCCGCCATAAGCTTCATAATCAGATAGTCAGACGGACATACAAGGTCATATTCATCCCCAAGTGTTAACTGGTTATATAAATCTTCGTTGGTACCAAATGTAGAATATTCAACCTCTACTTTAACACCGTAAGTTTCATAATACCATGTTTCAAAGTCTTCTATTAATGGATTAACTCCAATAATTTCTTCACCATTTTCCAGTTCAATTACTTCTTCCGCATCCCAGTCGCCTTCATCCATGTACTCTTCCCAATTTGATACCCTGAGAACAATTACATCGTCAGAGCCATCTTTCTCAGGACTTCCACAACCACCAAGTCCAAAACAGCTAATAAGCAGAACAAACACAAAAAATAAAATATTTCTCTTCTTCATCAATCCATGTCCCGCCTTTCTTCCGTTTTATTTCCAATAATATTCATAGCCAAAACTATAACAAGAACCAAAACGAATATTATGGTAGAAAGTGCCCATAAGGCAGTTTTAATTTCTGTTTGAGAACCCTTGGTTGCATTTACTACATAAGTACTAATAGTGTCAAAAGTAGCAGGCTTAGTATATGTGGTAACAAAATAATCATCCAAAGAAAGGGTTATTGCAAGCATAAATCCGGAAAAAATTCCAGGTATAATCTGTGGAATAACTACTTTAAACAAAGCTTTTGTAGGTGAAGCACCCAAATCAAGGGCAGCCTCATACAAATTATTATCCATCTGCTTAAGCTTTGGAATAATTGAGAGGTAAACAAACGGTGCAGTCAGAACCGAGTGTCCGATAATCAATGGAATAAAGGTGTTTTTATCAACACCAAGCACTACGATAAAAAGGACACAGACAGAAAATCCTGTTACTACATCTGCATTTACAACCGGAATCTGATTACAGCTTCCTATAATATTTCCTGTAAGCTTTTTTGAATAAAACGCACCAATCGCTCCACAGGTTCCAAGTATGGTTGCTATTATGGCAGAAATAACGGCGAGTAATACAGTACCGAAAATCATATCTCTTAAGTCAGGGGTTGTAAAAAGTGTTACATAGTTGTCCACAGAAAAACCTCTGATACTTCCAATCATGGTTGAGTCTGTAAAACTGTATACCGCCAAAATCAGTATAGGAAGATACATAAAAATCAGTACAAGAGCACACCAGGCAATAGACAATGTTTTTTTCATACTACACGGCCTCCTCCCTGACTGTCATCACCAAACTTATTTGTAATAAGTGTAATGATAAGAATAATTATAAGCAAAACTACCGAAATCATGGCACCACTGTTCCAATCATAAGCATTAAAGTAGCTGCCAATAAGACTACCCATAATGTAGGTTGAATTATGAAGCATATCAAGAACAACGTAGTTTGTCATTGCCGGAAGGAAAACCATGGTTACACCACTAATAATACCGGGTATGGACAAAGGAAGGGTGATTTTAAAAAAAACATTAATTTTATTTGCACCCAGGTCTGCCGCTGCTTCATTTAAATCCCTATCAAGTTTTAAAAATGATGTATATAAAGGCAATATCATAAAAGGCAGGAAATCATAGGTCATTCCGATAACAGAATTCAGAAATGGATGAAATGCCAGATTGCCTTCAATTGCTGTAAGTATTTCCTGTAATGCTGTAATCCTAAGTGTAAAGTTAATCCACATGGGAGTAATAAACAACATAAGAAGTACATTACTACGTTTAAATCCACCTCTGGCAAGAACATATGCCAGTGGATATGCAATTATAAGGCACACAGCCGTGGTTGTAAGTGCAAGGCACAAGCTGTACACCAGTGTTCCGATGGTATTTGCATCGGAGAAGAAATTCAGGAAGTTACTAATTGTAAATTGTCCTGTGGCATTTGTAAACGCATAATAAATAACAATAACCAAAGGAGCAATTACAAAAAACATTAAAAACAAAGCATAGGGAATAGCCAGATGCTTTCTAGAAAACGAAAAAGAATGCAATGCTTTCTACCTCCGGATTATTTCAGTCTTAACTTAATATTTTCTTTTGCAACAACTACACTGACATAGTCGTTTTCATTCCAGAGGAACTCATCGGTAATAACAAAGTCCTCTTCGTTCTTTGTACGAACCACATAGGTGTAGTGGTCTCCTTTATAAATAAGAGAAATAATGTGTCCGCAGGTTCCACCGGCATCTTCATTATCGCTCATGGATACAGCTGAAATCGGAACTTCAACCTCAACCTCAACATCGGTAAGGTCAATCTTGTCTCCGTCTGCGGTAATAAGATATTCTTCATCATCAATATGTGAACCAGGATAAAGCTGAGTAACATCACACTCAAATTCTCCATCTGCAAAGTAAACAGTATTGTGTTTGGAAATAACACCATCGAAAATGTTTGTGGTATACTCCGGTTTCATGATGTGAATCAGATCCGGCTCGATATCCATTCCGATTGTATCTCCAACCTTCGCAGAATCAGTTGAATGAATGACGATTTCATAGTTACCTGATTCAACGGTTATTTCAAAATGTACTCCCTTGAACACTACAGAAGTAACAATGCCCTTAAGAGCACCCTTATCAGGAGCAGTCATCTTTATGTCTTCCGGTCTTACAACTACTTCAACCGGCTTGTTCTTTGGTACATCATCTACACATTTAAAATCTACACCACAGAAATTAACCTGAAGTTTCCCGGTCATTTTTCCTGTGAAGATGTTACTTTCACCAATAAAGTCTGCTACGAAAGCATTAGCAGGCTCATTATAGATGTCCTCCGGAGTACCAATCTGCTGTATGCAGCCATCTGACATTACAACAATCTTATCAGACATTGTAAGTGCTTCTTCCTGATCATGGGTTACATAAATAAATGTAATTCCAAGTTCTTTGTGCATTGCCTTAAGTTCAAGCTGCATTTCTTTACGCATCTTAAGATCCAATGCGCCCAATGGTTCATCCAAAAGCAGAATTTCCGGTTCATTAACAATAGCTCTTGCTATTGCAATTCTCTGCTGCTGTCCACCGGAAAGTGTTACTACACTTCTTTTTTCAAAGCCTTCAAGGTCAACTACAGTAAGTGCATGCTGCACTTTATCCTTGATCTCCTTTTTGCTCAGCTTCTTAATTACTGTTTCACCGGTTTTTTCGTCCTTTACTTCTACTGTTTTCAGTTTCAGTCCAAAAGCAATGTTATCAAATACATTTAAGTGAGGAAACAATGCATAGCGCTGAAAAACTGTGTTGATTGGTCTTTTGTAAGGCGGAACATCACTGATGTCTTTACCATCTAAAAGAATCTGTCCCTCCGTAGGCAATTCAAAGCCTGCAATCATACGAAGAGTGGTGGTCTTTCCACAACCTGACGGACCAAGAAAAGTTACAAACTCACCTTTTTTGATTTCGAGGTTAATATCCTCAACAACAACATTACCATCAAATGTTTTCTTGATGTTTCTGAGTTCAATAATGTTATTACCCATCTAGTCATTTACCTCCCGGAAAATCCTTTTTGATAAATAAAGAGAAAAAATCTCTATATACATAAAAAGGAGGTCTGCGGTTATACAGACCCCCTGTTTGTGACATAATTATACATAAAGTAACTATTCATATCAAGAGTTTTTCAAAAAAAAATTAAATTTTTATTTCACAACATTTCTTACTTCTCCATTAAGAAAACATCGGATATTTTCAATAACCTCATCAACACATCTTTGTCTGGCTTCTACTGTGCCCCAGGCCATATGAGGTGTTATAAGCAGTCTTCCGCTGTCCCGGAACTGTAACAGTGGATTTTCTTTATCCATAGGTTCAACAGCAAGTACATCAAGCCCTGCTCCCATTATTTTATTTTCTGAAAGTGCACGATACAAAGCAGGCTCATCAACAATCTTGCCTCTTCCCAGATTAAGGATTACAGCATCTTTTTTCATCATATCAAATTCTTTGTCAGAAATCAGGTTTTCAGTAGAACTGTTTAAAGGAGAATGAATGGATACAATATCGCTTTGTGAAAGCAGTTCATCAAGAGTTTTTCTCTCATATTCTGTACTGTTATTATTTCCCGAAGTAGAAAAATATATTACTCTGCATCCGAAACAACGGGCTATTTCAGCCACTCTCCTTCCAATGGCACCAAGTCCTATTATTCCCCATGTTTTACCTGCCAGTTCATGAAAGCTATGTCCAAAAAAAGAAAATGTATCATCTCTGCTGTATTCTCCACTCTTTACATAGGTATCATAAAGTGAAAGATGCTCATAAATGTAAAAAAGCATTGCAAATGTATGCTGAGCTACTGACTGGGTTGAGTAGCCACTTACATTTGTGACAGTAAGACCTCTTGAGTTGGTATAGTCAAAATCAACATTATTGGTTCCTGTTGCAGTCAGACTAATTAATTTTACCTTAGACGCATTCTTCAGCAGCTCTTCATTTACCGGAATTTTATTTACAACAATAATATCTGCATTCTTTATTCGGTCTGCATTTTCTTCAGGATTACTTTTTTCATATACAACCACGTCCCCAAGTAAATTAAATCCGGAAAGATTTACATCATCTCCCAGGGTTGAGCCTTCCATAATTACAATTTCCATTCTTATCCTCCGTTACATATCTTCTATTTATATCCTGAATATCCCACAAAAGAAACAAAACTATAGTACAAATCCCATAATCATTAATGCAAGCATTGCAATAATTGAAAGAATCATACCCGGGTTAATAAAAGCATTTTTTAAAGAAATGGTTTTTTCATAATTACCTAAAGTGAAGCTTTTTCTTTTAACAATTAAAATAATTAAACCTACAAACGCTAATACATATTCTGCAATGGCTATTATTCCCATGAGCATAAATAAAATAAGCTGATCTTCATTTTTCAAAAGAATATCCATCATCTGATCTGCAGTCAGGGTATCAAGGTCATTTATAAAAATAATTTTTGACATAACATACTGAAGGAGTGTAGACACACCATTCATAATAAAATGAAGTATAATGGAATAGCGAATTTTTCCTGTTCTTAAATAGATAAAGGCAAAAAACAACCCCAGAAAGAACGTGTAGAAAAACTGCTCAAGATTGCCATGCATTAATCCAAAAAGAAGTCCTGAGAAAATAATGGCATATTTTCTGCTGTACTTTTGAAGACGGTCTATGAGAAGTTTTCTGAAAACCAGTTCTTCAACTATAGGAGCTGCCAATACACAATAAAGTGTAGTTAAAGCAAAATTTGTTTCAAACAGTATTTCAAGATCTGATGAAGAAGTCTTGCCAAGAGAATCAAATAAAATTCCATTAACAAAGGTGCTGATATATGCACCAAATACAGAAATAGCATACATTATGCAAACGGCAGAAAACATGTTGCCGATTCCCATTTTGTGTTTTTCCGGAGTCTCAGCAGGTACTTTTCGGATAATAAAATAGTATACAGGAAGTGCAATTAAAACCTCTGCCACAAAATTCAAAGCAAGGACTTCCGCAACAGTAATCGATTCATCTCCTTTAATGCCCATGAGAGCTAATTGACCTCCAAGGACAAGAACATTTATTATCACTACAAAGGCTAACATTCCAAGACCAACTTTTGAATACGCTTTTTTCTCCATAAATATATCCTTTCCGTAAACAAAACTGCACAAATACTTCTGATTCAGTCAAAATTTTTTAATGACGATATTTCCTATTCACTACTCACTATTTACTATTCCCTGTTTACCGTTACATTTTACACTATAACTATTCTAACCGCAAGTAAAGTATTGACAATTAATTTTTTTATTGTAAATTATAAATAGAATTTTTAGAAAGGAAGCTACGTTTAAACGTACAGATATATAATGAAAACAATTGCAAGTTTTACAGTTGATCACACCCGTTTATTACCGGGCATATATGTATCCAGAAAGGATATGGCGGGCAATGAACCTATTACTACTTTTGATTTAAGACTTACAAGACCTAATATTGATCCTGTTATGGACACAGGAACAATGCATACCATTGAACACTTGGCAGCAACTTTTCTCAGAAATGACCCATTATATGCCGGCCGCGTTATCTATTTTGGACCTATGGGCTGCAGAACAGGCTTCTATCTCATTCTTGCAGGAAACTATGACTCTGAAGAAATTGTTCCACTGATTAAGAAAACTTTTGCTTTTATCAAAGATTTTGAAGGTGATATTCCGGGAGCGACTCCTGTTCAGTGTGGAAATTACAGTGACATGAATTTAGAAGGGGCCAAAGCCGCAGCTAACAAGTACTACAATGAAATTCTTACTGATATAACCGACAAAAATCTAATTTATCCGTTATAATACAGTCATTTTTCCAATTTTAAAGAATATAATAACAGTAACCTCTGTAACGGAAGTTTTGGCATGAACGAAAGGCAGATAAAATTAATGAGGATAGTCAGCCCTTATATAAATGCCCATATCCGCCCACATCTTCTGACCTTTCTTTCCGTTATGGAGTTGCAGATAAATGCATCTTCTATTACCACTCCTCTAAACTATTCTTTTTTACACAACGAACCTCTCGTAACAAACCGCGATAAGCTTATAAATGAATTAAAATGTAATGCCAATCAGGAAGAATTAAAAATTATTGATAAGATTCTTATGTTTGAACAGATGATGAATCTTATGGAAATGATGCAGGAAATGCAGAAAGCTCAAAATCCTGATAAAAATGGCGGAACGGATAATTCTGCTACTTTTCAAATGTTAAAGGGATTACTTCCAAAAGAAAGCATGGAAACCTTTGAATTTGTAAAAATGATGATGGAGAAAGAAGAATGAAAGCAAAATGGTTAAACGACCCGCGATTCAACAATATTGATGAAAAGAAAAAAGCATACCTGATTAGTATGCTTGAACAAATGGAAGGAAAGCCCATGAATGCTGCAATGCAGGCATATATGCAGACCTCCTCAAAAATGAAAGCTGAAGGGCTGTCACTGACACAGTCAGAAGCCCAGCTTATGATTGAATATCTTATGGAAAATATGAGTCCACAGGAAAAAATCAAGTGGAACAAAATCCGTGAGTATATAAACAAAAAACAATAAGTTACTTAGTGTTTTTCAAGCTCCGGATAACACCGTCAAGGACAGAAAAATACTCCTTGAAGGTTTTTTTGCAACATTCCGGATTAAGTATGGTTACTCCCTCCGTTCTTAATCCGGTTAATGAAAATGCCATAGCTACTCTGTGATCATCAAAGGTTTCAATTTCTCCACCATGAAGTTTTGAAGGAATGATGGTCAAACTATCCTGTGTTTCTTCAGTTTCTACACCAAGCTTTTTCAGATTATGTCTAATTGCTTTTATTCTGTCACATTCCTGAAATCTGATATGGGATATTCCTGAAATTGTGATTGCGCCATCTGCATATGGTGCAATTGCAGCAAGAGTAAGTGCCTGATCAGAAAAAGAGGACATGTCAATTTCAAAATCCCCTTCAAGAGCCCCGTTCTCAGGTCCCCAAAGCATAGTACCCTCTTCCGACTCCTCAACAAGACATCCCATATTCGCCAGAACATCAAGGAAAGCAACATCTCCCTGAAGCATTTTTTCATGCACTCCATTTACAATTACACCTGCCCCCGTTACTGCAGCCAGTCCATAGAAATATGCTGCTGCAGACATATCAGGTTCAATGTTGTAATTTAGTGCATTATAAGTTTCTTTTCCGGAAAAATGATAGGCCACTTTGTTTTCTTTTTCTGCAATCACATTTACACCAAAGTCTTTCATCATTGCTGCTGTCATATCAACATAAGCAAGACCATGATTGCCGCTAATTTCAATACTGATTTCTTTTTTCAGAGTTCCTGCCGCAATTAAAAGTGCACTTAAAAACTGAGAACTTTTATCTATATTTACAGTCATAACAGGCGGCAGTCTGTCAGAATCAGAAACACCTTTTATTTTTAAGGGAAAATGTCCTTCTTCTTCCAGACAGGTTATTTCTGCCCCTGCCTCACGCAAAGTTGTAATAAGGGGAAGCATTGGTCTTTTTTTCATCTGGTCGGAAGAATGTACTATATATTCTCCATCCGCAAAAGCAAGCATTGCAACAAGAAATCTTGCTGCTGTTCCTGCACTGCCAACATATATTTCTGCTTTTTTTACCGGTATTCTTCCACCAAGTCCGGTGATTATAACAGTTCCTGTGCTTTCGTCTGCATCAGTTTTAAATCCAAGTGTACTAAGGCACTGAAGGAAATATTTAGAATCATCACTAAATAAACATCCCTTTAAAGTACTGGTTCCATCAGACATTGCTGCAAGAAGCAATGCTCTGTTTGTTATAGATTTTGAACCGGGCACATTAACACTGATTGTTTCGTTTGGTTTAACTATTCCCAGTACAGGAACATGATATGTGTTCATAAATATCTCCAATTCTATATAAGTAAATTTATATTTTTATCATTTATGATGTTTTTCCCGGCTTTACGAGACCTGTTAATTTTGTAATTTCCATAACTAAAACAGGTGTAAAAATAAGAGCCAGAGCGATTAAGTATAAATTAAAAGGAAGCTTTACCAGACCAAAAGCAACTCTTACAGGTGTGAACAAAACAAGCGCAACAAGTACTATTGATACAAGGGCCGCTTTATTTAACATTTTATTACCGAACACACCGATTTTAAACAGGGAATGTTCGGATCTCATGTTAAAGGAATGAATAACCTGTGACAATGAAAGAACGAAAAATGCCACCGTACGTCCTGCTTCCAGTGAGCCCCCCATCGTTTCACCGAACTTAAATCCAACCAGAGTTAATATTGCAAACATACAGCCCTGAAGTACAATTCTCACACCAAGTCCATGAGCAAAAATACTTTCATTTGCCGGCTTAGGTTTTTTATCCATTACATCTGCTTCCACTGCTTCCATTCCAAGAGCGATTGCAGGAAGACTGTCTGTAACAAGGTTAATCCATAACAGCTGCATAGACAAAAGCGGTGATTTATGCCATAACAGCATGGCAACAAAAACAGTAATAACCTCACCAATATTGGTTCCAAGAAGGAAAGCTACTACCTTCTTAATGTTTTCATAGATTCCTCTGCCTTCTCTTACTGCATCCACTATTGTAGCGAAATTATCATCAGTAAGAGTCATATCAGCTGCACCTTTTGCAACATCTGTACCTGTAATACCCATTGCACAGCCGATGTCAGCAGCCTTTAGTGCAGGCGCATCATTTACACCATCACCGGTCATTGATACAATCTGACCTTTTCTCTGCCATGCTTTTACAATACGAATCTTGTTTTCAGGAGAAACTCTGGCATAAACAGAAATATGCTCAACTTCTTCATCAAGCTCACGGTCTGTCATTGCATCCAGTTCAGTACCTGTTATTGAACGGTCTCCTTCCAGATAAATACCAAGTTCTTTTGCTATTGCAGTGGCTGTAATTACATGGTCTCCGGTAATCATAACCGGTTTTATTCCTGCCTTTCTGCAGGTTGCAACTGCCAGCTTGGCTTCCGGTCTGGGAGGGTCAATCATGCCCACAAGACCCATAAAGGTAAGGTCTTTTTCAAGTTCATCAGAGGAGATATTCTCAGATAATGCCTCCACTTCTCTGTAGCCTACTGCAAGGACACGAAGTGCACATTCACTCATGGTTTCAGTAATCTGCTTTGCTTTTTTGAGATTACCATTAACACAACGTGATGCCATTACATCAAAAGCACCTTTGACAATTACAATATTTTTCCCATCAATTTTGTTTACTGTTGACATGAGTTTTCTGTCAGAATCAAAAGGAAGTTCAAAAATACGTTCATACTTCTGATTTAATTCATCCTTTTCCATGCCATATTTGTGAGCAGCCACAATAATTGCAGTTTCAGTCGGATCACCGATATGCTGCTGGTTTTCTCCATCAAAAACAACTGAACTGTCACAGCAAAGGGTAGCATACTGAAGCAGTTTTATTACTTCCGGAGAATTTTGACCGTTTATATCTTCGATGTCTGAACCCTCCTCAGCAAAAGCTTTAACGAGGGTCATTCTATTTTGTGTCAATGTACCTGTTTTATCGGAACAGATAACAGATGCACTTCCAAGAGTTTCAACAGCAGGAAGGCGTCTGATAAGGACATTCTTCTTAACCATTCTCTGAACACCAATTGAAAGTACAATAGTAACAATTGCAGGAAGTCCTTCGGGAATAGCTGATACAGCAAGTGAAACAGCAGTCATAAAAATTTCCATGACAGGAATACCATTCATTATACCTACAACAAAAATCACAGCACAAGCTACAAGTGCCATAAATCCCAAATATTTTCCAAGCTGTGCAAGTTTTTTCTGCAATGGTGTCTGACTGTTATTCTCTCCATCAAGAAGGTTTGCAATACGCCCCATCTCTGTGTCCATACCGGTTGCAGTAACAACTGCAGTAGCCGTTCCATAGGTAATGCTACAGCCTGAGTACACCATATTTGTTCTGTCACCTAACGGTGCATTTTCCTTTACTTCTTCAAGGGCATCTTTTTCAGCCGGAACGGATTCCCCTGTCAGTGCCGACTCTTCACTTTTAATGCTGACACTGTGAATCAATCTTGCATCAGCCGGAATAAAATCACCTGCCTCAAGGTGGATAATATCTCCCGGTACCAGTTCAGCAGCTTCTATAACCTGTTCAACTCCTTCACGAATAACTCGCGCATGAGGTGCAGACAAATTTTTTAATGCATCAAGTGCTTTTTCAGCCTTACTTTCCTGCATTACACCCATAATTGCATTTAAAATAACAATTAAAAGAATTAATCCGGGCTCAAAAAACTCCATAGGATCTTTTTCATAACATGCAATAATAAAAGAAATAATTGCCGCAGCAATTAAAATCAAAATCATGGCATCTTTGAACTGGTCAAAAAATCTCTGTACAATAGTTTTCTTCTTTTGTTCATTAAGCTTATTAGGTCCAAATTTTTCCTGACGTTCTTTTACCTGTGCAGTATCCAATCCTTTAGTCACATCAACCGACAGGTTTTGTAACACACTTTCTGCACTTTGACTGTGATATTTCATTCTCCCTCCATTCTTGAACAGCTAGGCTGTGTCAAAAAAATTTAAGTTAGTTATGAGACATTATAACACACTTGATTACTACATACAATTATTCTGTTTATAAAGAATTTTAAAGAAATATAAATTTTTCAAAAAATACGGCTGAACCGGAAACCTTTCAAAGTTTTTCCGAATTCAGCCGGATTTTATCTTTTAAATGTGAAAAAACTATTTAGCAACAATATTGTAAATTCTTCCCTTTACATAAATCTCTTTTACAATATTCTTTCCTGCAGTCAGGGAAGCAATTATTTCATTGGCATAAACTTTAGCCTTAACACTTTCATTGTCCTCATCAAGACCCACCATTATCTGAGCCTTAACCTTACCATTAATCTGTACTGCAATTTCAACTGTATTTTCTACAGTTTTTGCTTCATCATACTCAGGCCATGAATTCTGATAAGCTCTTCTGCCATCTCCATAAATGCTCCATAATTCTTCAGTAATATGAGGTGCAACAGGATTAAGGAGCAGTAACAATGTTCTGTATTCGCCCTTTGTAACTTTACCTATTTTGTAGAATTCATTTACAAGAGACATTAAAGACGCAATAGCAGTATTAAACTTAAGTGTCTCAAAGTCATTGGAAACCTTTTTAATTGTCTGATGAACCTTTACTTCAAGTTCTTTGGAGTATTCTTCCTCATCTGTAATCATATCCTGAAGTTTCCATACACGGTCAAGGAACCTTCTACATCCTCTTACACCTTCTGTACTCCAGGAAGCTGCAAGATCAAATGCTCCGATAAACATTTCATAAGTTCTCAGTGTGTCTGCACCAAATTCGTTGACAATATCATCCGGGTTTACTACATTTCCTCTGGACTTACTCATTTTCTCGCCATTCTCACCGAGAATCATTCCGTGGGAAGTTCTTTTCATGTATGGTTCAGGAGTATTTACATAACCCTGATCATACAGGAACTTGTGCCAGAATCTGGAATAAAGCAGATGAAGTGTAGTATGCTCCATGCCTCCGTTGTACCAGTCAACAGGCATCCAATAATTTAAAGCTTCCTTTGATGCAAAAGCATCTTTATTGTGAGGGTCAATATATCTTAGGAAATACCATGAGGAACCTGCCCACTGTGGCATGGTATCGGTTTCTCTCTCAGCCGGGCCACCACACTTAGGACAAGTGGTTTCAACCCAGTCACGCATTGCTGCAATCGGAGATTCACCATTGTCTGTTGGCATATAGCTGTCTACTTCAGGTAACATAAGAGGAAGTTCCTCTTCAGGAACAGGTACATAACCGCAACATGGACACTTTACAATCGGAATAGGCTCTCCCCAATACCTTTGACGGGAAAATACCCAGTCACGGAGCTTGAAATTAACCTTGCTGTGACCAAGCTTATTATCCTCAAGATATTTTATAATTGCCTTTTTAGCATCAGCAACCTCAAGTCCATCAAGGAATCCGGAATTAATCAGTTTTCCGGTTGCGACATCAGTAAATGCAGCCTCTTCAATGTTTCCGCCTGCAACCACTTCAATCATAGGAAGACCAAACTTCTTCGCGAAATCCCAGTCACGATCATCATGAGCAGGCACTGCCATAATGGCACCTGTACCATAGGTCATTAATACATAATCAGAAATCCAGATTGGAATTTCTTTTCCGTTAACAGGATTAATTGCTCTAATTCCATCAAGAAGAACGCCGGTCTTATCCTTGGCAAGCTCTGTTCTTTCAAAATCAGACTTTCTGGCAGCTTGTTCACGGTACGCAAGAATATCTTGGTAATTATTAAGTCTGTCCTTATATTTGTCAATAAGCGGATGTTCCGGAGAAATAACCATGTAAGTTGCACCAAAAAGTGTATCCGGTCTGGTTGTATATACTGTCAATTTCTCATCAAGCCCGGCAAGTGCAAAATCCACCTCTGCACCCTGAGAACGGCCAATCCAGTTTTTCTGGGAAACCTTTACTTTTTCAATATAGTCAACATTGTCAAGATCATCAATCAGTTTCTGTGCATAATCAGTGATTTTAAGCATCCACTGACTCTTAACCTTACGAACTACTTCTGAACCACAACGTTCACAAACGCCGTTTACAACTTCTTCATTTGCAAGGCCAACTTTACAGGATGTACACCAGTTAATAGGCATTTCAGTTTTATAAGCAAGTCCTGCTTTAAAAAGTTTAAGGAAAATCCACTGAGTCCACTTGTAATAATCCGGATCGGTTGTATTAATTTCTCTGTTCCAGTCAAAAGAATATCCAAGACTCTTTAACTGCTGCTTAAACCTGGCAACATTGTTCTTTGTAACTTCCTTCGGATGAATGTGATTCTTAATTGCATAGTTTTCTGTCGGCAGACCAAACGCATCCCACCCCATTGGGTAAAGAACGTTGTAGCCCTGCATTCTTCTTTTTCTTGCAACAATATCAAGAGCAGTGTATGGTCTCGGATGACCTACATGAAGACCCTGTCCACTTGGATAAGGGAATTCTACAAGAGCATAATATTTAGGCTTTGAATAATCATCGGTTGCTTCGAATGCTTTTTCTTCATCCCAAATATCCTGCCACTTCTTTTCAATATCTTTTGGATTATAACTAACCATTCTGTCCTCCGTTTATATATTAAATTTAATTAATTTTTTTCCATTCTTTCATTATACCTTTTTGGAGAAATAAGTCAACTGTTTATACACAAATGACTTTACTCATATGAATGATTTTTTATTATATTCATATAAATTAACAATTGATGCAGCCTCCGGGTATATATAATCCGGTATGGGTTAAAATAGAAAATATGATTTCATTTATTACACAATACGGTATTTATGCCATGATAATAATCGTGTTTCTGGAATATGCCTGTTTTCCGGTTTCCAGTGAAATAGTGCTTCCACTGTCCGGAGCAGCGGCTGCAGCTGCGGGAATGGGTTTTATTCCGGTGACAATTGTATGTTCCATAGCCGGTCTTGCGGGAACCTATCTAATATATATTATTTCCCTGTATTTAGGAAATAAGCTTATGAAAAAGGCAGCGATAAAGAATTTATCGCCATATAAAAAAAAGAAAATTATTAACTTCAATCCGGAAACCCTGGCAAAATGTACTGCTTTTATTGAAAAAAGAGGAAAATATGCTGTGTGTATAAGCAGAATAATTCCTCTTTTCAGAACCTATATTGCTTTTGCCGCAGGACTGGCACAAATGCCAAGACATGAATATCTCACATGGTCATTTCTTGGTATCATAACATGGAACAGCGTGCTCATAGCCTGCGGTTATATATTGGGAAACAACTGGTCAATAGTTATCTCCTACTATAAAAACTATAAATACATTTTACTAATTTGTATTTTATTTCCTGTTTTAACATATATTGCTTACAGGATTATAAAATTTAAAGCTAAAACAAAGACTGATTAAAATATACTGTTAATATCCTCAATCATATCAACAACAGCCTTTCTTGATGCTTCTGCAAAATTTTCCGGAGCAAAATTGTATTTAGCATTTTTGTATGCAGCAATAATACCACGACTGGAGTTTACTATTGCACCAAGTCCATCCTCATTGAAATACGGGAGCAAATCTGCTGCCTTCCCACCCTGGGCACCGTAGCCTGGAATAAGAATATATGCCTTAGGCATAATTTTACGAAGTACTTTTCCCATTTCAGGATACGTTGCTCCGACAACAGCGCCAACATAGCTGTAATCATCACCCATGCATGCGTTGCCCCATTCAGCAACCTTTTCACCAACTATTTCATAAAGAGGTCTGCCGTCAATCAGCTTATCCTGGAACTCACCACTACTTGGGTTACTTGTCTTAACAAGAACAAAAATACCCTTTTTTTCCTCATTACATACTTCAAGAAAAGGATTGATACCATCTGAACCAAGATACGGATTTACAGTTGCAAAATCTTCATTGAAACCGTAGCAAGCCTTGCTGCCAACCATTACTTTACCAAGATGAGCTGTTGCATATGCGGCAGAAGTTGATCCGATATCGCCTCTCTTAACATCACCGATAACAACAAGTCCCTTTTCCTTACAGTAATCAACTGTTTTTTTGAAAACCTCTACACCCGGAACACCAAGCTGCTCATACATTGCAACCTGTGGCTTTACAGCAGGAATAAGATCATAAGTGCTGTCTACTATAGCCTTGTTAAACTGCCAGATCGCTTCTGCAGCACCCTCAAGAGTTTCTCCGAACTCTTTAAAAGCCTTTTCCTTTATACAATCAGGTACCATGGCAAGTGTAGGGTCAAGACCAACTACCACCGGTGCCTTTTTATTTTTTATTTCCTGTACTAATTTATTAATCATTTATTTTCCTCCGTTTATTTTCGTATTCTTTTCAGATTTTTAATATTTATATCAAACATTATTTTTTATTCTTCCGGAAGTACAATCAATCCGTCTTCAAGTACTACTCTGCCACCAAGAACAGTATGAAGAATTTTTCCTTTAACCTTTCTTCCTGCATAAGGCATATTTGTGCCCATGGAATAAAAATCGTTTGGATTGATTTCATATTCATTGCTGATATCGGCAATACAAATATCCGCAGTTTTTCCTACTCCAAGATTACCTCTGTCTATTCCAATGATTCCGGATGGGTTTACACTCATTTTTTCAACAAGCTCTGACAGCGTCAGTATACCGGTTTCAACAAGTTCTGTATAACTTAAGGCAAAAGATGTTTCCAATCCAACGATTCCGAATGGAGAACCGGAAAAGCCTTTCTGCTTTTCTTCAGCACTGTGAGGTGCATGATCTGTGGAAATTACTTCCATTGTTCCATCTTTAAGGCCCTCAATCAGAGCCTCTTTATCTTCTCTGGAACGAAGAGGAGGATTCATTTTATACATGGAATCATCACATGGAATATCTTCATCGCAAAGAATGAAATGATGAGGACAAACCTCAGCAGTAACCTTCATTCCCATTTGTTTTGCCATTCTGACAAGCCATACTGCCCCCTTTGTAGAGCAATGGCATAAATGAAGTGCTGCTCCTGCTTCTCCTGCAAGGAAAATATCTCGTGCAGTAATTACATCCTCAACGCTGTTTGTAATTCCGGGCAAACCAAGTTCTTCCTGCTTTGCTCCGGCATTTATTACACCACCTTTAACAAGATTTCTGTCTTCACAATGAGCCATTACAGGGAGATTATTTTCAGCGGCATTTTTCATAGCCTCTTTATACAGGAATATATCCATTACTGATTTTCCGTCTTCAGATAACGCAACCGCTCCCGCTTCTTTCATTTCTTTAAAATCAGTAAGAACTTTGCCTTCCTGACCTACTGTTATGGCTCCAACAGGGAAAATGTTGGTATAGCCGTATTTTTTTCCTTCATTTATAACATACGATACTACTTCTCCACAATCCGTTGCCGGCTTTGTATTCGGCATGGTACAGACCGAAGTAACTCCGCCGTGGGCAGCCGCCATGGAACCGGTTTCTATTGTTTCTTTATGAGTAAACCCCGGATCGCGGAAATGAACATGCAAATCTACAAAGCCAGGCATTACAACAAGACCTTCTGCGTCAATGGTTTTGTCGGCAGCTTCATTCACATCAGCATTGTTATTAACAATGATACCGTCTTCAATCAAAATATTTCTGACATCATTGATATGGTTTGCCGGATCAACTACCAGTCCGTTTTTTATGAATAATCTCATACAAACCTCCGTTTTTCGATTTATTACCTTTTATTACAACCTCCATCTCAGTATTTTACAATTATAAGATGAATTATGCAATACTTTTGTAACACAACAATACACGTTCTTTTATTTTTATGTTGACTTTATAAAGAATTTGTAATAAGATTGTCTCTGCGGGAAACCGCATAACATAATATTTGCTAGGGGCGCTTATGCTGAGAAGTGAATTCACTGACCCTTATTACTTGATCCGGTTAATACCGGCGTAAGGAAGCAGGTTAATATTACGAAACAAATACCGGTTAAGCTTTCGTAACAATTCCCTTTAAGTTCCCCTCCAGGCAAAAGCTTCAGGAGGTTTTTTTATGTTTATTTCTAGTATTACAAGCTTTTTCCTTAATGAGAATGAAGAATATCCGGGAAATTTTGCTTTTACTAAAAACGGAATGATTGTAATGATTATTCTTGCAGTAATTCTTGTAATCATCGGTATTCTTCTTGCCAAAAAGCTTACATCAGATGATGCCGATAAAAAAGAAGATACCGGCAAAAAGAGTAACAAAACTAAAAGTCTTACTGCCTTCGGCACGAAAAAGCTGGTTGTCTGTGCAGTCTGTATTGCACTGGCATATGTATGCAGTAATCTCAAACTTTTCGAAATGCCTTACGGCGGAAGCATTACTCTTTTCAGCATGTTTTTTATTACTTATATCGGCTACTGTTTTGGCGTTAAAACCGGTGTCCTTTGCGGTCTTGCCTACGGTATTCTTCAGTTAATTCAGGATCCATGGCTTTTAAGTCCTCTGCAGGTTTTCTTTGATTATATTTTTGCCTTTGCTGCTTTAGGCTTCAGTGGATTATTCAGAAACATGAAGGACAAAAACCATGAGACAGGCGAAAAACATCTCAGTAAAAAAGGACTGATTATTGGATATGCCGTAGGAGCCGTAGTTCGTGGCATCAGTCATTCAATCGGTGGATACATGTTCTGGATGGACTACATGCCGGATAATTTCCCAAAGAGCCTGACATCTATATACCCAATCGTTTATAACTTCAGCTTTATCGGTGCAGAAATGCTCCTTACAATTGTAGTTCTCCTTATCCCGGGAGTTGCTTCTGTATTAATCCGTCTCAGACGTGAAGCTAATTCCTAAAGCTGCACCATATAACTGTGGGAATCATGAATTACAAATCAGTAAAAACAACGATGCGGAATACTCTTACATGGTATTCCGCATTTTTATTGCCTTTATTCTATTGTAATCAATTTTGGCAAATAATCTCCCACTATCAAAAGAGTGCCCTTCTTAACACTTATTTCTGCTTTTTTTCCTATAAATGAATTGCTGACTCCCAAGGACACCTCCGGAAACAGTTCTGCATCATCAAGGGTATATTTCAGATTTTTCACAGTAACACCAAACGCTTCACCACCAAATGCAAATACAGAAAGATTACCGCTGCACTTTTCATCAAAAACAACTTTTTTGTTTTTAACAGCCATCATTGTGCTATTTCCGTCAAACATATAGATTCTGACATTCTTTTCTGCGCCGTAACCCAGAAGGGAGATATTGGCAAGTGTATGTTCAATACGATTTCCTCCGGTGCATCCAAGAAGATATATAGTATTATAACCCTTTTCAATGGTTTTTTTTACGGCTAATGCCGTGTCGGTATCATCCTTTTCAACAGGGAAACGGGTAATTTTTGTGGAATCAGGTACTTTTGCTTTAAATGCATCCGTAAGTGAATCAAAATCCCCTATTAGTTCATCCGGCACAAGACCCAGCCTGAGTACATGCTCATAGCCACCATCAGCAGCTATAATATAGTCATCTTCTTTCGGTACTACCGGAAGTTCAGACAGAGAGCCTGCTCCAAAGATATAACATCTACCGGATTTTGTTTTCTGTGCATAATTATTTTTTTCATTTGCTTTATTACGTAAGTTGTCATTTTCTTTATCTGACTGTTCCGATTTTTTACTGTCCTCAGGAAACATCCAGCTGTTAATGTGAATCTGCACCGAGGTTATTCCGTTATACTCATTTAATTCCGGATAGTATATGAAATGAACCTTTTCATTTCCTTTTCCGTTAAAAGTATTGTTCAGACTTTCCCGACCATAAACCTTTTCAAATTCAGAAATAAAATCTTCTGTACGTGTAAACATTTTAACTGTTACAGGAACTCCGTTACTGTCCGTAACATCCATTTTCAGAAAATTTGCTTCTTTACCAAATCTTTGTATGCGCTTAACAATTACATTACTGTCTGCCAGAACAGGCTTTTCGTTTCCGTTTCCGGTAGGTTCCAAAAGCTCAAGTTCATTTACAAAGCGGTGGTCAGAATACGAAAGAATCATTCTTATGTCTATTAAAACCTTTTTCACTGCAGCAGATAAATCAACAGTACAGTTTTCATTAAGCTCTTTCCTGAACTGTTCCAGATTATCCCTGCGTATACTAAGCCCGGCAGCCATTGGATGGCCTCCAAATTTTAGTAACAGATTGCGGCATTTACTGATTTCCTGAAACATGTTGTAGACCTCTGTGCTTCTGCCTGAACCCTTTAATACCTCATCATCAGCCATACTCTGTGTAAAAATAATTGTTGGACGGTTGTATTTTTCACGAATTCTCCCGGCAATAATTCCGGCAAGACTTTCATGGCATCCGCTAATATATACAACCAGTACGGAATCATCTTTATCGGGACCATATTCTATGGTATCAACAGCCTTTTCAATTCCTTTTTGAGTTTTATCTTTACGAATTTCATTTAACTCTTTTAAATGTTCTGCAAGACACCGAGCATCTTTCGGATTGTCCGTGCGTAAAAGTTCAACACCGGAATCAGCTGTTTCAAGTCTTCCGGTAGCATTCAGACAGGGGCCTAAAACAAAGCCAAGATGATAACAGGATATTTTCTTAAACTGAAGACCGTTTACTTCAATTAATGCCTTTAATCCCATATTGGTTTTCTTATTAACTTCTTCAAGTCCCAGTTTAACAATTACCCTGTTCTCTCCCGTAAGTTCCATAACGTCACATACGGTTGCCATAGCAAGAATATCCAGATGCTTTTCAATAAAACCACCAAATCCATATTCAGAGAAAAGAGCTTCACAAAGTTTTGCAGCAACAACTGCTCCGCAAATTCCCTTATTCGGATAATCACAATCTGTCTGTTTAGGATTAATAATACAATCTGCAGGAGGCAATACTTCCGGAATATCATGATGATCGGTTACAACTACCATAAGTCCCTGTTGTTTTGCATATTCAATCTGGGCTCCTGCAGCAATTCCATTATCACAGGTTATTATCAAATCAATTCCGTCGGTCAAAGCCTCATCAATCATTCCGAAACTTATTCCGTATCCATCTGCTATTCTGTCCGGAATTCTGTAGGATACATATGCTCCCAATTCCTCAAGTGCCTGCATCAACAAATAAGTAGAGGTTACACCGTCCACATCATAATCTCCGATTATTCTGATATGGGAACCATTATCAATTGCTTTTTTTATAATGCTTACAGCTTTGTTTATATCTTTTAACAAAGTATAGGAAGGAAGCTGTTTTAAATCCGGATAGAGATAATTATGTATGTCATCATCCTCACAGTATCCCCTATTGACAATAAGTCTTGCCATAGGAAGGCTGACGTTAAAGGTTTCACAGATATGTTTAAAATCTGCCGACTTATTTTTCAGCATCCATGTTTCTTTCACTGCGTCCTCCTAAAAATCCCCTTGTATCCGCCGGACACAAGGGGCATTCATTTCATCATTAATTATTATGCCTGTTCCGAATCCTTTTTACTTCTTTTCATAAAGAACAGCCAAAGTGTACCGGCAATACACACAGAGGAATATGCTCCGCAAATCATACCGGCCATTAACGGAATGGCGAATTCACGTATGGAATCAACACCAAGGATAACAATCATTACAACTGCAATAAGAGTTGTAACGGAAGTATTAATACTTCTTGTAAGAGTTTCACTGATTGAAAGGTTTACAATATCATCCAGTGTCTGCTTTTTGGTTCTGGCTTTAAGATTTTCACGAATTCTGTCGAAAATAACAATAGTAGCATTAATGGAATAACCCACAATTGTAAGCATGCAGGCAATAAATGAATTGTCTACTGTTATTCTGCATACAGAGTAAATCATAAATACAACCAGTACGTCATGGAGAAGTGCAAGTACAGAGCTGGTTGCAAATGCAAGGTTTTTAAATCTTATCCAGATATAAATCAGCATACAGATACCGGCAATAACAACTGCCCAGATAGCATCTGCTTTCATTTCATCAGAAACAGAAGCACTGATACTTTCTACCTGAATCTTGTCATCTGTTACCCCATATATGTCATAAAGCTTAGATTTAAGCTTAGCGATTGCTGAATCCTCACTGTCCTGTGTAATCATATTATCGGTTTTAATGATAATTGCATTTTCACCGTCAACCTGAACAACCTGAGGAGTTGAACCAAGAACACCTGCAGAAAGCTCTTCTATCTCACTGTTTGTAGGAGGTGTCTGGTCAAAATAAACCTCAACAGAAGTTCCGCCCACAAAATCAAGACCGTAATTTAATATCTTTCCCGTAGATGCATTATTTACAATAAGACCCACAAAACCTGCAAGAATCATCACACCGGAAATAATCAGATATTTAACCCAGTGTTTTGTAAAATTGTAGACTTTAGTTTCCTTCATTATGCCGTAATGCTTTTCTTTTGTAAATCCAAGATTGAAAGTCATGTTCATAATGAATCTTGTAATTAACAATGAAGAAATTACAGAAAGAACAATACCGATTGCAAGAGTAATGGCGAAGCCCTTAATTGTTCCTGAGCCTCTCACATAAAGTACGATTGCAGCAATAAGAGTAGTTACGTTTCCATCAATAATCGCAGATGTTGCTTTACCATAACCAAGCTTAATTGCAGAACGTACTGTTTTACCTGCTCTTAATTCTTCCTTGATTCTTGTAAAGATAATAATATTCCCATCTACCGCCATACCGATTGAAAGAATAATACCTGCAATACCCGGAAGTGTAAGTGTAACATCAAAAACTATGAGACAAAGGATAACAAGTCCTGTATAAATAATAAGAGAAATTCCTGCACATATACCCGGAAGCTTGTAGATAATTATCATAAATAAAATAATTAAAATAATTCCAATTATTCCTGCCAGCAGAATTGTTTCAAGCGCATCAGAACCAAGCTGTGCACCTACAATACTGTACTGAAGCTGATGAAGTTCAAGCGGAAGTGCTCCGATCTGAATAGTTGTTGCAACTGTACTTACCTCTTCATAAGAGAAGTCGCCTGAAATTGTAGCAGTATCGCTATCAATTGGTTCTTCACATCTTGGGGCACTGATAACTTCACCGTCATAAACAATGGCTAAAATACCTTTATAATAATTATCGGAACCTTCAGATGCATAATAGTACTGGGATACTTCAGTTGTTGCTTTATAAAACTTATCTTTACCCGAACTCTTAAGCTTTAATTCAACAAAGTATGATGTACCACCTGTAGCAGACTGTGACTGAGTGTACATTGCCTCTGCACCCTGAATATCCTGTCCGTCAAGAATACAGTCTCCGGCAGCAATAATTTCATCCATGGAACGTGTCAGACTAAAGTTACCATCAGAATTTCTTACAATATTGGCAACTCCACTTTCTCCCTCACCAAGGATAAAATATACATTACCGGAATCACCAAGTTCTTCAAGAATTTTTTCTGCATTATCAACTCCGGGAATATCTACACAGATACGATTGTCACCTCTCTGGTATACCTGTGCCTCAGTACTGTAATTTTCCACACGCTGCTGCATTCTGTATATTGTCATGGACAATTTCTCTGCATCAGGTTTTTCTTCGGCAGTTTCATAGGTTATGCTTAAGCCACCATCCAAATCAAGTCCGAGTCCAATGTCCCTTACGCCGGGAACCTTATCATTTACTTCACCGACATAAGCATATACTCCTAAAGCGGCAATTACCAAAATCACTGCCAGAAGTTGTAAAATACCCTTTGTCTTATTTTTCATGCGTAAATACCTCACATTCAGATTACTAAATTTTTCTCATTATGAAAAACAAACTAAATGTGATTATAACACATATAAAAGAAAAAGCAAAGACTGTTATTTATTTGAATCTTTTGTATTTTCTTTATCATTACCAAAACTGTACTCAAGTTTTTTATACCTGAATTCTGAATAATCTCGTTGGTTGAGTAATGAACTGATTTGTTGTGCCTGATAACTGATACCACCCCAGTTCTTCCCCAGAACTGTCTGTACGGTTTTTTTTATTCTGTTTATTAACAAATATTCACTGGTACCCCTTTGACAGTCAATATTATTTTTTATATAATCAACAATTTTACCTTTTTGGATATGTGCTTCAAGACATTCCGTACACGGAATAATAATAATTCTGTTTCCTGGGATTTTTAGACCTAAAAAGATTTTTTTTATTTCTGTCTGATCCAGATAAAACGGCTTCATAATAACAAACAGGCATTTTTGAACAATGGAGTGGTATTTATCAAGAAATTCAACAAATTTTTGATGGGATAAAGACATAATAACCAGAACCAGATTTGCAAAGTCCAGAATATAAGGAGAGGAAAGGCACTGCCCTTTATCAGTACAAACCATGGTGCAGTCACATAAATTCTGTGATTCCTCAATGAAAGTATAAAATTTGTTATAAAAAGAATAATCGAAAGCTGATTTATTAGGTTCATTCAATTGCGGAATATAATACAAACCATTTTCTATCACCTCCAGAAAGTATTTATTTTTGACTCTTCTCTCATATTTGTCTGCCGCTGTCCTTGCCGCTGTTTCTTCAATATTTCGACCGGTGCTGTAAACCGTATGTTCTCTCATTACTTGAGAATAATTCTTTCCGAAAATCATGTCTCCCAACATTGTTTCGGAAGAAGAATTTTCCATCAGTGTGATTTTGCAGGGATGCAAGTGAACTGCTGTAGTTGACAGCATAGTGGCAAATACATTATCCAGACCATTATCATCCTGGTCCCAAATTGCTAACAACATATTGTCCTCGCTTTATCATACGTATTTGTAAATTTTAATAACCTTTTGTATTATAAAAAAATCACAAATATTTTTTAATTAGCAATATGTTGAATTTACTTAGATAATATAAGCACTTTGATTATATTTTATCTTCTTTTTTCCAAAAAAATAATTTTATAAATTACTTTGTTTCTGACAGATATCCATTGGAATAGTGTTTGTCATGTGTTACATCTGTATCAAACCAATCAGGCATTACAAATGCTTCTGCTTCTTCCTCACTGCTAAATTCGACTTCTGCAAATACAAGTCCTTTAAGATAATCATCGAACACATCCAGCTCACACACAAGAGGCTTCCCACTTTCGGCATAGCATCCTTTATATTTTTCCTCCAGAGGTATAAAATATCTTCTTTTCACAATTATGTTTCCGTCACATTTTTTAAGAAGATGATAAAATCCCTCATCCGTCAGTGGAAATTCTTCTTCAATATTTACAATTGGACCGCTGCCATCATCAAGCTTTGATTTGTACGTAAGAATATATTCATCATTCTTTTTTCGCACTCTTACAACAGGTTTTCTCAGAAGATATCCCTGTATCATATCCGCATATTCATATTGTTCAAGATTCTCCGGAATTTTTTTAATAGTAAACTTTTTTTCAATTTCCATAATACGTCCTCCAAATTGAGTCAAACTCGCAAACGCTACGCTTTTTGCAGTCATTACATATTATAGTAACCCAATTTCCCTCTTTTGTCACCGATAAAACAGTATATTTTTATTTGAAATGTTAAGAATAAAATAATGCAAGTATTATTTTGAGGTATGTCATATGAGAAAATCAATTGAAAACTTTATATTATGCGGCTTTACAGGATGGTGTATTGAATGTGCATACACCGGTCTCATATCGTTGTTGCAGGGGAATTCCAAACTTACCAGCACCACATCCCTATGGATGTTTCCCATATACGGAATGGCTGCCTTTATCAGTCCCATATATAAGGGGATAAAAAAGCTACATGTTTTTTTCAGAGCATTTATTTATGGTATCCTCATAATCTCCGTTGAATACATTGCCGGTACAATTCTGTTATTATTTAACAGCTGTCCCTGGGATTATACTTATGCCGCAATGAATTACAAAGGCATTATACGTCTGGATTACTTTCCTCTTTGGATGGCTGCCGGTCTCTTCTTTGAGTTTCTTCTTTTTCACTGTGATGCCATTAAAAATAAGCTCCGGCAATAACCGAAGCTTATTTTTTTGAACGTTCTGAAAACTTACAAATCTTTTTATCGTGCTGCGTTTGTCGGAGCATTTGTAACATCTACTATATCATCAACCGCATTCTCGACACCATTTCCGATATCCTCTGCTCCGTCTATGATATCATCTCCCAGGTTGTCGCCCCTGTCGTTCACATCATTTGTATTGTTGTTATTATTTTTATTATCGTTATTGTCCATACCGTTATTATCATCTGTGGTTCCATTCTGATTTGTGCTGTTTGGATTTGTTGCGGAATTGTTATTGTTATCGTTAACACCGCATCCTGTTAAACAGTTCATGAGAAGGAACGAGCATAAAAGTAATACTGCTGCTTTTTTCATAACTACCTCACATTCTGCACATGTACTGTGCTGATATCATTATCTCCCATTTACAAAAAAATATTCAAAATGACAATTTTTAGTTTTAACTCCATATAATAATTTATAATTATACGGAGGCCGTAAATGGGTATCAAACTGAAAGTCGAGAACCTGTGTTTCTCTTATTATGGCTTAAAAGGGGAAACCGAAACCATAAAAAATCTTTCTTTCGAGGTGAACGAAGGTGAGTTTGTAGCACTGGTAGGTCCTTCGGGCTGCGGAAAAACAACTCTGTTGTCCTGTCTGGCAGGGCTTCTTACCCCCACCCTCGGCTCCATAAGCATTGACGGAAAAGACCTTTCGAAATCGGATGTACGAATTGGATATATGCATCAGAAAGATTTACTGTTTGACTGGAGGGATAATCACAAAAACATAGCTTTATCCATTGAAATAAATCCATTTGAAAAAGATATAAGAACCAACAAAATCAGCGAATTGCTGGAAACATATGATTTAAAAGGATTTGAGCATGGATATCCATCGGGACTTTCCGGGGGAATGAGACAGCGGGTTGCACTTATCCGTACACTTATCAGTAATCCCGATATACTATTACTTGACGAACCATTTTCGGCACTAGATTTTCAGACCCGGTTGGAGGTGTCGGATGATATATACAGAATTATACGAAAAGAAAATAAAACAGCCCTGTTAATTACCCATGATATTGAAGAGGCAATCAGCATGGCTGATAAAATACTAATTTTAAGTAAACGTCCTACCCGGATTATTGACGAAATTGAAATTAATCTTACAATAAATAGCCGGACTCCTTTTACTGCAAGAGATGCTCCGGAATTTACAGGTTACTTTCATCACATTTATAAGGAGCTAAAAAATGGAGAAAAAATATAAACAGAATGTTTCCCCGGGTCAGCGGAAATATTTAAGGAAACATCGAAAAAAACAGATTATCATTCTGATATTCCGGATTCTGATACTCATTATTTTTGTAGGAGGCTGGGAAGCTCTGACACGATTAAAAATAATTGACTCATTTATTTTTTCCAGCCCTTCGCGTATAATAAAAGCGGCTACAACCTATTTTACCAACGGAACACTGGCCTATCATATTAGAATTACATTAATTGAAACCTTTGTATGTTTTAGCATAGTTATTGCAGGCGGACTTACAGCAGCAGTTTTATTATGGTGGAATGATACTTTGTATAAGATATTTGAACCTTATCTGGTCATTCTGAACAGTCTCCCAAAGTCAGCTCTGGCGCCTGTATTTATTGTATGGCTCGGAACCGGAATGAAAACTATTATTGTTGCAGCCATTTCCGTTGCCATATTTGGGGCTATTATGTCCTTTTACGAACATTTCAGACAGACAGATCCTGATAAAATAAAGCTTATTTACACACTGGGTGGAAATAAGCTTTCTGTTCTTACAAAACTGGTAATTCCTTCTAACAAAGCATATATTATTAACGTTATGAAAGTGAACATGGGATTATCACTTGTAGGTGTTATAATTGGCGAATTTGTGGCTGCAAATGCAGGACTGGGTTATCTGATTCTATATGCCAGTCAGGTTTTCAAACTTGATCTGGTATTACTTTCAATTACAATTCTTTGCTTTATGGCGGCAATTCTTTATTTAGCACTGGATTTACTGGAAAAATTCTGTCTGAGAAGAGACTGATAATCCTCAACCACATCCTCCGGGCCAACCAGAGTAACCAGATCTGACACTCCGAGAAGCCAACCAAAAAGCTGGTTGCTGATCTGCAAATTAATGCGACATATGTATTTTCCACCGGCAGTAGGAAGCGGAATTACTTTCACTGCCGGATAACCAAACTTGTCAATAATAACTCCGAGATTTTTTTCATATGCTTCCAGACGTATTTCTTTTTCTTCACCGGAAAACATGTTTGACAACTGAGCAGAATATTTCGGTTGGTCAATCCTGGCAATTTTATAACTTCTTTTAGCATCCCGGTTAATGACTATATTACCCATTTTGTCTACTCTGTAATGTTTGATTTTCTCAGCATTAGTATCGTAGGCTATAAGGTAATAGTTGCCATCCATAAATTCCAGAAACTCAGGGCCTATATTATGCTTATTTCCGTTTTCTCTTAAAACCAGCTGTTTATTTTTATTCCACTGATAATAGTCAAAGTCAATCAGTTTCTTTTGCCTGATTGCGTCCGTAAGCAGACCAATATTCTCAAAAACACTTTCATTCCTGCTTTTAGGTCTGTCATAAATAAAAACACTTCTCTGAAGTTCATCCGCCTGGTATCTGCTACAAAGTTTTTCAAGTTTTTTTATCAGAGCTTCAGACTGTTCCTTGGTCACAAGTTTTGAAGTTGAAACCGCGTCAACCATCATCTTCAGCTCAGGCAGTTCAAAATTTCTTGTGGCAAGATAATACCCATAAGTTTTGTTTTTCTTTACCTTTACAACATCGTATCCGGCCACTCTCAGATAATCGAAATCAGTATAGATGCTCTTTCTTTCGGCACTGACGCCCATTGCCTCAAGCTTTGAAATAATGGATTCCATAGAAATGCAGTGCTCACTGTCGGTATTTTCCTCAAGTATTCTGAGCAGGTATATCAGTTTTAGTTTCTGATTCTGTAACTTTGCCATATCTGCCTCCAACCGCAGCTTATACAGCGTTATTCATAGACAGGGTGAACTGATTCCAGCCAATGCATGTAAATACAATTCCAACAACAATACAGATTATACAAATCACAAGGGATGTATTGTTTTTGTTTGTGTAACAACGATATGCAGAAAAAATACCCGAAACAATAGTTATTACGGGAAAGAAACACATGTCATAAAAGAACACTGAAACAATAGCAAAAATAAGGGTTATCAGGCACATAGTACGTGAAAAATCCTTTTCATCTTTTTCATGTGGAATCATATCAGCTGACATGATTTTTTCATATTCCATCTGATAATCTTCTGCCTGCTGTTTAGAAACTTTAGAAGTTGGAATTACTTTAAGTTCATTCATCCAGTCTGTAATTTCCGAACTGATAATTATTATTTTACCATCTTCTCCAACAAGTTTTTCAGATGTGTTTATTTTAAGCATAACAGGCTGTTCGCATTCGCTTACAGACTCTGCATCACTTCTGACGGATTCAATCTGATAGCTTTCCGGCAAACTTTCCCGAATACGCTTAATTAAATCCTTATTCATGCGTGCCGCGGTTTTTTCGTCCAGATCTTCTCTCACAGACTGTATGCTGATTAAAGTGTCATTATCTGACACAACAACATAATATACATTTTCCGACTGCTCAGAAAAAACAGAGATATTATATTCTTTATCACCCACAAAGGTATGATATTGATATATACGGTTTTCTGTGCCGGATATTAAATTCATAACATTTTCATCAAGAATTTGCTTTCCCACAATATTATCCTCCGCAATACTCGGCTTTTTAAATAATATATCATTTATACCTGTTATTGTCAAAGAAAATATGGCTTCTCTTTACACTTCTCTTTAGTATTTTACAGCTTTTTTAAGCCGTTTATATTAACATACATTAAAGTCCCTGAAACATATCCAGAACCAGCATAAGAAGTATACCGGACATAATACCCACTGTGCCAAGATGAAGTCTTTTATCTGCCTGCACATCCGGTATAAGTTCCTCTACCGTCACGTGTAGCATTGTTCCTGCCGCATACGCTAAAAGAAATGGCATAACAGGTTTAATATATGCCGAAAGATATACGGCCAGAATACCAAATGCCGGCTCAACAGCCCCACTTAACACACTGTACCAGAAGGCTTTTTTACGACTGTATCCATCGTTTACAAAAGTAACCGCCAAAGCCGTACTTTCCGGAAAATTCTGAATTCCTATACCAAAGGCCAGCACCATTGCAGCATATAAAAGACCTACCTCCTGCGGATTATCTGCACAGGTGGCACAGGCAAGCCCTACAGTTATACCTTCAGGAATATTATGAAGGGTCATGGCAAGCATTAATAGCCCTGCGGAATTTTTCTTTTTTTCTCTCTTAATACCCGTTATTGCATCTGTAGCAATAAGTACAACGCATCCCAGCGAGAAGCCTGCCACAACATAAACAATTCCTTTTACTCCCGCCATACCTTCCATGGCTGGTATCAACAGTGCAAATACAGAAGTTGACAGCATAACTCCTGCTGAGAAACCTAAAACAGTTTTTGCCAGCTTCCCTTTATGCAATGGTTTCATCAGAAAAACCATTGCAGCACCTAAAGTGGTCATAAGAAACAGAAATCCTGTTCCTCCCACGGCATAAAGTATTACATTCAAAGCAAAATCCTTTCACATTTCTGCTAATGCCACTATATTCAGATATTGTGGTGCTGGTTACAATACATCTGTTAAAAAAATCCTTGGACAGTACACAAAAATCACAAATTAAGATACTTCGTATTCACATTTATTAAAATAGTGTGATTGTATACAAAAACAGTTGACTTATATGAAGAATATTTCTATAATATAGGTAGTTTTTTTTTTCGTTTGCATGGACGTAAACAAATGCCCAGTGCAAACTTTTTCTTTGTATACCAAAGAATTTGCGGATTTATTTCGTAAAAAGCAAACTAAGAATTAAATTAAAATAAGGAGGTCTGCCTTATGATTACATTACATAAAGGTGGTATGTATCTGGTTGACGGCGTTCCTGTGGAAAACTGCTCTGTTTCTGCTGAAGAAGCCCGCAAACAGACGATTGCTTATTCTGTTCTTTCCTCTCACAATACTTCAGGGGATGACAGCAAACTTAAAATTAAATTTGATGCCATGGTTTCCCATGACATTACTTATGTTGGAATTATCCAGACGGCACGTGCCAGCGGCCTGAAGGAATTTCCATTACCATATGCAATGACAAACTGTCATAACTCCCTTTGTGCAGTTGGTGGTACAATTAACGAGGATGACCACGTATTTGGTTTATCAGCCGCAAAAAAATTCGGTGGGATTTATGTTCCTGCTAACCAGAGTGTAATTCACTCTTATGCAAGAGAAGCTCTTGTTAAATGTGGCGGCATGATACTTGGCTCCGACAGTCACACGCGTTATGGTGCTTTAGGTACAATGGGTGTTGGTGAAGGTGGTCCTGAGCTTGTAAAACAGCTTCTTAAAAACACCTGGGATGTCAATCTTCCTGAGGTTGTTATGGTATACCTTACCGGTACTCCAAGAAAGGGAATCGGTCCTCATGACGTTGCTATTGCCCTTGTTGGTGCAACCTTTGCTAACGGCTTTGTTAAAAACAAAGTTCTTGAATTCGTAGGCCCGGGTGTAAAGAACCTCCCTATTGACTTCAGAAACGGTATTGACGTTATGACAACAGAAACCACCTGTCTTTCCTCTATCTGGGAAACAGATGATATTGTAAAGGCTTCCTATGCTGCACACGGACGTGAAGAATTCTACAAAGAATTAAAGCCCGGTAAAACTGCTTACTATGACAGCATGATTACCATTGACCTTGACAAAATGGAATCTATGATTGCTCTTCCATTTCATCCGTCAAATGCTTACACAATACACGAATTCAATGCAAATGCAAAAGAAATTCTTGCAAAGGTTGAAGCTGAAGCAAAAATAAAATTCCCTAAAGCACATTTCAAACTTCAGGATAAAGTTGTTGACGGTAAAGTATATGCAAGTCAGGGTGTAATCGCAGGTTGTTCCGGCGGTACCTTCGACAATATTAATGAAGCAGCAGCGATCTTAAAGGATGGAAGCACAGGAAATGATTACTTCTCTCTTTCCGTATATCCTACAAGTGTACCTGTAAGTCTTGAGCTTACAAAGAATGGTGCAACAAGTGAACTGCTTAAAGCAGGTGCTGTTATTAAGCCTTCCTTCTGTGGTCCTTGTTTTGGTGCCGGTGATGTTCCTGCAAACAATGGTCTTTCCATCAGACATACAACCAGAAACTTCCCTAACCGTGAAGGCAGCAAGCCTGGTGAAGGTCAGATTGCAGGTGTTGCTCTTATGGATTCACGCTCCATCGCCGCAACAGCTCTTAACGGTGGCGTAATTACTGCTGCTACAGATATTGATTATGAAGTTCCTGTACATGAATATCATTTTGATAAAACAGTATATGAACATAGAATTTACAACGGCTTTGGTAATCCACAGCCTGAAACCGAGCTCATTCTCGGACCAAACATTACAGACTGGCCAAAGATGGATGCTCTTGCAGACAATCTTCTTGTTAAACTTGCAGCTGTTATTCATGATCCTGTAACTACAACAGATGAGCTCATTCCATCCGGAGAGACTTCTTCCTACAGAAGTAATCCTCTCCGTCTTGCTGAATTTGCACTTTCAAGACGTGTTCCTGAATATGTTGGAAACAGCAAAGCAGTAAATGATGTGGAAACACTTCGCAGAAATGGTGAATCACCAGCAGAGCTTACAGATGTTCTTACAAAATTCGGTGATGCAGAAACACTTATGAAGACAACTCAGTTTGGTTCCTGCGTTTTTGCAAACAAACCGGGTGATGGTTCCGCACGTGAACAGGCTGCTTCCTGCCAGAAAGTGCTTGGTGGTTTCGCAAATATCTGTTATGAATTTGCTACAAAAAGATACAGAAGTAACTGTATTAACTGGGGTATTCTTCCATTTACCATTGCAGAAGATACCAAGTTCGACTACAGTGAAGGTGATTATGTATTTGTTCCTGACATCCGTACCAAAATTGAAACAGGTATTGAAGAATTCCCTGCAAAGGTATTAAAGGCAGATGGCACAATAGACGATATTATGCTTTATGTTAAAGGTCTTACACCTGATGAAAAGGAAATTATCCTTGACGGCTGTCTGATCAACTACTACGCTGCACAGTTAGAAAAATAAAAGGAGGCTTATCAATATGGAAAAAATCAAAATGACCACTCCTCTCGTTGAGATGGATGGTGACGAAATGACCAGAATCCTCTGGAAAATCATTAAGGACGAGCTAATTCTTCCTTTCGTTGACTTAAAAACCGAGTACTACGATCTGGGTCTTCCGGAAAGAGATAAAACTGCTGACCAGGTAACTATCGATTCCGCAAATGCCACAAAGAAGTATGGTGTTGCAGTAAAATGTGCAACCATTACTCCAAACGCACAGAGAATGACTGAATACAATCTTCATGAAATGTGGAAATCTCCAAACGGTACCATCCGTGCTATTCTTGACGGAACTGTTTTCAGAGCTCCAATTATGATTGACTCAATCAAGCCTGCAGTTAAAAACTGGGAAAAACCTATTACTATTGCACGTCACGCATATGGTGATGTTTACAAGAATACTGAATTCAGAATTCCGGGACCCGGTAAGGCAGAACTTCTCTTTACAGGTGAAGATGGAACTGAAATGAGACAGACCGTTTATGATTTTGAATGTGGTGGTGTTCTTCAGGGACAGTACAACAAAGACACTTCCATCCGTTCCTTCGCACATTCCTGCTTCCAGTATGCACTTGATACAAAACAGGATTTATGGTTTGCTACAAAGGACACTATCAGCAAGAAATATGACCATACTTTCAAAGATATTTTCCAGGAAATCTACGATGCAGAGTATAAAGAAAAATTCGAAGCTCTGGGCATTGAATATTTCTACACTCTTATTGATGATGCTGTTGCCAGAGTTATCCGTAGCAAGGGGGGCTATATCTGGGCATGTAAGAATTACGACGGTGACGTAATGAGTGATATGGTTTCCACAGCTTTTGGTTCCCTCGCCATGATGACTTCAGTTCTTGTAAGTCCTGAAGGAAATTATGAATACGAAGCTGCACATGGTACAGTAACACGTCACTATTACAAGTACCTTAAGGGTGAGGAAACATCCACTAACCCAATGGCTACCATATACGCATGGAGCGGTGCTTTAAGAAAACGTGGCGAGCTGGACAACCTTCCTGATCTCGTTGCATACGCAGACAAGCTTGAAGAAAGCTGCATTGATACTCTGAATGACGGAATCATGACCAAGGACCTTGTTGGTCTTGTTGAAAAAGGGTTCACTGCTACAGCAGTTAACAGTAAAGATTTTATTCTCGCAATCAGAGAACGTCTTGAAAAGAAACTCGCATAATAAACAAATGCATACAAAAAAGCTTCGGAGAACTTACTAAAATAAGCTTTCCGAAGCTTTTATTTTACCCATATCCCAACTCTTATTCATATAACTTTTCTATTATTCCTGCTGTAATTGTCTCTGCAAGTATATCCTGATAGGAATCATCAATCAATTTCTGACATTCATCAAAATTAGACATATACCCCAATTCAACCAAAACTGCAGGCATTTTAGTGTTTCTTAAAACTGAAAAATCTTCCGGTTTTGAATTTCTCACATAAATGCTATGATTTTCCGATACATTATCTAAAATAATTGATGCAAAATCTTCTCCTTCCGGTGAGGATGGATGATAATAACACTCTAATCCATATATAGATTCATTATTTTCAATATAATTACAATGAATGCTTACAAACAAATCTGCTTTTTCTTCATTAGCGATTTCTGCACGCTCTTCAAGCTCCAAAAATCTGTCATCACTTCTTGTAAGTATCACCTTTATACCTTTAAGCTCCAGTTTTGCCTTAATTTTCATTACTACCTGAAGATTGATATCCTTTTCATCATATCCATATCCGCTTGTCCCCAAATCCTTTCCCCCATGTCCCGCATCTAACGCCACACACAGAACAGATTCATCTTCTTTTTCTCCCTGGTCATCTGTTACTGTATTATACTTGTTATTTTCAATACTATTTTCCTGAACTTCGTTTTTCTCCATATAATTATTCCGGTTATTATTTGAATAACTGTCTGAATGTTCTGCCTCTGCCCTGTCACCATAAAAGTAATCAATAATGTACATGCATCCGCAGCCCATCAGTATTGAAAAAATTATAAGAAGTAATATCACACCGATTCTGGATAAGATAACTCTTTGTTTGCGTTTTTTTCTGTATTTTTCATATGTACTCACTTTGCTTACTCCTTGTTTACAACTTACTAAAATCTGAAATACTTAAAAATATTTCGGCATTCATTATTTATGGTTGAATTCTAAACAACAGATGTATCAAAGTGTGTTCGATTATCGCATACTTTCTGCATCATATATATTAAACCAGGTATAAAATCCCTGTGAATGAACATAAAAAGTAATATAAAGACTCCCATAATACAAGGTACTGCCTTCCTCAAATTCAGCGTCAGCAGTGAAACCTACTCCATCATAATAATAATCTAAATTGTAAAAAATGGCCGGATAAAAGGTTTCCGTTTCTCCCTCATTTATATTATTAAAATATATATTCACTAAGGAAAACAATGCTTGTTCGGGGTCTTGTAAATGCTCATCTCCAAACTCACAACCTATGGATATTATTTTCCCTGTTTCATCATCCAGACTTAACCAAAGCTGTTCATAAGTATTTTTAATTGAAAAAAAAGAAACCTGCCATATAATTGTGGAAACTTCTATATTTCCCACTTCGTAAAAAGCAATTGGATAACATTCAAAATTATCCTGAGAAAATTTATCAAAAATCAATCCACTTTTTACGTAAGGAGATAACTGCTCTACCACCATTTCATACACCCCTTCTGACTTTAGATTTGTTTTAGCATCAGTAATCTCCACAGTATTTCCAAAACAATACAGATAAAGCTTTTCCAGCATATTCAGTTGTTTTTTCTCAAGCTGTACTTCACTAATATCTCCGTAGCTTATGGTGGCATTGTCTGATTTATCTTGAAATGCCGCAACTTTCCACGGAAGCAATGCACAAAACACTATCACACTTAAAATAAGTATAAATGAAAAAATATATTTAAGCTTACGCATCAGCTTTTCTCTCCTCATTTTATCTGATGATTTATAATCCCTTTCCATAAAGCTCTACAGACGCACACGTTCCTTTGCCCGGAATACTGGAAAACTTTATACAGCCATTATGTAACTCTACAATTTTTTTACAAAGTGACAATCCAAGACCTGCTCCTCCCTGTTTTCTGGAACGGGATTTATCTACTCTGTAAAAAGCTTCTGTAATTCTACAAAGTTCAGCCTCCTCCATGCCTCTTCCATTATCAACAACCTGAATCAGGCAGCCCTCCCTGTTGGCTTTGCCTGTTACGACTATAAACCCTTCCTCACCACAAGCCTTTGCCGCATTGTCAACAAGATTAAATAAAAGTGATTTTACAAGGTCAGGTTCAACAAACACCATAACCTTTTCACTTTTACATATTAATTTGATATTTTTCTTTTTCATAACAGGAGCTAAAGTTCTACGTATATATGTAAGAAGTGATTCAAGATTAACTTCTTTCATTTCAACAATGTCTTTTTCCATCAGCATAAGGTCTAACAGTTTAAATGATAATTTTTCCAAACGTTTTCCTTCCGAATAAATATAGTTTGCTGCTGAAATCCTGTCATTTTCCTCCAGACCACCCTGACGTAGCAAATCTGCATATCCGATAATAGAAGTCATTGGTGTCTTTAATTCATGTGCAAATGCTCCCATAAAAGAATCCTGACGTTCCATTTCTTCTTCAAGGTTATATATATTTTCCTGCAATTTATCAGCCATAGTGTCAAAATTCCGGGAAAGCTGTCCAAACTCATCATTTGTCTTTATTTCAGAACGAACAGACAAATCCCCATCGGAAATCTGTTTTACAGCTCTCATAAGCCTTTTTAAGCGTTTTGTCAACAACAAAGACATAACTGTTGCTATAACTATTCCAATTAAAACTACAATGATATAAATAAGCAGGAAAAGCTTTTGTTCTTTCTCTCTATTAACATAAGGAACAGAAAGATCATATCTGGCTTTTAAAATCATAGGATCATCATCTGCAGTAATTATGCTCATAATCTGAAGATTGTGCCCGTAATTATCACAATTAATCATATAAGAGCATTTGTCAGAAGCCGGTACCGGCAAATCAAACATTAGCAGTTCCTCGCTGCCACTTAAATAGACTTTTTCATCTCCGGCCCGGAGATACAATGCCTGCCAGTCACCAATTCCCTGTTTATCAATATTATCAAGTGCTTCAGACATAGCTTCATAATCTGCCTTTTCATTATAAGAATTTATTAAAGATAAAGTATTTCTGACAATCTCATAGGATTCCATTGCATTGGTTTTTTCTTCCTGTAATGATGATTGAAACGAAATAGAAATCAGTAAAGATCCACCTACGCCAAAGGTAATTGCCACAAGCAGGGTTATTGAAAAAATTAATTTCCATTTAAAACTCAAAGTTATACCTCCAGTCGCCATCCAAGAGAATAAACCCTTTTTAGCCTGTCATTCCAGTCCATTTTTTTCTTAAGTCGCTGTACATGAAGTTCTACGGTTCTGGTGTTTTCCGGATATTCTCCACCCCACACCCTTTCATAAATTGTACTCTTATATAAAACGATACCTACATTTCTCGAGAACAGAAGCAGAATATCATATTCTTTTTTTGTAAGATTAATCTCCTTTCCGGCTTTTGTGACCTTCATAGAAAGTGTATTAATTTCAACATCACCAATATTAATTACAGTCTTCAGTTTTCCATGTCTTCTAAGAACGCCTTCTACTCTTGCCAGCAATTCCTGAATATCAAAGGGCTTTATAATATAATCCTCTGCCCCCATTTTTAGTCCTTTTACCCTGTCATTTACAGAATTCTTGGCAGTCATGAAAATAACAGGTGTTCCATAGCTGTTAATATAGTCCATAAGCTCAAATCCACTAAGCCCCGGAAGCATTACATCAAGTAAAATAAGGTCATAAATATCCTGCTCTATTTTTGTTGCCGCTTCCATTCCGTCATATACACAAACACAATGATATCCTGATTTTGTAAGACTCATTCTGACAAGTTCTGAAATTGGCTTTTCGTCCTCAACCACAAGTATATTAACCACTGTTCTTCTCCTTTAAGTATTGTTTTAATATTTATCTGTATTATTTCCTATTGGATACATTCTCGTTAACTTTTTTAAAAAACCATATTGCTTAAAAAACAATATTTTTATATTGATAAAGATACTGAACAAATAGTATAACACAAGTGCATCATTTATGCATCATATCACACATTAAGACAAGTTTAAGACATGCTTATTTTTTCTTAATAAATCCTGTATTTATAAAAACCAAAAATAACCCACTGCCTTTAGGCGGTGGGATTAGCTTTGAGGCGGTGCAGATTGTAACCCTGTACCGCATAAGGCACGAAGTGCCGTTTTAATATCAAACAAAAAGCGTGTGCCAAAAGGCACACGCTTTTACTGTTCTTCCTTAAGCTTATTAAAATCATCATAATCATTTAAAACTACTGTAACTTCTATTTCTTCATAACCGTTTCTAACATTCTGACGCATTAAAACTATGGAAATTTCAGCCCCACCTTCATAATATGAAAGCTCTTTTTTCAATTCTGTCATAGAACTGATTTCAACTCCGTTTATCTCGGTGATAATATCTCCTTCCATAATACCTGCCTCAGCAGCTGCGTAATTTTCATAAACTGCAAGTACATATGCTCCGGCAGGCACACCGTAAAGCTGGGTTGCTTCCTGTGGAACGTCCTGTCCACTAATACACAGATAGCCCTGGTCTTCCTCCGGCAATGACTTTCTTACCTCTTTATTCATTAGTTCATTTACGAGGTCATAAATATCTGAAATCGGAATAGCATAACCCATGCCCTCAACAGAGCTGTTAGAAACCTTTGCGGAATTAATTCCTATAAGTTCTCCCTTCATATTAAAAAGTGCACCACCGCTATTACCCGGATTAATAGCTGCATCTGTCTGAATATATTCATTGGTTATAGTGCTGCCATCGCTTCCTTCCAGTGATACCAGTCTGTCTATTGCACTAATAATACCGGTAGTTACAGACTGTCCATATCCCAGTGCATTACCTATTGCAACTACCTGTTCACCAAGTTTAATGTTATCCGAATTGCCAATTACTGCTATTTTTATGGATGAAAGAGTTTCATCATCAATATCATTTAAATCAATGGCTATTACAGCAATATCTCTTTCTGAATCATAACCTTTTACTTCTGCTCTGACTGCATCAGGTTCTTCTTCGTTTTCATCAAAGCTAAAAACAACGGTTAATTCCTTACTTCCTGATACAACATGATAATTAGTCAGAATAATAAGCTCTGCATCTGACTCTCCTATAATAACGCCGGAACCACAACTTTCACTTTCCTGCTGGTAAGTTCCCCACATAGTCTGTATCTCAGAAACCCCAAGATTGGTAATTGCAACAATACTTGGCATGCAATTCTCAGCAATCTGTGAAACAGTCAGGTTATCACCGGTCTGTATCAGCATGGATGCATCTCCACCGGTTGCATAACTATCAGACAAGGTCAGCTTATTGTCTGTACCACTTGTATTTTCCTTATTGTTTTCATTACTATTATTCCGATTACCGTCTTCACTAACGGATGCAGGGGGCTGATTATTTTTTTCAAGCAGATAATTAGTTCCATAAAGTGTTCCTCCTGCAACAGCCCCGAACAATACACCTGAGAGAACTAAGGCACCTGCTTTTTTCAGCACTTTTCCTTTTTTACCTGACTTCTTTGGTATTTCATTTTTATTTTCAGTGCTTACATCATAATAATCCTCGGTTATTTCACTGCTTTCAGGAGATGTTTGATTTTCAAATTCATTTTCCATAAAACTGCCTCCAATCTGAAGATTTTAAATTCTTTTGTTTTATGCTTTGAATTATAATTCACATTTCTGGCAATTTTTTGAAGAAAAAGTGTAAGAATGTGACAAAAATATGTTTATTATGTGAACTCTATTTTCTGTATTCGTAAAGCTGGCTTCCTGTATGCTCTCCGTTTATATATACATCCGATGAAACAATACGTTCTCCACCATAGGAATAGCTGTAAACTGTTGTAGTTTCACCATCTACAATCTGTTTTGCCATCAGTTTGTGGTCACTATCATAACTATACTTTATTGAATGAGATGAACCATCAGCATAGCTAAACTCTTCTGACACAAGACAGCCTGAATTATCGTAGGACATATTGTCGGTCAGCACCCAGCTGTTATCAGCTGCAAAATAATGTTTTACAGACACATTTCCGTTTATATCAAATTCTACATAATTCCAGAATCCAATTCTTTCGCCGGAAGCAGTCAAGTCTTCTCCAAACACAGGAACACTTCCCTCATAAGAATACTCAGAATAGGAAGTCATTGCACTATTATTATCATAGGTTACCTCTTTGACAAGTCTGTTCTGGGTATCATACTGATATTCTGTATAAGAAACAGTATCTCCGTTTACATCCAAATCTAAAATTCTGTCAGGAAGATTCTCCGCCTTTACAGTTACCGTGTTCCCATCATTTGTAATTATTTCTTCATCTATTACTTTATCTTTATCGACCTTAACAATATAAGTTTCATAAAGTTTTCCTTCATTAGACTCACTAATTACAGTAACTTCACCCAGACTCTTAAGAAGAGCATGATTGACATTTATTTTACTGCATGAAGAACCATGGTAATTATAGGCAGTACTTCCCGAACCTGCAGAATATCCGTCTACCAGTTCAGCTTCTCCCACATAAATATAGTCAATACCATACTTTTTAATCAGAAGCTGAACTTCTTTAACATTAGTAGAAGTATATATTGTTATAATGTCATTATGTCTTTCGCTTACAACCTGAGGATACTCTTTATCTCCCGAACTTCTCCATAGCCATTCATGAGTCTGCCAGCCAAGAACAGTTGAATTTCCGGTAAATACAGATATTCTGTTAAAGAATGTATAGCTCTTACCACACATTTCCAGTACTACTGCGTCATCCGGAACATTTTCATTGATCCAGTCAACTCCCAGTTTGTCATCCGGAGCCTCTGTGCTTAAAAATGCAGATGAATCAAGAGTAGAATAAGTGCCACTAAACCAGTCTTCACATGCTTCAAAGAAATAACCGAAAGTCATACAAAGTAGAACAAGCATTGTAACAGCAAATCTCTTTAAACCTTTGCTTTTTTCAAAGTATAAGAATTTAACAATAATATACGGCATAACAAGTGCAAACAACATAAATGCCTGATATACAAGCTTAAACATAGTGTTGGCACGCTGATAAGAATCACCGTAAATATCTACTACATAAACAATTTCCGGCAAAAGTACCAAACCAAGTCCGCATAATCCCATGATGCAGGCAAAAAGATCCGCAGTTGAAACAAAATCAAAAATATTCTTTTTTAATTTAATGGTTTTTCTGATTTTTGTTATCAGAAAAACAACAATAATAACGGCAGGAAGTCCCCATAAAATCAGGAGCTGATATAAAGCCGAATGCTTAGTACACAGATGTATTGCTGTGGAAATGCTGTCAAACGATAATGTAAACGGCAATGCTACGACTGTCCATACAATCACAAATACCACAGCCTGAATAGCAGTTAAAATCCATGCCTTTTTACTATATCTGTAGGTTATTAAATTAGAAAATAATACCACTGCTCCGCATATAACAAAATAAATCGGAAAATCCCAATAATTTGTCATATGAAAAAGTCCTATAAAGAACATGCACATTAAAAGCTGCGGTGAAAGCACTTCCCTGACTATTGATAAACCGCATGGCTTTCCTGATGCTTTTGCAATATCCATACTTGCTTTACGATTCATTATCCATGCAAGCAGCAAAGCCACAACAGTAAGGACAAACATAATATTGATTACATGCGCATGTAAATCCCCCAGCACAAAGGAATAGCTTGGGAATTCATGAATGGTTTTATCATCAACATCCGGGTTATATCCAATGTAACGTGTGGCATTTGCGAACCAGTAATCACTAACCTCTTTCCCAAGTATTCTGTTTATCTTCGGCATAATCCATTTATATACAGGATAATGCATATTTCCGGCTAAAGACAGAGATACACCCGCAAGTGCTCCTGCAAGTACACATACAAAATTCTTTTTTTCTTCCGGAAGTTCAACCTTTTCCGAAACCGACATTTCCCTGCGGTTTATACGCATAAGATTGTAAACAATTGAATACGGAAGTGAAAAACCAAGTGCAGCCAATGTCATAAGCATAAGATTATAGCCATAACCGGCACCAACACCACTTACACGAATCAGCCAGGCTGAAATATATTGTCCTACATAATAATAATTTATATTCTCTCCTGAAAGCCACAAATCATGAGCAGGCATATATTCTGATTTCAGAATTGCAGTAATGAATCCATAATCCATAAACTTCTCAGTTCCGTATGCTTTAGGATTATATCCCTTGAGGTAGCACCATATTGCAAACACACAGAAGAAAACTATTTCTGCATAGTACATGGAGCAAATTCTGTTTACGGAATAGACCTCACGAAGCCTGATGGCATTGTGGGCATATTTTGTGTACAATCTGTAAATTATAATGTTTATTATGAAACATACAAACAAAACAATAAAACAATTCAGTCTTGTAAATTTTATCAGTTTAAAACTGGAAAAGAACCATAAAACCCATGCTGAAACAGCAATTCCTATTGTTTTTGAAAACATCCAGCCGTTATCATGAAACCTGTGAAAAAGAATAATAGTTATAGGCTGATATATTAATCCAATTATTACAAGTGCCAGCCACCAGATTAACATAACCGAGAAATCACGGGAACCCATAAATCGCCAGTCAAATATACATACCAAAAGAAACATAGCTGTAAACAGGCTGATTTTTGTTGTTATAGATTTTTTGGAATTCACTTTTTAATCCCCTTTACATCTTTTTGTTTATTTCTCTGAAATCCTTCAGGGCTTTTGTGCCAATCTTAATTATTTTCTTCATATTGATGGAATTGACACCACCCTGTCTATTTCTGAAGGTTATCCGTCTGTACAGAACCGGATAATGCCTTTTTGCAGCAGCAACAGAAATAATTACATTCGGCAGATTATAGTTGTCATCCGGGAATAATTCCAGACATTCCTTGAGGAAATCTGCTTTCATGAGTCTGTAAGGTGTGTTTGCATCCGTCACCTTTACGCCAAACACTACTCTTATTACCATCCTCAGAGTTTTAGTAACAAACACTCTGGAACTCCCATCCTGTCTGCCTTTACGATGTCCTATTACCATGGAATAATTTTCCCTCTGGCACCAGAAAGGTTCAAATTCTTTAGCTCTGGTCTGTCCGTCAGAATCTGTCTGGAAGATATAATCCGCTCCCTGTTCTATAGCATATTTGTAACCACAGATTAATGAAGATCCATGTCCTCCGTTTGGCTTGTCAATAATTTGAATTTCAGGCATTTTTTCCTTTAATTCATTCATTATGGCAAGGGTATTATCTTTACTGCCATCATTTACAAGCACCATTCTGGACTGATTTCCATATTTCTTAACAACCGGATACCACTCCTCAACTACATTTTTTATATTGCTTTCTTCGTTATATGCCGGAATTACAATATACAGTTTATCCATACTATCCTCCTGTCCGATACCACTTATCTTAAAGTTGTATCATAAATATTTAATTGCCACTCTCCCTCACCCTGTGAATACACACAGGCAAATGTATTTGAAATAACATCCTCACGTACATAATAATTTTCATTATGTCTTGCTGAATTGTCAACTATAATAAAACGAATATTATTCTGATCAATAAGTTCTGTCAATGTCCGGCTGTCACCTGCCTCATACATGAGTTTTACCTGTGCTTCTCTGTATGATGTATCATAACCCGCACTCCAGGCATAATAAGGCCAACCGTAATAAAGCATTGCTCCCCCAAGCACAACATTATTCAGGGAATACCAGTCTGTAAGAAAAATATCTTCGGCATCTGAGTTATCACATATCCACTCAGTGAGCGGATCCTCCAGGGAATACAGTAAAGAACCGTCGTTCTCCGGTGCATTTTTCTTTATCATAACGTTAAAATCGTATACACCGGTGCAGGTAAGCATTATAATCAAAAGTATTGCTACCGGCTTATTTGCCAAACCTTTTCCGGCAAACACTCTGTAAACAAATGCCGCTGCAAAAACATCCGCAAGCATACATCCAACCATTATATATTTATGGTTTACAGCAACATCCACAGTCATCTGGAAAGTAACCGCAAATACTATAGGAGTAATAAATGCAACAAGTATCCATTTATAGTATCCATTAACCATTAAGAATGCCATAAGGAGCACAAACGGAAGTATACCCAACAAAATATTCAAATAATCAATCGTACCAAAAAATGTCTTAACTTCTGCAAGAAATCCCGGTTCCCAGCGAAACTCCACTACACTTCCGTCAATAAAAAACCAGGTTTCAAGACTACTGAAGAAAACTGCAATCAGTGCTGTGACCAGATATTCCAATCTTCTGTCTGTAATAAATGCCAGTATAAAAAGCACAAGCAGACATGCTATAACACAGGCTCCGTTAAAAAATGCTCCAAAACCAAGAAGTAAGCCACAGAAGATACAGGTTTTATAATCCTTTATGATCCAGCCGGCTTTCCTGAAAACAAGTTCACGGACAAAGCAGCCTGCTTTAATAAAAAATGAATCCCCCTTTTTCTGAACTGTTTCTTTTATTTTTGTGCTAGTCCTCTTTAATGAGCAAAATACAGGCTCAAGCATTAGTAATAGTACAATAAGTAATATACACATTCCAATAGCCAGATGCCTTTGGTTTACATATACATTTAAGTTCCATAGTCCCCAGTCTTCATGAACAGTTTTACCGATATAAGTAGTATTTTCTTCAAGAGTTTTTATAATATCTTTAAATTTACCATCAATTTCACTAAGGTAGGTAGTAAATGCACTACCGCTTCTGAACAGAAAGAAAAGAACAGAAAGCATACCTACTGACCTTTTGCCAAAAAGCTTTACTGCCAATGTGTACAAAAGCATACACACGCAAACAAAGCATACAATACTTGGAAGGTTAAATGCCCAGTCAATTCGCAATCCCAGGTATTCCAGGTTTCCAACAAAAAACTGGAACATAAAATGATATTTAATATCCGCTCCCGCAAAATGAGAATAACCTGTTGGGAAATTATTACCTTTTGAAAAAGAACGAATCATTCCCATATGAGGAGCAAAATCACTAAATACCGATATGCCAACTCCAAGGTTCCCGTCACTCACATAAAATGTAAGGAACATCATAAATGAAGCAAGTGCGGTTACAAATCCGAAAAAAAACAGATCTTTATCTTTTCCCCCACGAAACAGACCGGAAAAAACATCTTTCCGCTTATTATTAATAAGAATCTGACCCATTACAACAAAAAGAATTGCAACAGGCATTACAATTGCATTTGCATAACTAAGTGCTTTCCCTGTTTCCGAGAACAAACATGCCAATAAATAAGTAGGCCACACCATGGAAAGAATTCCGGTAGTCACAGTTGCAGGAAAAACAAGCATGAATGCGGGAAATTCCAGCTTTTTTCCTGTATAGGTTTTATTAACGAACCCATAAATATCCGGAAAAAGCAAATGTATAATGGTAAACCCAACCAGAATACATAACAAGAAGTAAATCAGACCTATCATCCGTCAACTCTCCCTAAACACCAATTACATCCAACTATATCATGTTCAATACTTATGGACTGCTTTTCAGTATATCATATGTTCAGAAGAACTTACAAGGCTATTTCTCTTTTCCAACAGTTTTTCAAGCTCTTTTTCATCAAGAGAAGACACAGCCTCTGATGCCATGGATAAAATTACCCCATCTCGAAGAGGATCCGCCAATACAAACTGCTGGTCTCCACTCTGTCTTACACCAAAGAAATCTCCCGGTCCCCTTAGTTTCATATCCTGACTGGCAATATAAAAGCCATCATTGGAATTACCCACAATATTAAGTCTCTGTTTAATACTTTCACTATTTCTGCCTGCCATGAAAATACAATAAGATTGTTCGCTTCCTCGTCCCACACGTCCTCTTATCTGGTGAAGCTGTGCAAGTCCAAAACATTCTGCATTTTCAATCAGCATAACCGTAGCATTGGGAACATTGATTCCTACCTCTATTACGGTAGTAGAAATAAGAATATCAATTTCACCTTTTACAAAGCTATCCATTATACTGTTCTTTTCTGTAGCTTTAATTTTACCGTGAAGGGACTCTATTCTAACCTTATTACCAAATCTTTCCCTTAGCTCAAAACAGTATGTATTTACAGAAGCCGCAGTCTGCTTTTCACTTTCCTCTATTAGAGGACAGATTATATATGCCTGATGCCCCTTTTGTATTTCTTTTAATAAAAATCTGTCAATAGCATCCCGCATTGAACTGTCTGCAATACAGTTCTTTATAGGCTTACGGTTTGCAGGCATATGAGCAAGCACAGATATATCCATATTTCCGTAAAGCATCAATGCATAGGTTCTTGGTATAGGAGTTGCTGTCATAAGAAGCAAATGCGGATTATCTCCCTTTAAAGTAATTGCTTCTCTTTGCTTTACACCAAATCGATGTTGTTCATCTACCACTGCCAGAGCAAGATTTTTAAAACTAACGCCTTCCTGTATGGCTGCATGAGTGCCGACTATGATTAAAGCCTCACCGTTTTCTATTAACTTTAAACCAGCTTTCTTTTCAGTTTTTGTCTGGGAACCACAAAACAATACAGTTTTGATGTTAAACAAACTAAATATTTTTGAAAAATAATCATAATGCTGTCTTGCAAGAACTTCTGTAGGTGCCATAATACAAGCCTGTTTTTCAGAAAAAGCTACTGCCCCCATTGAAAGCAGGGCAACAGCAGTCTTTCCTGAGCCAACATCCCCCTGAAGCAGTCTCTGCATGGTTTTCTCGGAACCCATATCTGCAAGTATTTCATCTACTGCCCTGTTCTGGTCATCAGTAAGTTCATAGCCCAGATTAGCTTTTAGCCGGGAAAGCTTATCTGAGACTGTAATAACATTTGTATTTTTAATAATCTCTGTTTTACTTTTCAGTCTTCGCATATTAAGCAGGAAAACAAAGAATTCATCAAAAACCAGTCTTGAAAGACCTTTAGTAAGAACCTCTTCATTTTTAGGAAAGTGAATTGTATTAAGTGCCTCCCTTTCACTAAGAAGACCATATTTTTTTCTGACTTCCGCCGGAACAAAATCCGTAATTGGCGTTTCTTCTAAAGCTTTGCCAATGGCACCTGCAATGGCATTCTGAGTAAGTCCCTCGGTGGAAGGATATACCGGTCTAAGGCTTTTAAGAAGAACAATATATTTCTCTTTTGAATATATTTCCGGATGCACAATAAATCGATTATGTCCTTTTGTCTGAACCTTTCCTCTAAAAATCAATCTTTCGCCAAACTTCAAAACATTTCGCAAATAGGGTGAATTATACCATTTTAAAGTAATTGCCTCTGTATCGTCCTTTACAATTACTTCCGTAATCTTATATTTGCCTGAAGAATAAAATCTTGGAGAAGAAATTATAACACCTTCAATACTGACCAGTTCACCTTCTACGCATGAAGAAATTGGAGTAGGATATGCATAGCTTTCATAGCGAAACGGAAAATGATACAGTAAATCACCCACATTATGTATGCCAAGTTTAGCAAACAGTGCTGCAGTTTTTTCACCAATACCCTTAATGGCTTTAACACTATCTATTTTTTCCAGCATGTCTGTCTCCTCTCATCATTTTAGAACCGTAATATGATAAAAAAGACAGCAGAAGCCCTGCTGTCTTTAAAAGTCTGTATTATTCAACCGAAATTACATAGTAGTATACCGGCTGACCGCCTTCGTGTACTTCAATATCCATATCAGCGAATTCCTCACCAACCATGTCGGCAAGTTCACCGGCTGCTTCTTCAGTAATTCCTTCACCATAGTAAATGGAAACCAGTTCTGCCTCTCCGTCAGAAGCAAGAACTCTGATTGTTTCAAGTGCTGTCTCGGTAATATCACTTCCTACAGCAACAATATTTTTATCACCAATTCCCATAATGTCGTTTACATGAATTTCAAAGCCGTCAACGGATGTATCTCTGACTGCATAGGTTACCTGACCGGTTTTAACATAAGTCATTCCTTCTGTCATTGCAGCCTCATTATCCTCCGGAGATTCACCGTCAAGGAAATTAATCATTGCTGAAATACCCTGAGGAATGGTCTTTGATGGAATAACGATTACATTCTTATCCTCTGTCAGAGCCTTTGCCTGAGATGCAGCAAGAATAATGTTACTGTTATTTGGAAGAATAAAAACATTATCTGCATTAACAGCATCAATGGCAGTAAGCATATCCTCTGTACTAGGATTCATTGTCTGACCACCTTCAATAATATAGTCAACACCAAGTCCTTTGAAAATATCGTTCATACCCTGACCGATGGACACAGCAATGAAACCATTAGTTTTCTTTGGAGTTGCAGGAGCCTTCGTCTGTGCTGCTTCACTTGCCCCCTGAATCACTCTTTCATTATGTTCTTCACGCATGTTGTCTATTTTCATGCTGGTAAGCTGACCAAAGGTAAGTGCCTTCTGAATTGCAAGTCCCGGGTCATTTGTATGAACATGAACCTTTACAACATCATCATCTGCTACACAGACAATTGAATCACCGATAGATTCAAGAAAACTCTTAAATTCAAGTTCCTGTGGCATTAAAAACTCTTTTTCAAGAAGAATAATGAACTCAGTACAATAACCAAATTTTATATCTGCTGTTGAAATAGAATCATTTGCTGCACCCCTTGGAGCCTGTGAAGATGAAGATGAACTTCCCACAGCTTCAAAAACAATTTCCTCATCAGGATTGAGATAAGCATCTCTTACGCCAAGAAGAATTTCCACAAGTCCCTGTCCGCCGGAATCCACAACACCTGCTTCTTTAAGAACAGGAAGAAGTTCCGGAGTGTGTTCAAGGGCAATATGCATTGCTTCTATAATCAAAGCACCAAACTGCTCGAGGGTTTCAACCTCATCAGCTATTTCATCTGCCTTTTCAGCGCCGGCTCTTGCCACAGTAAGAATAGTTCCTTCCTTTGGTTTCATAACAGCCTTATATGCTGTTTCTACCGCTTTACCTGCAGCCTGCCTTAAAACCTCGATGGTAAGTTCATCATATTCTGCTATTACCTTGCAGAAACCACGAAGCAGCTGGGAAAGAATAACGCCGGAGTTACCCCTGGCTCCGCGAAGGGAACCGCTGGAAATAGCTTTTGCAAGCTGAGCCATGGTCGGCTCCTCCAGTTTCTGAACTTCCTTTGCAGCAGACAAAATTGTCAGTGTCATATTTGTTCCGGTGTCACCATCCGGTACCGGAAAAACATTTAATTCATTGATATACTCTTTTTTTGCTTCAATGCGTCTTGCTCCAGAAAGAAAAAGCTTCTTGAGAAGTGATGCATCAATAGAACTCAGTGCCACTTTAATTTCCTCCCATGACTAGTCAATAATACGAACGCCTTCGACGTAAACGTTTATTTTATTTACTTTAAGCCCTGTAAAATCCTCAACCTTATATTTAACATTTTGGATAAGGTTTTCGCATACAGCCTGAATGCTGACGCCATAAGCAACTATTACATGGAAACTGATATTGATTTCGTTATTAACAACATCAACATTAATACCATGTGTGAGGCTTTCTTTATATAATAATTTGGCAAGTCCGTCTTTCATACTAATGGAAGCCATTCCCACTATACCAAAGCATTCAATCGCGGCAGAACCTGCATATTTGGCTATTACATTAGAATCTATAGATACTTCCCCAACGTTTCTCATTAAAGTACCATCCATAATAAACCTCCAATCTACTGACAACTATGACAGTAATGAATTTATGTTCTTAATTCATTATACCCATCATAAGTAAATTAGTAAAGTAAATTTAAAATTTCATATATGCGTATAACGCAGAAATGAGGATTCATGCGTAAAATGTTAGGTTTTATACTACTATGGATTGCCGTAGGTATGATTTTAATGCTGTTAATCAGAAACATACTGCTTGGACTTTTTGTTATTGCTCTGTGTCTGATTTTAGGTTATAACCTGTTCTGCAAACCATAAATGAAAAAAAGGGTGTCGCTTCACGAATGTAACGACACCCATATTCGTTTCGTAATACAAATCACTACGCTCTTTCAACCTTACCGGATCTTAAGCAAGATGTACATACGTGCATCTTCTTTGTTCCTCCGTTAACTTTAACCTTAACGGACTTTACGTTTGATTTCCATTCTCTGTTTGCTCTACCGGAAACCTGACTTCTTGTAATACTAATCTGTCTTCCGAAAAGTGCGCCCTTACCACAAACATCACATTTTGCCATCAGTCAAGCACCTCCTTACTGCTAAAATAGTCCTTTTAGACCTAAACATTGGTATTCTAACAGAAATACCCCATAAATGCAAGTATATTTTTACGAAATCCGTCATATTTTTTTAGCAGGATTATTTCATTATAAAAATATAAAAAAATTTCTTAAAATTGCGTTCAAAATTCCAACAAAACTAATATACATATCTCATACCTCTAATTATTTTCTTCACACTGGGCTTTAACGGCTTCTCTTGCTGCCTCATTGACAATTTCATCAAGGCTATCGCCATTTTTTATTTTCTTGATTTTTTTAATAATCTCAGGAATCAGATCAACACATTTTGTCAGTGCATCCTGTTCTTTAATATTCAAAAGGCGGATGTCATCACCTTGAATAATGATTACACTGTTGGCAGTCATTTTCCCTCCCAGACCACCGCCTGCTTTATTCTTGACTTCTTTATTAAAGGCTCCTCCACCCACACCAAAGGTAACATCCACAAGTGGAATCAGAATGATTCCGTTTGGCAGTGTTATTGCATCACCTACCACCGTTTTGGAATCAATATAGGTTTCCATACCTTTGAATAAACCACCTAACATTTCGTTAAAATTTGCTGCTGCCATATTTTCCCTCCATTCTTCCGTGAAACGATATAATTTATACAGTGTCTCCGGATATAAAACAATTCTTTATATTATCAATATTTTCCAATGTAACATCCTTTAAGCCCATTACATTTTTCAAAAACATACGAACCTGTTTACGCAAATAAACATCCAGAACAATATACACAAGATACCCAAGAACAACTCGACCCGAAAAAAATAATTTTCCGTTAAATACTTTACCGGTGAAATCAGGTGTTATATCCAGATTTTCACAATAAAATCCATAAAACACAGAAAGTGCAGCCAGAACATAGCCAGTAACCGAAGGATCGTCAAAACCAAATTCTGCATTGCCGCTAAGTTTTCTTGGTCTTATGTGATTAAGAAGTTTTAATATATCTTTTTTCAGAACATCAAGAGTATATTTTGTAGACTTTCTCTTGAAGAAACGATCTACTTCTTGTTTTTCTTGTTCACATATTTTCAAAACCGATTGTAACTTTTCAAGAATTTTTTCAATCTTTGTCAGAAAATCTTCTTTTATACCGGATTTTTCAGCAGTTTCTTCAAAGCCTTCTTTTTTCCCAAAATCCCCGGTTTCATCCTGCATTGTATCCTGCATTGTATCCTGCACTATTGATGCGTTATCTTCAGGCACATTATTATTTACTTGAGAAGAATTTTCTTTCTGATTATTGATATCAGTCTCGTAATCCTTGCCGGACTTTTCAGCAAATGTTGCTTTAGCACCGATTTCCTCTTTTGGAAATATCTGTTTTCCAAAAATTCTTACTGAATAATCCATTTTATTGTTTTTAAAGCTGACCGGTATTCTGACAAATCTCATCCATGAAACTGCAGCCTCTACATAAACCTGTCCGTTTTCCGCACAAACATTTGCTTTGTACCTTATGGGGATTGCCAGAATAATAATAAGAGCCAAAAGAACAATACCCAACAGTATCAGAATCAAAATTCCAAGCACCATCAATATTTTCAGGATAATACCCATATCTGCCCCTTTGCAACAAAATACTGTTTTCTATTCGTAAACCTTCCAGAACATACGAAGTGAAGCTGTTTTCTCAGCCTTGTCCCTGCAATGTTCCAGAGTAAAGCGTACATAATTCATTACTTCTGTATGAGATACAAAAAACACAGGCAATTCTTTCAGTACAGAAGCCATTACTGCCCTTCTTACAGGTCTGTCCATGTTTTCAAATTCCGTCTGTAAATCATCAATTAATTTAGCACAGGCTGTTTCAATTATTTCCTGTGAGCACTCTGTAGTATCAATGCCCTCATTAATCAGGGCAAAGTCTGAGGAAGACATCAGCTTTGATGCTTTATCAAAATCCTCATAAATTTCAGGATCAACTGCATCCAGTTCTTCCCTTGCGGATTCAAGTCTGCCCTCAGCAGCGGAAATCTTATTTATAAGTTTTTCCGGACGTCCTTCCAGTGCGGAAAAAGTACCGTTTGCTTTATCAACATCAAAAGCACAAAAATCATCATGGTGAGAAAATTCATGAGAAAAATTATGGCAAATTATTTCTATAAGTTCACGAACCTGTTCTTTAACACATGACTCACTGTCAGAATACTTGCTGACAGTATAATAAGTATAAAGATTATTAACCAGTTTCTGGCACATGATACAGAACTCACTTCTTTGAGAGAGTATAATACCTATTTCCTCCATACGCTCTGACAGAGCCTCATAAGTATCCTTATCCATGTTTTTGTAATCTGCATTCTTAAATGGCTCCTTAAATAATTCAAGGTCATTAAAATAGCAGTCTGATTCAGGCTTAAATAAACCTGCCGCAGATAAAACCATGTATATAAAACCATTTAAAGATTCTTTTTCTGCGCCCTTGTAAACTGAAATGCTGTCCTTTAATAAATCGAAAAATCTTGAACTCGTCATTCTGACAGGCAACTGGGAAATCATTTCCTTAATTCTAAGATTAACCTCCGTATTATCTTCAGGTTCAAAAACAAACTGTAAAAGCTTTCTGGCCTCTTCGTCGTTATCTACCTCCGGCAATTCTGCCTCGAACTTTAATTCAACTCTGTTTAAAAGGTATTCCCGAATCTGGAACCAGTCAGTATATGCGGTAAGAACTTCCATTCTGTCCATCAGTTCTTTACGTGTTTTATCAAGCCCGGCTGCTACTTCTGCATTTTCTTTTTCGCCGGAATAAATATCAGCTGCTGCTTCTACAACAGCTTCCATAATGTTTCTTCCGTTTTCGATATATCCAAGCTCACAATCATAAAACTGTTCATATACATTATAAAACTCCATTGAGAAATTCATTAATGCCAGTTCTGCATAATCATTTGCCAATGCCTCTGCTATTGCAGGTATCCTCTTATCGTTCATAATATCCTTAATCCCCCCGGTTATCATTTTTGTATTCACGTACTACATGTGTATGGGTATAAAGATGATCCATGCAATATTCATAATTTCCCTCACATTTTGAGCAGAATCTGAATTCCAAATCATCATCGTCAAGCTCGGTACGTCCGCACACAGCACATTTATGTCTGGTAATCACTGCATGTGATCTGCCGTTCTCTCCTCTTGTTACAGTACTACGATAAGCAGCTTCATTGACACCATTCTGGTAAGCCCTCTCAAAATCTCTTCGTCTTTTGACGGCTTTTGGCCCACGTCCCGACCGCTTAAGCATTCCCATAAAGAAAATAAGGAAGTTCAGCAGAGATACTACCAGCATAATCAAATTGCAGATTCCGATTATTTTACCGTAGCTGATAAAGGAAGAAACTACTCCATAAAGTTCAATTATTACATAAATCCACGCAAGGTACTTTACTTTAATAGGAATTATAAAATAAAGCAGAACTCTCGCATCACCATAAACCGTGCCAAATGCAAGAAACATTGACAGGTTTATATAATGCAGGCTGATTGGATATGAGAAATGAATAAGTCCACCCGAAATCACCAGGAAGAATATATAAATTATAACTGCTGCAAGAATATTAAAAATCACTCCGCTAAAATAAAACATATTAAAGCGGAAACTGCCCCACGCATTTTCAAGGGAGTTGCCGATTACATAGTACAGATATACTGAAATCAGCATGAAAAAAATATTGGTATCAAGAGGCTGAATAAGGAATGTAACCAATCTCCATATCTGCCCATGCAGAATCTTATCAATATCAAAAGCAAAGTATAAGGAATATATATCTACTCCCCTTGAGTAACTTATCATATATACTACAAAACCCATAATATACAGCATTACAACATATTTCATCAGGTTATGAATTGCATATTTACCATATTTACGTTCAAGTTTATTAATCATCCGGATTTCCTTCCAAAAACATCCTCATTATTTTGAGCCTATACACTAATTTTCCTTTTATAAAGCACAAGCCTATTTTTAATATTATAATTCCGTAGACAATGATTGTAAATCATTTTTTTCCGTTTTACAATCATTTCAGCATTTTTTAATTATTATAAAAAATATTCACCGCTTTATTCTTTTTAGATTTATTACTTTATATAATATTTACTCATTGTCAGCTTGCAGTTACATGTGCTATACTAAACGTTGATTTTATTTATAAAGTTTAGGAAGGAAGTAAAAATGGCATTTGACGGCTTTGTGATTAGTAATCTGGTATATGACCTGAAAAAAAGTCTTATTGGTGGCAGAATAACCAAAATAAGTCAACCTGAAAAAGATGAAATTATTCTGACCATTAAAAATTACGACACATACAAACTGGATATTTCAGTCAGTGCCACTCTTCCTCTTATATACCTTACAGACCATACAAAACCTGCCCCTCTTACGGCTCCGGGTTTTTGTATGTTGCTCAGAAAACACCTTAATAGTGCAAGAATTATTGATATTATACAGCCCGACATGGAACGTGTTATCCAAATTAAAATTGAGCATCTGGATGAAATGGGTGATTTAAAGATAAAATGGCTTATGATAGAACTTATGGGAAAACACTCCAATATTATTTTTACGGATGATACCCTGAAAATAATCGACTCCATAAAACACATTTCCCACTTTGTCAGCTCCGTAAGAGAGGTTTTACCCGGCAGAGATTACTTTATTCCGAAAACCATAGATAAAACTACTGTGGAGAACATTTCCTTTAATGATTTCAGCTCAAAGCTTTTGAGTAAAAACTGCGATATTTATAAGGCACTGTACTCTTCTTTTACCGGCTTTTCACCATTAATTGGCAATGAAATCTGTCACAGAGCAGGAATCAGTTCATCCACAAATATTTTGGAGCTGTCTGAAAACGACCTGCTTTCTTTATATGAAGTAACAGTAATGTTTTTCAACCGCGCTCTGACCGGAGACTACACTCCTGTTCTTGTAACAAAAGATGGGGAGCCTGTTGAATTTTCATGTTTTGAACTTGCCATGTATGATTTACCGGGATATGTTTCCGTCTCATACAACAATATTTCCCAGGTAATAACATCCTTTTATTCCATGAAGGAAACGGTTTCCAGAATCAATCAAAAATCTGTTACTTTAAGGAAATGTGTTTCCACTGCTATTGAACGTGTTTCCAAAAAATACGATTTACAGCTCACCCAGTTAAAGAGCACTGAAAAACGTGATAAATACAAGGTATATGGAGAGCTCATTACAACATATGGATATACAGTGGAGGAAGGTTCTATGTCCATGACCTGTATCAACTATTATGACGGACAGGAAATTACCATTCCTCTTGATGAAACAATCCCTGTAATGGCAAATGCAAAACGTTATTTTGACCGCTACTCCAAGCTCAAACGAACCTACGAAACTGTATCTGAACTTATAAAACAGACATCCGATGAGTTATATCACCTGAAATCAATACAGACTTCTCTGGATATGGCTTTATATGAGTCAGATCTGGGGGAAATCCGCAAGGAGCTTGCAGATTATGGATATATTAAAAAATCTTCCGCCGAAAAAAACAAAAAAGGACATAGGGATAATAAATGTTCTTCTCCTTTACATTACCGTACACCTGACGGCTACGATTTATATGTAGGAAAGAACAATTATCAAAATGATATACTTACATTTAAATTTGCCAACGGAGGCGACTGGTGGTTTCATGTTAAAAATGCACCCGGTTCCCATGTAATTGTAAAATCCGGTGACTGTGAACTTCCTGATAAGATTTATGAACAGGCTGCCGCTCTTGCTGCCTACTATTCTTCTCTTCGTGGAAACAGCAAGGTGGAAATTGACTACCTGCAAAGAAAAAATATAAAAAAGCCGGGCGCAGCAAAGCCGGGCTTTGTAGTATATTATACAAATTACTCAATGATTGCCAAACCGGACATTTCCGAATTGACCCTTGTTGAGAATGATTAATAAAGAAAGGATATTTTATGATTTCATCTGACTATCACGTCCACACCTCATTTTCAACCGACAGTGATGCTCACCCCAGAGAGGTAGTTGAAGCTGCCATACAACAAGGAATTAAAGATTTGTGTATAACAGACCACATGGATTGCGAATGGCCTGAAGACCACAATTCTTTTATATTTGACGTCAAAGAATATTTTGATACATTATCTTCACTCCGTACTGAATACAAAAATCAATTAAACCTCCATATTGGAATGGAGCTTGGTCTTAGAAATGAACCTGATATCTATTCTTTGCTTCGTCCTCACTATGAATCATTGTCCAAAGAACCTTTTGATTTTATCATCGGTTCAACTCATGTCTTTGATTACGGAGATCCTTACTATTCCAAATTTTGGGAAGATAGGGACCCTGAGGACAGAATTAATGAGTATTTCGAGGCAACTCTGTTTAACGCAGAAAACTACGATTCGTATGATGTATATGGACATTTAGATTATGTCATCAGATATATGCCGGATGGATTTCATTATGATCAAAATCATTTTTCGGAATTAATTGAAGCAATTTTAAAAACAATTATCCATAAAGGAAAAGGAATTGAAATTAATACATCCTCACTGGACAAATGTCTTATGGAAACTAATCCTAATGCTTCCGTTATTGAAATGTATCGAAATCTAGGCGGAGAAATCATTACTATTGGAAGTGATTCCCATTCTCCTAAAACATTATGCAGTCATTTTAGCTCTGCAGCAGATATTCTTAAAGAATGCGGATTTGAATACTATACTATCTTCCGCAATAGGAAACCGGAATTTATTAAGTTATAAAAGACAAAAAAACATATACCTATCCGGAATATTACTATTCCGGATAGCTTGTGCGCATCTGTCTGATAATTTTTTTAAGAGCATCTACGGCTGAATTAATTTCCTCAAGAGTATTATCTTTACTAATCGTAAATCGTATACTGCTAAGTGCCTGTTTTTCTTCAAGTCCCAGGGCTTCCAGTACATGGGACGGACCATCTTTTAAAGTGGTGCAGGCAGAACCGCTTGATGCACAAATTCCCATTGAATCAAGCATTAAAGGAATAGAGCCTTCGTTTATCCCGGAAAAACTAAAGTTTACATTTCCCGGAAGTCTTTTCAAATTTGAAACATTTTCCACTCTCCCAAGGTCCACATTACTTCCGTTGAGACGACAGTCAGGTATTTCATTCAAAATTCTTTTTATCATATGGTTCCTTAGATTGCTAACATAAATAAAATTATTATTCATATTTGTTAAAGCTTCTTTTGCCGCTGCAGCAAAGCCAACAATTCCGGCAACATTCTCAGTTCCTGCCCTTAATCCGAATTCCTGCTCCCCTCCGTGTAAATGGCTTTCAACCATGGAATTCTTTCTGACATAAACTGCTCCCACTCCCTTAGGTCCATGAATCTTATGGGCACTCATACTCAATAAATCAACTCTTATTTTATTCACATCAATAGGAATCTGTCCAAAAGCCTGAACCGCATCAACATGAAAAACTTTTCCATAATGTGCACAGATCATACCAATTTCTTCAATTGGTTCAATAGTTCCGATTTCATTATTTGCATACATAATACTAATCATTCTGGTGATTTTTGAAATACTGTTTTGTAGCTGCTGCATATCAACTACGCCACATCTGTCAACATCAAGATATTTTACAAAAAAACCCTCTTTTTCCAAAAATTTACAGGTATTAATTACAGCATGATGTTCAATTTTCGAAGTAATAATTTCATTCTGACACCCATTACCTGCATACATAGTACCCTTAATGGCAAAATTATCGGACTCAGTACCACCGGATGTAAAGATAATTTCTTCCGGTTTTGCTCCTATAATATCCGCAATAACTGTTCTTGACTCTTCCACCGCACGTCTGCATTCCATAGATGTTCTATAATTACCGGAGGGATTGGCATATTTTTCCCTCATATATGGCAGCATTGCTTCCAAAACGGTTTCACTGCATCTGGTAGTTGCGGCGTTATCTAAATATATATAATCATTCATAATACTGCCGTAATCTGTTTTATTACATTATATGCTGTCAAGTAAAAATGGGCAAAGTTTTACAAAAATGCCTTTCAAATATGAAAAGTATTTTTTTATTTTTCCTCTCATATACATTAATGATATCTGCACAATTTCAAAACATCTTAAATCGGAGGCCTGTTATGAAGAAAAAAATACTGAAGGGCACTATTATACTGACCATTGCCGGATTGATTTCCCGCTGTATCGGTTTTATGTATAAAATATTTCTGGCCGGGGCAATGTCCACAGAGACCATAGGATTATACCAACTTGTTTTTCCTGTATTTAATGTATGCTACACCTTATTTGCATCAGGGATTCAGGTATCAGTATCCAAAATAACAGCCGAAATCAGGGATAATAATATCAAAAAGACTCAGCTGTTAAAAACAGCCTGCATAACTTCTCTATCCATTGCCACTCTTCTAACAATTTTTGTCAGCAGTAATTCCCTGTTTGTTGCAAGAGTATTTGTAAAAGAGGAAGCAGTAGCTTCCGGAATCAAAATTCTAAGCTATTCTTTTCCTTTTTGTGCTTTAACATCAGTTATTAACGGATATTTTTATGGGATAAAGAAATCTAATATACCTGCAGTGAGTCAGTTGGTTGAACAGGTAATCAGAGTAGGACTGGTTTTCCTTGTAGCAGGTATATACAGTTCTGACGGCAGTGTTTCATGTGAACTTGCAGTTGTGGGATTATTAACAGGTGAAGTTGCCTCATGTCTGTTTAATATAATCAGTTTTGTGACTGAAAAGAATCAATTCTCCAATTTCTGTGCTTCTTACAGTGGCAATATGAACAGAAAATTTGCACACATGTGCATTCCACTGACCCTGAACAGATTTGTTCTTAGTCTGCTTCACAGTTTTGAAACCATTATTCTTCCCATTCTTCTGGAAAAATCCGGCTACAGTCATGCTCATGCCCTTACTACATTAGGAATACTGAACGGAATGACAATTCCGTTTCTGGTTTTCCCTTCAGCCATAACAAGCTCTGTTTCGATTCTGCTTCTACCCACTATTTCAGAGGCAAAATGTAAAGGCAAAATGAAAACATGCAGACAGGCAACAGCTTTGGTTCTTAAATATTCCCTTCTGCTTGGATATATCTGTCTGGGAATATTTTTACTTTGTGGAATTCGCCTGTGTACTCTTATTTTCGGAAATGAAACAGCCGGAAGGTATCTGGTAATTCTTGCCTTTTTGTGTCCGCTCATGTATATGTCAGCTACTGTTCCAAGCATATTAAACGGTCTTGGGAAGCCACTCATTACATTCCGAAATTCCTGCGTTATAAATATAGTTCAGATAACCTTACTTGCCGTATTTATTTTGAACTTCGGAATCAAAGGATATTTTATCACCATGTTTATTACACAATTTATTCAGTTGTACCTGGATATTTACTCACTGACACGCGAAAAGATGTTTAAAATAGACGTTAAAAATGCCGTTATTATTCCGGGACTACTTGTAGCTCTGCTTATTCCGGTTTTTTCTCTCATATTAAAAAAAATATCTGGCATGCTGGGAACCGTTTCCGGAATATGCATGACTGCCCCGGCTTTTATAATTTTCTATATATTACTGCTAATAACAGTAAAAGCAATAAAGAAAAGTGATTTTGCTTAACTTTTCTCAGATTTTCTCCTTCTTAATTTCGCCAATAATCTGTAATACAGTTTATTGACCTCTGCACCCAAAAGAAGGATAATCATACAGAAATATAACCAAAGCATAATAAGACATATAGCAGCAAGTCCTCCATAGATATATGAAGCACTTGGAAAATATTTGATATATAGAGAGTAAAAATATGAAAACATAATCCAGCCCAGGGATGCAAACAAGGCTCCCGGTATATGAGTCAGAATTCTGGATTCAACATACATACTACGCTTTGCTGTAGATGCATACATGCCTGTAAACATTATACACATTAAAAAAACAAAGAAAGGAAGCCTGAGTTCCATAAGTGCATCTGATATGTTATTAATCCGTAACAACTGTTCTATATGACTGCCAAAAAGCAAAAGTGCTACAATAGCAAGCAGAAATATAATAAATACCAATGTGTTAATCAAAGATTTAATCCAATGAAATAAAACATTCTTTGAAGACTTAGCATGATATACCGTTTCAATTCCTCTTCTTATAGCGGAAAACCCTTTAGAGGCAGTCCAAAGCGTTGTTATTGCTGAAATTGACAAAAGTGATACATTAGGCATGGCTTTCAAATCATATAAAGCAGACCCCAGAATGGTAGCCATGGAGTCAGGAATTGTATAAGTATCCACCGCCTGTTGTACATTTGACGGAACAAAAAAACTAATTATTGAAATTGCAAGTGAAAGAAGCGGTACAACTGAGATTATAACAAAAAAGGAAGCCTGAGCAGCATAAACAGTAACCTTATCATCAGAGATTTGCTGTGCCAAATCTTTAATTTTATTAATAATGCCTATCTGCCGGCTGCTCTTTTCCATAATGGTTCCTCCAGAAATATTCAATACTATTTTATATCTTTATGTATCACCTGTCAACAACACGTAATTTTATGTAAAATGACATTTTCAGTTTTAATGAATAATTGCAAAAAAAAGACAGCCTTACGACTGCCTTTTTCTTTGTTAAGCAAAATTTTCTTAACGTTTCCACAGATATAACTCCGTAAAAATTGTTAACATTTTTCCTTTCTCTTGATATATGTTAATGATGCCATGGCAGCTGCTGCCAAAAGCATTACCACATAAATCATATGAGGAAAATCATCTCCTGTAGGAGGCTGTTCATCCAGATTTCCATTTACATCTTCCTTATCTGTATTGTTGTCTCCTTCCTGTTTTTCATCATCTGTTTTAACTTCTTCAGTATCATCCGGTACTTTATTATCTTTATCCAGAACAGTAAATACTGTTTCTGCATAACCATCCACGTAAACAACACATATATTGTGAGTTTCCGGATCCAGAAGATTCAGATATGCAGGCTTAATTGTAATTAATCCATCTACAATGCTGAAATCTTTATCAGAAAGAATAATACCATCAATTTCTACTCCGGCCAAATTTACGTCCAGACCGTTTGAAACAAATTCAAGTCCGGTTTCGCTTTCAAGCTTCCACTTACCGTCTTCTTTTGTTGATAATGTATATTCCATTCGCGGAATATTATTAGTAAGCTTTAATCCTGATATTGTCAGATTTCCACAGTAATCCGTAATATAACTGCTTCCTGTTTTTACCTGAATAGCACTTACCGAGGATAAATTCTCACCGGTATACTCCAAAACAACGTGATACTTATTATTAACAAAATCATCCTTCTCAATAGTAAGACCTTTTACCATAGCCCAGTCAAAGTCACCCTGGATATAAATACCCGTAAAATCAGTATTATCTGCTGTTACATCGAATTCTAATACTGAACCTGTATATAGCGTTCCGCTGAAATTAACTATATACTGAATATATGGCCACAAATCCACATTTCCTTCATTTAATGTAATGACTTTCTCCTCATCAGATTCAAAAACAGTTGCATCTTCATCGATACTAAAGTTTACTGTATATACACTGACAGTACCGTCAGGAGCGGTAACCTCTACTTCTGCACTTCCCATTCCTTTCCAAAGGCTGATATCTGCGTATTCGTTACCATACGCATCAACCATAGGCTTTTCACCATTAACCAAAACCATGGAATTAAGATTAGAAGCAGTAACATAAAGCTGAACATTTGCATTCATGGTAATATCAACAGGAAGTAATACCTGATACTTATCATCATCTGTGTGTTTTAAAGTCTGGAAACCCGGAACCACCTTTTTCATTTCTTCAGTACATAAACGGTAAGACAGGCTTACCAGTGCCGAATCGGATTCATCATCGGAAGCCAGAAGCGGTTTCAGATACTTTGCATATATTGCATAACCTTCAGCAACAGGATGTAAACCGTCTGACATTACAAGATCAGGATTCACATGTACCTGATTACAATCCGGATTGTTAGGTGAACCGGTAATATAGTCTCCGTTTTCATCTTTATTACAGAAATCATCATATAAATTAATATAGGTTACAAAATCATAGTTATTACTTAATTCTTCAATTGCTGCTATTACATGCTGAATTCTGGTCTGCATTGTACAGTTGTCGTTTTCATCCTTATATCCTTCAGAAAATGTAGGATTTAAAGCAATTACATATACCTGAACAGGATCTTTACCTTCAGCTGCCAGTGCAATATTCTTCTCTTTTACCTTTTCGAACATGGTTGTGTAGCTGGAAACTTCCTGGTTAATCACAACAGATTCATCACTTGATATTCCTAAATCATTATTGCCGCACTGTATAATAATGGTATGATAGTTATATCTTAATACTTCATCAAATCGTTCTGCCACATTAACCGTTGTCTGGCTTCCTATACCATAGGTTACTACATCTGTACGGTCAAGTATTGCATTCCATCCACCATTAGGTGCATAATACGGAGCACCGGAAAGTGCTAATGGAGTAACCAGAGGATTCTGGGTAATACTTGCTCCGATTACAGCTATTCCATCCTTATCAGTATCATCATATTTAGTCCAAGGAACATTAATTGCATCCGTGTAACCATCTGCCGAAATATCATCTATCAGATTTCCTGTTCCTTCAAAGAAATATAAATCTGAATTCGCTGTCACTTCTTTACCTGCTGCGGTTATAAGTCTGATTCCGTCAATATACCTGAATTCAGTTCCAAAAGAATCCTTTATATACTGTGCAGAAAATATAGCATATCTTCCACTTCCGGTTTTACCTGTCTCAGAAGGAGAAATTGTAACATATGTAGATTCCTTATTGGAGTGGCTCTGAAGAACCATATTTACCGCTCCATCATCACCCTTGTATTCAACAAAGAAGAAAGAATCTTCTCTGATTCGTGTAGCATCAAAAGTTCCGCCAACATGTCTGGTAAACAGATACTGATGTGAAGTATATGAGCCTTTTAATTCAACAGACTCGCCAAGTTCTCCATATGATAATGGTGCACCATTCCAGCTTACAGAAGACACCTTTAATTCATCTTTATCTGTTTCATTATAGTAAAGTCTGATTGCTTTCAGTTCACTGAAATCTTCATCACCCCATGCAGCGATACAGGCTTCATAACTGTATTTTGCCCATTTTGTTCCGTTGGAATATGTTCCTGTCTCAGTGGCTGAAATTAATTTTGTAGACTTACCTGTAGTTGAACTCCATGTAGCCCACTGGAAATTTGGAACACCTGTCACATTTCCTGTATATTCAATAAGGAAATAGCCATTGCTAACAAGTTTGGAAGCATCAAACTTACCACCATATGCCTTTGTATTTGTAAGAAAGAACTGTCCGTTATCAGCAACACTTTCTGTTGTATAAGGAATATCTGTCTGTTTATTAACATTTGCTGCCGCAATTCTGACTGCCTTGCTGGTGTATATATCTGTACCATTTGTTACTACACAATGTACCCAGCCGCCTATCATTTCAATAGAAGGAATAAATTCAGTTTCAGTTGCTCCTGAAACTTCATTTGCATCTGACATTGCATAATCACTGCCGGTATACCACTGATAGCTAAGAGTTCCGCTGATATTTTCAGCAGTTGCAGTAATCTTCTCATTATATACCGCAAGATTACTGTCTAAGCTGACAGAACTTACAATATCAGCTTCTTTCCAGAACATAATGTTGTCATAATATATTGTTCCCTGGAAAGTATTATTGGTACGAATTTCACCAATCTGCATTCTGGCAGTATGTTCTCTTTGGGTTATGTTTTTATTGCTGTCTCCGGCAGTTAATGTAACAGAAACCTCATATTTATCATAACCTGATAAATCCGAAGTCACCTTTTTCGCAAGCTTGGAAAATGAACCGTTTTCTGTAACTGTGGTAGCACTTGTTGCTCCTTGGAGTTTTCCGGAAAAACAAACCATAAACTGACTTGGCTCACTTCCGGTTTCGCAATAAAAATCAAAAGTAAGAAGATCTGCTTCTCCCAGATTCATCTGTGTAGTTTCACCAAAATTATACTGTACCATAGCTCTGTTATATGTTGTACTGGTTGCAGGTGTATAATCTTCAACAACCTTTAATTTTCCATCTGTTATGGAAATAACAGGCTGTACATTTGTGGCTGTGTAACCTCCCCTTCCCCATGCATTGGAATAGCTGTCACTTCCACCAAATTCCCAACCAACAATTTTATCATAGCCGTTTTCATCAGCCTGCGCTGTTCCAAGCATTGATAAAATTGTTCCCATACTGAGTATAAGTGCCATTACAAGAGATATAATTCTACGTTTCTTCATTGTAAACCTCCTTTAATTTTCCCCATTGCTGATTTCCCATGCAGGTTCTTCAGCATATTTCATAAAATCATGGAAAATAGCTCTGTAGCCCTCTTCCTTTATATGCATACCTTCAATTGTATACTCTGCTTTTAATCTGCCCTGCTCATCTTTTAATCCGTCATTTATATCAATATATCTTGCATTGTATTTTTCAGCCATTTTTTCCAGTGCCCTGTTTGCCTCAGCAATACGTCCATTGTTACGGATTTCAAGACAAGGTTTCATTTCTTCCGAAGCCGCCTCATAATTAACCGGGAAATAAGCCATAACATAGACTTCAATTTCCGGCAATTCCTTGTAGACATCATCCAGCAGACTCTCATAGGAACTGATAAGCTGACTAATTGTTATGGATGACCAGCTTAAATCATTAGTCCCAATATTGATGAAAAGCCGGCGTGGCTTCAAATCCAAAACACAGATATCAAGCACTTCGTGCAGCTCAGGAATTCTGAATCCTCCTATTCCTCTGTTATATATCACCGTAGTTGATGACTCATCCTTTAAAAACTTTTCCACCGGAAACATCTCCATAAGCGAGGAACCGGCACATACTATCTGTCCTTGTAAAGCTGATTTATTTAGTTTTCTGAAATTCTTAGCCTTTTTAAGCTTATCCAGCCTCACCTGCTCTTCTTGCGTCATAAATTTCACCCCTGTTCCTTTTTTTATCAAGTTTTCTACCTGCCACAAATAACATTGTCAAAAAACATACGCTTCCGCCCATCACGTTAGATACTGATTCCGCCAAAAAGACTCCGTCTGTTCCCATAAAAGCAGGAAGAATAATTGTCAGCGGAATTACAATAATAACTTTTCTGAGTAAGGAAAAGAATATTGCAAGCTTTGCCATATTTAAAGATTTAAACACCGACTGTCCGGAATACTGAAATGCCATCATAAAAAACAATAAGAAATATATTCTCAAAGCCCCGGAACCTTCCGAAAGTAACGCTGTATTATTTGAGAACAATTTAATCAGAAGATCCGGAAACAGTAAAATAAACAGGCATACAAATACTGAATAACTAAAGGAAAGCATCGTCATAAAACGAATGCTTTTTTTGACATTTCCTGTTTTTTCTGCTCCATAGTTATAACTGATTACCGAAGAGCTTCCATCGGTAATTGCAGAAACAGGTGTAATCACAACCTGTCTGACTGATTGAATTACTGCCATAATACCAATATAAATATCCCCGCCATACTTTAACAGCATCTTATTACATACAATCTGTACAAGACTGTCAGTAATGCTCATAATAAAGCTTGCAGTACCCAAAGCTGTAATTGAACGGATACATTTTAAATTAATTCTGATATTTTTCAGTTTTAAAGGGAATTCAGCTTTTGTTCCGGTAAGAAACCTCAATACCCACAATGCTGAAATACCTTGAGAAATAACTGTCGCAACTGCGGCCCCTTTTACTCCCATTGAGAATCCAAAAATAAATACAGGATCCAGAATAAAATTTGCAACAGCACCAATAACCACAGTCAACATGCCGATTTTAGCATATCCCTGATTATTGATATATGGATTCATCCCCAATGACACCATGGAAAAACAAGTACCAAGTATATAAATTCTCATATACCCGGAAGCATATACATAGGTTTCACTGCTTGCTCCGAACAAATACAATAAAGGCTTTAAAAATATTAATCCGGCTGTCGTAAGCAAAAGTCCGGTAATAATTAACATCCAAAATGCATTGTGAATAATTTCATCTGCATTTTCATTATCTTTTTTGCCTCTTGCTATGGAAAACAAAGGAGCACCACCAAGTCCGAAAAGATTGGCAAAACCGGTTATAATAGTTACTATCGGAAGGCAGACACCAATTCCGCTCAATGCCATTTCCCCCTCGGACGGAAGATTCCCTATATATATCCGGTCTACAATATTGTAAAGAATGCTGAATACCTGAGCAATCAGCATTGGGAATGCCATTGAAAGGATATTTCCACGGATGTTTCCTGCAGAAAAATCCACCTTTTTACTTGTCATTACGCCATCCCCTTATTTTTTATTATTGACTTGATTATAGCATCAGAATATGATATATTCCACTACATAAATATTTATTTATTCATATCCAAATGGTTATATATTTGTGGTTGAAATAAAAGGAGAAAAAATGGATTTACTTCAATTAAAATACTTTAAAAGAGTTACAGAATTTGAAAGCATAACAAAAGCTGCCGACAGCCTGTCTGTTGCACAACCGGCAGTCAGTAAAATGATAAAACAATTAGAAGAAGAACTGCACGGACCATTATTTGACCGTGTAGGCAGAAATATCCGTCTCAATGATCGGGGAAGACTGCTTCTTGCATACACTACCGAAATACTTAATAATATTGACCGGATATATGACAGCCTTCAATCCGGAAGTTCTGCCAAAGAAAAAATATATTTTTCTGTCACGGTATGTTCCAGTCTTATTCCAAAAATCCTCAGCGAATTCAGCAGGCTTCATCCTGACTACCAAATTGTAATCAACACCAGCGGTACGCGGAATCCTGTTGATATAGAGCTGTTCCAGTCGTTAAATGAATATAATGAAGAAAACATCCATACCATACTTAAAGAAGAAATTGTACTTGCTGTTCCGAGAGAACACCCTCTTTCAGATCTTGACTCCATTAACCTGCATGAAATACAGAATTACACCTTAATCGGTTTAAAGCCGGAACGAAGTTATATGAAGCTTATGGAGCCATTTTTTAAAATTGCAGGAGTCACTCCGGACATGTCTTTAGAAATTGACAATCCGGAAACACTTAGAAAGCTAATTAATATCGGCTATGGATTAAGCTTTGTCCCAAGAAAAACCTGGATTGATACAGATACAGAACATGTAAAGTTTATTTCTATTAACAGTCCAAACTGTTATCGCCTTATTAACCTTAAATGGAAAGAAGGCTACTTATCTCCTGCCGTCCTTTCTTTTAAAGATTTCCTAATGGACTTTTTTACAAACCGACTGTAAAACCAAAAAAATAAAACAAGGGATATGAAACTGCAGAACTGCAATTCCATATCCCTTTTATCACATAATCAGCATCAGTCTTCTGAACAGTATACCCTATTTTTCATCAATTTCCTGAAATGTTCTGCATCTTGTTCGGAAAGATAATATACTATGTTATTCAGTTCCGACTCAGAAATCGGCTTATCAGTATTATCAAATACAAGTAACGCCAGAATTTCAGGTGTAATATAATACGGCATCAAATTAATCTGGCTAAAATTCCGCGGAAGCTTACTGTTAAGTTCTACTAATCGACAGTTTGTCTTTTTATCAACATAACAGGCAATATTACAGATATTATCAAAATCATCCACTTTCTCTGCATTTGCATAAGATAGGTCACATAACACTTTTTTATCAAGATAACAAGCAACATTACAGACCTGATTAAAACTCACCGGCAAATTTATATGTTCGGAAACCAGACGACTGATTGCCTGTTTTCCCATGCGGCATCCCAACTCGCAGATCTGTGAGAAATCTTTAACAAGACTGCTATTATCTAAAGCTACCTTATCAAGAGCTTCCCGACTTATATAGCAGGCTATCATACACACCTGGTTAAAATCTACTACCAGACTACTATTTTGCATGGCAAGACTACTTAACACATCCTCTTCAAGATAGGGAGCCGAATCAATAATCTGAGCAAAGCTGTCCACATTGATTTTAGCCCCCTCAACGGCCCTAATTATTTCATCCGGTTTCATAATTGAAATAATCTCAAGTAAATCAGGAGTTTTCTTATTTTCCGCCACATTCATTACAGCTTTAGCCTGAATTTCATTATCCAGAATAGAATCAATGCTTACATTATATATTCTTGCAATGGCAATAAGATTTGAGATATCAGGCATTGTTTTTCCTCTCTCCCAATAACTTACAGCCTGAAAACTGATACCAAGCTGTTCTGCAACATCCATCTGAGTTAAATTTGCATTTCTTCTGAACTTGGCAAGTCTTTTCCCTGTTTCTACCATGTCAAACATTAGACAGCCCCCCAATAAGCCAAATACATTTTACATTTTTACTTCTTTTTCTTTTTTAATAATATTGCAGCCAAAACAATTCCAATCAAAGCTACGACTATAACAATAATTATAGTACTACTGTTATTATTCTCCTTATGAACCGAATCTGCATTTTCCGGATCCTGTTCCGGTGTAGTAATATTTTCATCCGTATCGGTGATATTCTCCTGTTGCTCACTATCTTCTTTATTTGTATCATCCTGTGTTTCATCAGGTGTTTCTTCTGCATCCGAAACGTCTTCAACTGTGCCATCCAGATATGGATTGAGAATATCAGCTATTATCTGATATCCGTCAAGGCTTGGATGAAGTCCGTCAAAAACAAGTTCTTCCCTGCAATAACCATTATCACCAACAAAAGAGGAATAACAGTCTACATAAGTAACATTTTCATACTCATCAGCAAGAGCTTTTAATGTTTCATCCAGGGCTACAATCCTATCCTGTGCATTTGTATAAAACACAGGTGTTGTAGGCAGGACACTTATTAAAAAGATTTTAATATCAGGATTACTTTTTATCAATGCTGTAAACATAGTTTCATAATTTGCAGCGATTTCTTCGTTACTGTAACCTCTGCCAATATCATTAATACCACAAAGCATTACAACCTTATCATAATTCTTTTTTGCAAGTTCGTCAATTCTTGCAGAACATTCTTTGGTTGTCTGTCCACCGATTCCGTAATTTACACAATTATCTCTGCCAAGAATTCCGTTCCAATCAATATTTCCAAGATGCACTGAATCTACCAGCGGATTCTGTACAATGCTGTCTCCTATAAATGCTATTCCCTCTGCAGGGCGGTCCCATGTACCATCTCCGGTATCTACAGGAGCACCTGTGCCTGCAAAGTACGCAATTCGTTTTAATGTTACTTCTTCATTTTTAGCAGAGTAAGCTTGAATTTGATCCAGTCTAGTGAAATTTGTTCCAAACTTTGTAGAGAAATTATCATATTTAAAAAGGGAGTAATATCTGCCGTCCGAAGTTACTCCTGTTTCATCAGGATAGACAGCAACCCAGCCTGTTGCTCCTGATGCACTTGCAAAAGCAAGATATACTCCTTCCTCTGCACCTATATACTCTACATATATGTAACTGCCCTCATTGATTTGAGCAGCATCCCACTCTCCGCCAACATGCTTTGTGTAGAAAAAAGTAAGATTTGTATCTTTCTTTGATGCAACAGCAGAACCCTTGTAAAGCATAGCGGTTTCACCAAGATCAACAGCTACAGGATAACCATGCCAGCTGATGTTTGTTATAACCGTTTCTCCTGTTGCATTTGCGGAGCCAACAGAAATAGCATCTACGTCAGACATGTCTTCAGAGCCATATGCATCTGCACAGGATTGAAAAAGAAATGTAGATATATATCCGTTTTCGGTTTTTTCTGTAAAATCAGGCTCATTAATACTTGCCCATTTTGAAGTCGTCCATTCAGATAATGCCAGGTATACAGCACCTTCTGTACCGGTATATTCTATAGTAAAATAACCATCCTTCGAAATTTCTGTCGGATCAAATGATCCACTACCATTTGTTGTCTGCAAAGACGGTCCCAAAGTCCATGCGGATTCTATTTTACTTTCACCGGAAAAAATTTCAGTAGTTTCAAGATTCACCTCATCTGCGCCGGCCGACAGAGTCATTGTCATCAACATAACAGATGCGAACGCTGTCTGAATAAATTTTTTAAATTTCATAAGCTATACCTTCCTTTCATTGGAAATAATCCATTTTCTTTAATATAACTTTGAAACCCAAAAAAATACAACAAACAATACTTGAAAAGTAAAACCGGTTTCAGGATAAATTATTTATCCCAAAACCGGCTTAAATGTCAACATTATTTTTATCTGATTAAACAGGATATGCGTTGTTCTTTGTATCTGCTGCAGTAACATCAACCTTCTCCTGCTGTGCCTGACGATACTTAAAGAAATCAGTAGCAACCTGTGGGAACAATGCATAGGAAAGAACATCCTCATCCTGCTGGATCCATTCCTTACATTCTTCTCTGAATTTAGGAAGCTGTGGCTCAATCAAATCAGCCGGACGGCAGGTAATAGGTTTTGTATCTCCGATACATTTTTTCTGTACCTCAGGATTGAAAGGCTTGATTGTCTGACCGAACTCACCGGAAAGAATCTTCTTGGATTCCTTGGTTACCATCTTGTATCGCTCGCCCTGTAATACATTAAGTACTGCCTGTGTACCCACAATCTGAGAAGATGGTGTAACCAAAGGTGGTTCACCGAAATCTTTACGTACACGTGGTACCTCTTCAAGAACTGCTTCATATTTATCCTCAGCATGTGCTTCCTTAAGCTGTGAAACAAGGTTAGAAAGCATACCGCCAGGAACCTGATACATAAGAGTCTTGATATTTACACCTAAAACCTTAGGATTAAGAAGTCCGTTTGCAAGAACTTCTTCACGATATGGTCTGAAGTAATCAGCAATTTCAGCAAGAAGCTTCTGATCAAGACCGGTGTCATACTCTGTTCCCTTAAAGGTTTCTACCATAACCTCTGTTGCAGGCTGAGAAGTACCCAGAGCAAGAGGAGACATAGCACAGTCAATGATATCACAGCCTGCTTCAACAGCCTTCATATAGGTCATTGCAGCAACACCGGAAGTATAGTGTGTATGTAACTGAATAGGAAGGGATGAACCCTCCTTCAATGCCTTTACAAGACGTGTAGCCTCATATGGAACAAGGAGTCCTGCCATATCCTTAATACAAATGGAGTCGGCACCCATTTCTTCAATTTTTCTTGCTGTATCTTTCCAGTAATCAAGAGTATATGCATCACCAAGAGTATAGGAAAGAGCAATCTGGGCATGTCCGCCTTCTTTCTTTGTTGCCTTAACAGCTGTTTCAAGGTTTCTTAAATCATTTAAGCAGTCAAAGATACGAATAATGTCAATACCATTTGCAATAGACTTCTGAACAAAATATTCAACTACGTCATCTGCATAATGGTTGTAGCCTAAAATGTTCTGACCACGGAAAAGCATCTGAAGCTTGGAATTCTTAAATCCGGCTCTTAATTTTCGAAGTCTGTCCCATGGATCTTCTTTAAGGAATCTGAGACAAGCATCGAATGTTGCACCGCCCCAGCACTCTACGGAATGATAACCAACCTGGTCCATTTTCTCAACAATAGGAAGCATAAGCTCGGTTGGCATTCTTGTTGCAATTAAAGACTGATGTGCATCACGAAGCACGGTCTCTGTTATTTTAACACCCATTGTGTTTACCTCCATTTATTTGTTTGAATT
>JBJEJI010000005.1:0-24661 GCA_051877895.1 Lachnospiraceae bacterium | reverse complement strand
CAGCATCGAAGTTTGAAGGGAATGCACATCTTCCTTCATATCCGAAGAAGTGATGAAGAGCCGCAAACTTGCCCTTGTATGTGCCTGCTGCCTTTCTCTTGTCAAGTTCATCCTTAACGAGAGCTGAGAATAACTTCTCTGACTCAATAAGAGATACCTGAACATTGCCATGTGGATCTCTCTCAAGGAAAAGCTGCTGCTGAACGAATTCAGGAAGAAGTGCAAATACAGCAAATGATTCTGCAGTAAGACCTGCCTTGATGAAATCATACTTAGCTGACCAGCTTGGAAGAGCATTAAACTCTTCTGTCTTTTTACCGGCAAGAAGCTCGTTAATTTCTGCAATAAGTACAGAGAACTCCGGAACGAATTCTACGATACCTTCAGGGATGATAACAACACCGAAGTTACCTGCTGTTTCAGCTCTCTTCTCTACAGAATCTGCAATTTGAGAAGCAATCTGAGAAAGTGACATCTTCTTAGCTTTAACTTCCTCGCCTATAAGACAAATGTTTGGCTGTGTCTCAAGAGCGCACTCAAGTGCTACGTGTGAAGCAGAACGACCCATAACCTTTACAAAATGCCAGTACTTCTTAGCCGAGTTAGCATCTCTTTCAATGTTACCGATTAATTCTGAGTATGTCTTTGTAGCTGTATCGAAACCGAAGGAAGCTTCAATATCCTCGTTCTTAAGGTCACCGTCAATTGTCTTTGGACAACCGATTACCTGGATTCCTGTGTTGTTAGCTGCCATGTACTCTGCAAGTGTAGCCGCATTTGTATTAGAATCATCGCCGCCGATAATAACGATAGCTGTAAGACCATTGCTCTTAGCATTTTCAGCAACGATTGCAAACTGCTCTTTAGTCTCAAGCTTTGTTCTTCCTGAACCGATAATATCGAAACCGCCGGTATTTCTGTAAGCATCAATGAATTCATCATCAAATGTTACATAATCATTCTTAAGAAGACCGTCCGGGCCGCCCTTAAAACCAAGAAGAACGTTTTCAGGATTAGTAGCCTTTAATGCATCGTAGAGACCTGTAATAACATTGTGTCCGCCCGGTGCCTGTCCACCTGAAAGAATAACTCCTACAACCTGCTTCTTAGCAGCTGAGGTGTTCTGACCCTTTTCAAATGTGATTTCATTCTTACCGTATGTGTTAGGGAAGAGAGCCTTAATCTTATCCTGATCAGCAACGCTTTCTGTAGGAGCGCCTTCCTTTACACAGATTTCCGCAATACCATTTCTGAGCATTCCCGGAAGCTTTGGTGAATACTCATATCTTGCTTTCTGAAGTGGTGAAAGATTCATAATAATTACTCCTTTTTGAAATTTTTTTATTTTCACTTAATGCTTATACTAAATCATTTTAGCAAAAATGTAAATAGTATTCACATAGTTTGACCCATTTTTTAATCCCGGTTCAAACATCATGTACCCCTCTGGTGTATATTAACAAAAACTCTTTTTAAGTCTTAGTCGTCTCAATATAGTATTCCATATCGCTATGACTAACCAACTGCTTATTCGCATGAATCACCTTATTTTTGAACGCTAAAAATTGGACAAAAAATGCCAGTTAATTAAATTTTTTTAAGCCATGTTTTCCTGATTACTCGTCTTGCAAACCAGCTTTTACTTTTGCAAAGATACCTATTAAAGATTTCTTTATTCTTCAATAATCTCCAGACAGGTTTCTAATGGAATTCCCTTATATTTGTCTACATTATCAATATTTTTCTCTATCATATTGCGGACCACCTGCATTGCCTGTTTTGTAGCTTCGCATAAATCCCTTCCATCCATAATCTTTCCGATAAATACAGCAGAAAAGATATCACCGGTTCCCGGGAATCTTACCGGTATTTCATTGAAATCAATCCTAAAGTAGGACTTATTCTTATGATCAAATCCGATAACACTTTTTGAATCAGAACCCTTTACCTTTGCACTGGTAATAACAACTGACTTTGCTCCAAAATCTCTCAGAACATCAATAATAGCGTGAAGTTCTTCTTCTGATGCCCCTTCCTCCCGGTATACTGCATTGGCAAGGTACACCGCTTCCGTATAATTCGGTAAAATATAATCAGCTGCTGAAATAAGCTTTCTCATTAGTGCAACTGTATCCTCAGTAACACCATTGTAAAGCTTGCCGTCATCTCCCATAATTGGATCTGTAAATATGATGACCCCTTTATTGGATTTCTCCTTACAAAACCTTGTAACAAGCTCTGTCTGCTCTTTCGATACAATAAATCCCGTAGATACAGCATCAAACTTAAATCCTAACTCTTCCCACACATTTAACGTGTTACTCATATATTCTGTTGTATCAAGAATATCAAATTTTCCATAATCAAGAGTATTTGAAACAATTGCAGTAGGTAAATTATATGTCTCATATTTCATATGTGACAGTACCGGAATCATAGCCGATAGTGCCACTTTTCCATATCCCGCCAAGTCATTTATCAATAATATTTTCTTACCCATAATGTCACCTCTTATTTCTATATTTACTTTATGGTTAAATTACACATACCATTTCTTAAATGCTTTTCCCGAATCATCCCACATCCTTCATTTCCTCAAAAACAGTACATCCCCTGCGGGTTGTTTCTTTTGTCCGATAAAGTGCCTTGTCTGCATTATGATATACTGTTTCATCATATCCCAATACTGAAAATGTTGCCCCGGCACTAATTGAAAATAGCGGTAACCCATTAATGCCCGACATTATTGTTTCGTTCACCTGTTCTATGATATTCTTAACTAAGTCCACCTGCGACAATGTTAATCTGTTCATAATAACGGCAAATTCATCTCCGCCAAGGCGGAAAATCTTATCGCTGGGCCGCATTTTTTCACTAAGAACCGATACCAGGCAGGATAGTACCTTATCTCCCACATCATGTCCGTAATTATCGTTAATCAACTTGAATTTATCAATATCCAACAGTATAAGAGCATACGGCGTTAAAGTTTCATCCAACATTTTAGTGACTCTGTTAAACGCACCACGATTCAGTGTTCCGGTCAATTCATCATGTTCCATCTTATATTGCAACCATTCTTCCCTGCTTTTTTGTTCGGTGATATCCTGGACAGCAAAAACAACTTTCTCCAAATCACCACCCCGCTTCCATTTTGCAGGAGCAAGAACAATACGTCCCCATCCAATAGGTTTTCCATGATATTCACAGGAAAGCACATTTGTGGTTTTCATACGTTGCTCCATGGTATCCGGATTCATAAACTCACGAAGATTTTCTACATATTCAGTGTCTACCATGCCATTACAGAAGGTCTCCCAAAAGATATCATATGGAATTATTCCATCAGGATATTGTTGCTTTATAGAATCATTATGTTTAATGGCCTGCACCCTTCTGTTTACAACGTCAATCATAAAACTGACCTTATAAAAGCTGCTCAGTGCCTTTATCATCTGCTGCTGTTCTTCCTCTTCCTTCTTCATCTGAGTAACATCTTTGACCAGTACAACAAAACGCTCCAAATTGCCCTTTTCATCCAGAGAAACAACAGAGAATTCCAATCGGAACCATGTATTATCGCCATTTACCTCACGTTCCAAATCAATGGCAAAAGAGCTCTTTTCAGTATGTAAAAATTTTTCCAGATATTCCGGACCTGTCTTTCTTAAAAATTCTTCTCTATGCTCAGGCTTAATTATTGAAGCATAAAACTTCCTGATCCACTCCCATTCTCCTTCTTCCGGAATTACATTGCTCAGCACCCTTGTTATGCGAAATGCCTCATACCTTTTCGCTTTATAGTCAACTATAAACTCAGAAAGGTTGCTTGAACGGATTCCCTGCATAAACAAAAGATGTTCGTGGTTGATTCTATCACGATGATAAAACAAACCAATCTCTTTTCCCAGATACAGCCACGTTGATTCCAATAATGCAAAAGTTGATAAATCAGGATTTATCAGACTCATACATGCAGGAATCCTGTCCTTGGTATATAGGGGAATAATCAGAAATGACTTAATTCCCTGCCGCTCCATTCTTTCATATTCCAAAGGCATGCTGTCTCTTATATACTCTCTGTCCTCTATCAAAACCATTTTTCTTAATTTGAGAGTATCTATCCAAACAGTCAGCCCTCGTTCCTGAATTGGTTGTTTATATTCATCCTCTACAATCAAAGCATCTGCTTTCCATTGATATGCCTTATTAACACTGTTTTCATCTGTTCCTTCTTCATAAATGCAGACCATATCTGCATGCGTAAACTTTCCCACTTCGCTCATTATATACCTGATAATATTTTGAATACTGTCGTCAGCATCCACACCTTCCAATAAATCTGCTACAAAAAGTTTAGTCCGAATTTCCAAGTTATCAGTATTCCCCATAAATACTCCTATCATATGTAAAATTATCATATTTTTTTATTATTTCATAGATGAATTATCATCCCATAAAAAATTCTCTTATTGCAAATCCTTTTTCGAATTACCAACATATCCAAAAACCTCATATGCAAACTCCTGAACCTGTCCGTTCTGAGGATGTTCCATTCCCAATACATACTGCATCAGCGTTCCGTGGCATACAACGATTACAGCTTTATAATCCCCGCCCCGTTCAGGGGTCAAACTGGCAAACGCTACGCTTTATGCTCGTTAAAAACTGCCTTTCATTTTATCATATATGCCAAAAAATGTATAGCATTTGATTCGTTAATTGTTTCAACTATCGGTAAAACAAGCCTGAAAAGTAAGCATAGACAACAACCAATATTTATGTTATACAATTATTAATTCAAATTTTTTGTCCGGCAATTAAGCGGATAATCCGGATTACAACAGGAAAATGGGAGACTTTTTAATGAAAAACTCTAAAACAAAAGAACAAACCAATCCTTTTCACAAGGACTTTGGGGTTTTCAGTAACACGAAGTATATTCTAAAAACCATGATACATTGCGACCGGCACTTTCTGCTGCTTATTCCCATAGGCGTAATCTGTACACCTACCATGCAGTATCTCTGGACCTTTATGTCCAAATTTGTCATTGACATGATAACGGACAATGCAGGAGTCACAGACCTTTTATGGCTTATGGTCACATTTGCTCTTATACAGGTCGTCTCAACTATATTGAATTCCTTTTATTACAGCGAGATATGGTGGCGATATATAGCTGCACGCTGCAAGCTTCTGTCCGAGAAAAACGGAAAGTTAATGAGACTTGATTTCGAGCACACGGAAAACCCGGATGTACTTGACTGCCATCAGAAAGCAGGAAATGCCTGCACAGGAAACAATGTAGGTGTTGAGGGCATGATGCGTACTATAGTTGATCTTATGCTGTCGGCAGCAGTAGTAATGGTAGGAATCATAATCCTGGGCACCATGAATATTTTTGTGGTCCTGATTATGATTGTTATATGTATCATAAATTTCCTGCTTAATAATCAGACTAACAAAACGGTTAAAAAACGTGTATGGGATCCTCTTGCTCCCTGGTGGCGTAAGGACAACTATCTCAGTGGAGTAACCACAAACTTTGACACTGCAAAAGATATCCGTATGTTCGGTCTTGCTGACTGGCTGACCGAAAAAATAAAAGAACTTAAAGAGGAGCGTATTACAGCGCAGAAAAATAACGCAATAGCCTGGCTTATTACCTCCTGGATAAACAGAATACTTTTTGCTCTGTCTCAGGCGGCAGTATATGCCTGGCTCATATATCAGGCGATTAGCGGAAATATTACCATAGGTAATTTTAGCTTATATCTCGGCTCTTCAATATCATTTTATAACTATATTTCAACCTTCCTCCAGGGAATTACACAGTTGCTGGAATCCAGCCGTCAGGTTGATGATTTCCGTAGCTTTATGGAGTTTGATGAAACAACTACTGATATTGGCAAAACAGTGCCACACTTTGACAGCTATGAATTTGAATTCAGAAATGTTTCCTTCAAATATCCGAAATCAGAAAAATATGCACTTAAAAATATGTCCATAAAAATTAAAGCAGGTGAACGCCTGGCGGTAGTGGGACTTAACGGTGCAGGAAAATCTACATTTATAAAACTGCTGCTTCGTCTTTACGAACCAACCGAAGGAGAAATTCTTTTAAACGGCATAAATATAAATGTCTACAGCAAGCGTAGCTATTACAGCATTTTTTCACCGGTATTTCAGGATGTGGCACTTTTTGCTTTTCCTTTGTCTGAGAATGTATCCATGAACACTCCCGAAGCTACCGACAATACAAAGGCCGAAAAATGTCTTGTTGATGCAGGACTTTCTGAAAAACTCAGTGAACTCCCCAACGGCATTTCAACCGAAATACTAAAAATCATACATGATGATGGTGTCGATTTGTCAGGCGGTGAAAAGCAGAAGCTGGCTCTTGCCCGTGCACTGTATAAAGATGCTCCGGTAGTAGTTCTTGATGAACCAACCGCTGCCCTGGATGCCCTTGCGGAAAGCAGACTTTACAACGATTTTGACAAACTCATCGGCGGAAAAACCGCGGTATATATAAGCCACCGTCTCAGCTCCACCCAGTTCTGCTCAAATGTAGCAATGTTTAAGGACGGCGAAATGGTGGAATACGGCACACACGAAAGTCTGCTGAAACAAAACGGCCCGTATGCAGAAATGTTCCGTATACAGGCTCAGTATTATGTTGATTCCCCGGAAAGCGAGGTGGCTGTAAGTGAGTAAAGTAAAAGAAAAAAAGACAAGCAAAACCTTAAAATTCATGTTAAAAACCGTCCGCCGGGAAAAGCCGCTGATGTTCTGGATGTATATACTTAAATTTGCAGTTGAATATATTCCCACAATGACCGGAATCATACTTCCAAAATATCTGATTGATGAACTGGTATTTATATTAGGCGGAGAGCCTGCGGAAAATCATCTGGATAAAATCATTTTTTATACCGGTCTTATTATCGGCATCGATTTAATTTCGGCACTACTTAATTATCTTGCAAATCAGGTCATAGACGTGCACCGCGAATGGTTTAACCAGTATTTTGAAACTGAATTGTCAAGGCATACAATGACTATGGATTATGAGCACACCGAAAACCCGGAAGCCCTTGACAAACTTGCAAAGGCCAAGGACGGAATGAGCTGGTACAGCGGCGGTGCCGGCGGCATTCTCGACCAGCTTTTTAATATGATAAAAAATATCGCTGTACTGTGCAGTGTTACAGTACTTATTATAATCACCTGTCCATGGCTTATCCCTGTTCAGCTTATATCCCTGGTGCTTATCACCTGGATTAATTCAAAGAACAACAAAATTGAAGCCGAAAGCTTTATGGAGCTTTCCAAAATGAACAGAATCTGGGGCTATGTATTCTACCAGCTTTCAGATTTCCGGTACGGAAAAGACATACGTCTTTATGACAGTGCAGATATGATGTGCCAAAAAGCAGACAATGTCAGCGATAATCAGGTACGGGTATGGAAAAGCCAGCAGCGAAAAATGCGTCCAAATAATATTCTGATAAATATTGTAAATGCCATTCGCGATGGAATGTCCTATTTTTACATCGGGTTCCTGGCAATTACAAAGGCTGTCACCATAGGCGATTTCCAGATGTGCATAAGCAGTGCTTCAAACCTTTACTGGAGTTTATATTACATAGTTTCATCAGCACAGGAACTGTATAAACGCTGTAACTACGCCCACCGTTATCTGGAGTTTACCGCATATCCGGATGCTATGCCAAAAGGTACAAAGTCCGTAAAAAAAGGGGAACATGTCATTGAATTTTCACATGTAAGCTTCAAATATCCGCGTTCGGAGAATTATGTTCTGCAGGATATAAACATTAAGATTAAATCAGGTGAACACCTTGCGGTTGTGGGACTTAACGGTGCGGGAAAAACTACTTTTATCAAGCTTTTATGCCGTCTCTATGATGTGACCGAAGGAGAGATACTAATTGACGGAGTGAATATCAAGGATTATTCTACAGAGGAATATAGAAAACTGTTTGCAGTTGTTTTTCAGGATTTCCAGATTTTCGCCTTCAGTCTCCGTGAGAATATTTCTTTAGCAGAGGATAGTGACGATGCAAAAATCGAGGAGGTTCTGAAGCTGTCAGGATTTTATGATGATGCACAGAAGCTGGAGCACGGACTGGATACTACACTTTTCAAAACCTTTGACGAAAAAGGTACGGAACTTTCGGGTGGTCAGAAGCAGAAGGTTGCCATCAGCCGTGCACTTTACCGGAATGCGCCGATTGTCATTCTTGACGAACCCACTGCCGCTCTCGATCCGGTTGCAGAATATGAAATATACCGCCAGTTCAACTCACTTGTGGGCGGACGTACCGCAATATACATTTCACACAGATTATCAAGCTGTAAATTCTGCGACAAAGTAGCTGTTTTTGCTAATGATACAATTAAAGAGTATGGTACCCATGATGAACTTGTTGAAATCCCCAACGGAATTTATGCAGAAATGTTTGCCGCTCAGGCACAGTATTACGTAAATTGCGGAGTATAATTACGAATGCCCCCAAGGTTAGATTTTCGGTCTGACTTTGGGGGCATATTATTACTCCATTTTACCGACGCCTTCTGCGTCCGGTTCTTCCTTTTAAATTCCGCTTTGCCTGCTCCCGCTTTTCAAGAAGCTCTATCTTCATGGCAGGACTCATTTTCTGTTCAAGTTTTTTTGCAATTTCCCCTTTGCGGTATTTGGCAAGGTCCTCTTCCACAGTATTATAGTCCCTCTCCATGAGAAGATTGCTGACTTCCTGACAAAATCCCGTTTCTTCTATCTTCCCGGCTTCCAGTCTCTCTGAAATTTTTTCAATTACAAAGGCTTTGCTCTTTTCTTTATACTTTGGAATCTGATAAAGTTCCTGCAGTTTAGCCAGTTCAGGTCTCCATAAAATCTCCAGCTTTTTCTTCCAAGTTACCTTAGGATTAAGCTGTGGCTGTCTTAAAAAATAAAAGTCAAATTTATCATCTGCAAGTTCTACTGTAATCACACCCCAGTATTCCGGCACATGCTCTCTGATATGCAGGGCATGACTGGTGCCGACCACCACAAAGTTGTAATCATAGTATTTATCATAATCCTCCACCTGACCGGAAAGTCTGGTATAGGTATCAGCATCACTCTTAATCTCTATTCCGCAAAGTGAATCCGGCATTACCATAACCACATCCGCACGGGAGCTTCCCATGGTCTTTTCCTCAATTATTCGGATTTTTCCATAGCTTTCATCCAGAAAATCAAACAGGGGCTCCCTGATGTCTTTGTCTTTCAGCCCATTCACTGACTTCATATATCACTGTCCTTTGCTTCATTTTCAACATCCCGGTGTTTTCTGACCGACCCTTATTCGCAGCTGATTTCTCCAATCAGCTTTCTGATAGGAAGAATATAGGAGGACGAAACTGATAATTCGTCAATGCCCATTTTGATAAAACGTTCTGTCAGTTCCATATCTGCACCAAGTTCGCCGCAGATACCTACCCATATGTTTTCTTTATGACCATTTGCTACCGTCATCTCTATCATACGAAGCACCGCTTCGTGATGTGCGTCATAGAACATATCCAGGCTCTCGTTCTGACGATCAATGGCCAATGAATACTGCGTCAGGTCGTTGGTGCCGATGCTGAAGAAATCTACTTCCTTTGCTAAAAGATCTGAAATCATTACGGCCGCCGGTGTTTCAATCATTATACCAACCTCCACATCGTTAAACGGAATACCGTCAGCTTTAAGTTCCTCCTTCACTTCAGCAAGGATTTCTTTAGCCTTTCTTACCTCCCAGACGGATGTAATCATAGGGAACATAACAGAAACTGTTCCATACATGCCTGCTCTTAAAATAGCACGAAGCTGTGTTTTAAGTATTTCAGGTCTGGTAAGACATATGCGGATTGCCCGCAGTCCCATGGCCGGATTTTCCTCGTGCTTAAGATTAAAATAATCAGCCTGTTTGTCCGCACCGATATCAAGGGTACGTATTATGACTTTTTTGCCTGCCATGTTTTCCGCAACCATTTTATAGGCCCTGAACTGCTCTTCTTCCGTAGGGAAATCATTCGACTCAAGATATAAAAATTCACTTCTGAAGAGACCGATTCCCCCGGCATCATTGGCAAGCACACCTGCAACATCTCCAACGCTGCCTATATTGGCATAAAGCTTTATTTCTTTGCCGTCCTTTGTAACAGTAGGCTTACCTTTTAATTCCTGAAGAAGTTTTTTCTGCTGTTCCTCTGCTTCCTTCTTCTCACCATAAGACGCAAGCACTTCCTCGGTAGGGTCAATAATAAGAGTTCCGGTATTACCGTCCACAATTGCCATTTTGCCATTATAGCTGTCGTCCAGTTTTATGCCAATTAAAGCCGGGATACCCATGGTACGAGCCAGTATTGCAGTGTGTGAATTAACACTTCCCAATTCTGTAATAAAAGCAAGGAGTTTGGACTGGTCCATCTGTACCGTTTCACTTGGTGCCAAGTCTTCAGCTGCCAGAATGACCGGCTCCTCCATGCCGGTTTCTGTATCTATACCGGAAAGAACGTTGATAACGCGGTCGGAAATATCTTTTATATCAATAGCTCTGGCCTGCATATATTCATCATCCATCGCAGCAAACATGGCAACAAAGTTATCGCTGGTTGTTGCAACTGCAAACTCTGCATTGATTGCCTGACTGCGAATGATATTGTAAACAGACTCCAGATAATCCTCGTCCTCCAGCATCATCATATGCACCTCAAAAACCCCTGCACCTGAATCTCCAACCTTTGCAAGAGCCTTTTCATATAATGTAGAAAGCTGCTCTGTTGCCTTTTTTCTGGCAAGGTCAAAACGCCTGATTTCATCTTCTACATTGTTCACACGGGTTCTGACAACGGTAGCCTGCACTTTTTTATAATAGTGAAGCGGACCGATTGAAATGGCTTTATATATGGATTTTCCCATAAATTTTTCCATATAACATCAACCTCCTGTATTATACACTGCCCGGCAAAACCGTTGCTGAACTAACGTATATCATACTGCATCGGACAGTGTCTGGTCATCAGATTACAGTTCTGTTTTAAACAGTTCTTCTAATGCCGCAATAGCTGCCTCTTCATCAGCTCCATCTGCTGCTACGGTTACTGTGTCGCCTTTTTTTACCCCAAGGCTCATAACAGCCATTAGCTTCCTAAGTTCTGCGCTCTTTCCGTCTTTGGTGATAGTTGTTGTTGCTGAAAACTCCTTTGCCTTTTTGGCAATAATACCTGCCGGTCTTGCGTGAATACCGGTTTCGTCTGTAATTGTGTAGTTAAATTCTTTCATTCTGAATTCCTCACTAATTAATTATTATGAGTCTTCTCCGGCTCTTTTACTTAATGTAAAATTTTTTCAATAATACAAACTTTAGTATCGCCTGTTTATTGATGTACTATTACAAAACCGGTGAAAGAATATTTTTTTTGATACGAAGCATCGCTTCTATATGCATAATCCAGTGTCTGGAAAACGGCATTTTAATAAGTCCCAAAACATCCTTTCCGCACCAGTAATCAACCAGCCAGCAAGCCTCTTCGTCTGAGCTGATACATTCCGACAAAATCACTCTTTTCCTGTCGGAATCTCCGAATTTTCTCTTAAAATCCGAATAGTCCATGCCACGGAGAATTTCATCGGTTGACTGTCTGACTGCGTCTGCGTATGCATAAAGTGCCTTTACATCCAGTTCTTTTGAGAACTCCGCAATCTGCTCTCCCTGAAGCTCATTGCCTGTGGTAATATGTTTTGTACCTATTTTATTTAAATAATTATCCGAGAAAAGAATCTGCTCATCATTCTGCATCAGAGTATGTGCCACAATATCTTCAATTCTGAAAACATGCCATATGGAATAGCTGAGAGTTTTACTGTGATACCCCTTTGCCTTAGCATACGGCATCTGATAAAATGCTTCTTTCGGAAGCCCGTTAACCATGTATGTAATCTGTGCAAACAACTCCTTACGAAATTCAATCAATCGGTTTATACCTTCAGCATAAGTAAGTTTTTTGCCAAGCAGTCTCTGAATTTCTTTGTTCTTCTCAGACCAGTCTTTATTCATATATTCTCCATTTTCCAGTATTTTACTAAGATTTATTGTGATTCATAACATAGATTCCGGCTGCCACAAGAAATCCAGCCGCCATATACTGCCATAAAAACGGTTCCTCGAGAAGCAGGGATGAAAAAACAACCCCGAATACCGGAATAAATGCATTGTAAATCGCCACTTTGCTAATTGGATGATATGCAAGAAGTGTATTGTAAACGCCAAAACATATTGCGGAAATCAAAATGAGAAGTACAATAATCAGCATTCCCTTTGCACTTAAATTCCAGGTATGCTGTAATCCCACTCCTACTCCTGCAACCATTAATACCAGCCCTCCGATTCCCATACCGTAACCGGTAGCTGTCATCATATCCATCTTTTTGGAAATGAAACGGGTAAGTATTCCTCCGCCTGCTGCACAACAGGCATTCAGAAGTATCATGCCGTCACCCATAAAAGATATTCCGGTAAGCAAAGTTTCCGCCGGAGCAATATTAAGTATTATTATTCCTGAGATTCCCAGCACACAGCCTGCAAGCTTTTTCCTGTTAAAAGCATCATCTGCAAAAAACAGCCCTGACAGAATAATAAGCATAAACCCACCCATAGAGTCCAAAATAGTAGATCTGGAACTTGGAATATAGGATAATCCGATGTAGGAAAACAAGTAATGAAAGGTAGTATTTACCAGTGCGAAAGCAATTAACATTCCCCCACTTCCGGAGCTTATTTTTATATTCTTCTTACGAAATGCAGCGGCAATAAGCACTAAAAGCCCCGCCACAAAGAATCGGATTCCCGCGAAAAGAATTTTACTCCCCAGGTCTCCGGATTCAATCCCCAGTTCCCAATAGCCCATTTTAATCAAGGGATATGCCATGGACCACCCCAGGGCACAAAACGAAGCAAGAAAAGGCCTCATTTTCTCACTTTTTAGTAGCTCCACTTACTGCTCCATCTCCGCCGCAACGGATGCTTCGCAGCTTCTCATTGCAAGAATTGTTTTCTCAATCAGTTCACTTAATTCAATTCCCATAAACCCTGCTCCCTTTTCAATTACTTCTCTTGAGCAGCCTGCGGCAAAATTTGCACTTTTATATTTCTTTTTAACCGACTTAACTTCCATGTCCATTACACTTTTTGACGGTCTCATCAATGCCGCTGCCCAAATCAGTCCGGTCAGTTCATCTACCGCATAAAGCGTTTTCTCCATATCATGTTCCGGCCTGACATCAACAGTAAGCTCATAGCCATGGCTGCAGATTGCATGAATTGCCTCTTCACTGACACCTGCCTCCCGGAGAAGTTCCGGTGCTTTAATACAGTGCTGCTCAGGATATTCCTCAAAATCAATGTCGTGAAGCAGTCCGACAACTCCCCAGAAGTCCACGTCATCGCCGTAGCCCTCTTCCTGTGCAAACCATCTCATAACCCCTTCAACCGTGAGACCGTGCTGGATGTGAAACGGCTCCTTATTATGTTTTTTCAGAAGTGCCAAAGCGTCTTCTCTTGAAATATTTGCATTCATATGTGCCTCCTCTTATCTCTGTTACAACGCAACAGGACTCATAACCTCTGCAAGTTTTTCCATAGAAGGAATATCAGTTTCTTTCATGGTAGAACGAATTGTAACAACCGGTTCTGCCACTTCTACATTTTTCATTGTTTCAAGGATGCCCTTCATGGTTCTTGCGGCAGTAGGACCCCAGGAACCATTTTCCAGAATTCCCACTTTACGATTCTGATATGCCTTACTTTGCAGCTTGTAAAGGAACTCACGCATCGGCGGGAATACTCCGCCGTCATAGCTGGCCGCTGCCAGTATCATACGGTCATATCGGAATGCATCCTCCAGTGCCTCTGCCATATCATCTCTGGCCAGATCGGTTATGACCACTTTTGCCACACCCTTCTGACGAAGAATGTCTGCCAGTTTCTCCGCCGCCTTCATGGTATTGCCGTGTATGGAAGCCACAGCGATTAATATGCCCTCGCTTTCAGGCTTATAACTGCTCCATGTGTTATAAAGGTCTGTGTAATATCCAAGATTTTCTTTCAGTACAGGTCCGTGAAGCGGGCATATACAGCATATATCCAGAGCAGAAGCCTTTTTGAGAAGCATCTGTACCGGTGCGCCATACTTCCCGACAATATTAAAGTAATATCTTCTGGCCTCACATGCCCAGTCTGCATCCTTTGTTTTTTCAATGGCACCGAACTTTCCGAAACCATCAGCCGAAAAAAGAACCTTGTCCTTGCTGTCATAAGAAACCATAACTTCCGGCCAGTGCACCATAGGCGCCATGTAAAAACTCAATTCATGACTGCCGAGAGAAAGCTTATCGCCCTCACCTACCACCATTATTTTCCCTTCCGGAGCACAATCAAAAAACTGAGGAAACATTTTGAAAGTTTTCTCGTTTCCAACCAGAACCGCCTCAGGAAAAAGCTTCATAAATCCTGCTATACTGCCTGCATGATCAGGCTCCAGATGATGCACAACAAGGTAATCCGGTTTTCTGCCATTCAGCACCTCAAGCAGATTTTTTTCCCACTTATCTGCCATGCGTTTATCTGCCGTGTCCATTACAGCAACCTTATCATCTAAAATCACATAAGAATTGTACGAAATTCCGTCAGGAACCTTGTACTGGCTTTCAAATAAATCAATATCGGTATCGTCCACCCCGATATATCGGATATCCTCTGTAATATACATAATTAATTCCTCCATAACCGAATCCGTCACAGACCGGTCTTTTTCTAATGGTGTACAGGCACAAACACCCTACATTTAAAGTGCAAGTTACTACCTGTTTACTATAACACATTACCGGGCCGGTAGCAAGACGGCAACAGGGATAAAAAATCCCTCCGCTTTTGCAGAGGGATTCCTGAAATTGTATAAATTTTTTTAATCTTACTTTGTTACTTTTTCGAAATCTGATGCAGGATGCTTACACAATGGGCATATGAAATCTTCCGGCAGCTCTTCACCTACATATTCATAACCACAGATTGTACAGCGCCATACGGTCTGTCCATTCTGCTTCTTGCCGGTATCCACAGGCTTCGGTTTTACGTTCTCGCGATAGTATTCATAAGTTGCGGAAGGTTCATCACTCAATACTTCCATATCAGAAATATCAGCAATAAACAAGGTATGTGAACCTAAATCCACTGTCTGAATAATGTTTCCGGAGAAATATGCGTTTGTTCCTTTTGTAACACAAAGAGTTCCGTTTTCAAGTCTCTTTACATCATTGAAATCCTTGAACTTATCAACATCCCGTCCTGACTGAAAGCCAAAATGCTTGTACAAGTCAAATTCAGCGGATGTTGAAAGCACTGAAACAGTATACTTTCCTGTTGCAAGAATCATATCATGTGTCAGATTGTTTTTATTGATTGCAAATGTAATTTTATCCGGTCCCGAAGCGGCCTGAATTGCAGTATTTGTAATGCAGCCATTGTCCTTTCCGTCCTGATTTGCAGTAACTACAAATAACCCATAGCTGAGTTTATACAGTGCCTTGTTGTTCATTTATACACCTCCAAATTTATTTTTCGGCTTGAGGCTAAACCTTGCAAGCCACGATTATTGTTTATATTATATCACAATTTCTTCCAAAATAAAAGAAGAAGATAAGCTCCGAAACCCAAGGTCATGGATGTTCTTGCAATTACTCAGAATCCGTGGTAACATATTAAAACACGTAAAAAATATTTTGCAGATTCATTATGAATCATTATGAATATTAACTGAGGTGACTATATGCAGATGAAAATAAAAAGAAAGCTCTGTACTCCCGACGAGTTAAAGGAACAGATTCCCATGACAGAGCATATGAAAGAAATCAAGGCACAGCGTGACGCTGAAATTGCAGATATTTTAACAGGAAAATCTAACAAACTGCTTCTGATTATCGGACCCTGCTCCGCAGACAGGGAGGATGCGGTGCTGGACTATATCAGCCGCTTAAGAGATGTTCAGGAAAAGGTAAAAGACAAGATTTTTATCATTCCGCGTATTTATACCAACAAACCAAGAACAACCGGAGAGGGCTATAAGGGCATTGCACTCCAGCCGGATCCCAATGAGCAGCCGGATATGGAAAAGGGGCTTGTTGCACTTCGGCATCTGCACATCCGTGCAATGCAGGAAACGGAATTTACCTGTGCCGATGAGATGCTGTATCCGGAGAATCACAGCTATCTGTCGGACATTCTTTCCTATGTGGCAGTAGGCGCCCGCTCCGTGGAAAACCAGCAGCACCGTCTGGTGGCCAGCGGCATCGGAATTCCTGTAGGCATGAAAAACCCTACCTGCGGCGACAAGGAAGTTATGCTCAACTCCATTCTGGCAGCCCAGATTCCTCACACCATTTCCTACAGAGGCTATGAGGTGGAAACACCGGGCAATCCTTATGCCCATGCCATTTTACGAGGCTTTGTAAAAGAGGATGGCAAGTGCTTTTCCAACTACCACTATGAAGATTTGGAAGAGCTTTACGAGGCATACAGCAGACGAAACCTGTTAAATCCGGGAGTTATTATTGACGCCAACCACGCCAACTCCAATAAAAAATATATGGCCCAGATCCGTATCGTCAAAGAGGCCATTCACAGCCGGAAGCTTTCAAGCGATATCCGCTCTATTTTAAAAGGCTTTATGATTGAAAGCTATCTTGAAGACGGCAACCAGAAGGTTGACGGCGGCTGCTACGGCAAGTCCATTACCGACCCATGCCTTGGCTGGGAAAAATCGGAAAGACTCATACTGGAAATGGCAGATTTGTGGTAAACAGTGAAAGGTTTTATGAACTGATTTTCTCTCAGTTTTCCTGCATGGCGGGAAGAAGTGTTACCACTCCGGCAGAGCCGTCTACCCGGACTCTGTCCCCTGTTTTTAATACTTCTGTTGCATTTTGGCATCCCACCACTGCAGGTATGCCGAATTCTCTGGCAACGATGGCTGCATGGGATAAAGGCGCCCCAATATCTGTTATTATGGCTGCAGCTTTTGCAAACACCGTAACCCAACCAATATTGGTTGCAGTTGTTACAAGAACTTCCCCCGGCAGTAATTTCCCTGCTTCGGAAGGATTTCTTAACACACGCACAGTCCCTTCCACGATTCCGGATGCTCCGGCATAGCCTTTGATATCTGCAGCGGCAGAGGTTGTTCTTCCCTGCTGCCAGAAATCAACACGCCGTTTTGGGTCCTTTAACCATTCTTCCGGCTGAAACCGTCCTACAATGACATTCGGAAAAGCCGGGTAGGAACAATAGAGCCGGTACTGTTTTTTTCTTTTCGGAATATTCTTTAGTACCGAGGTGTCTCCGTCCAGCAGTAACAGCGTTTCCTGAAAATACAGCATAAAGACATCATCACCCAGACCATTTAATGCGGATGCTTTTAACAGGAATTCACGCATCAGACAAAACAACTTCACTGCCTGACTTCTGACCCGTTCCCTTTTATAATTCGCTTTTGCAAAGGCCGTTAATTTTTTATCAAGCCATCCTGCTTTAGCGGGATATTTTTCTTTGAATTGCTGAACCGCCTGCTCATACCGCCTATTCTGTTCTTCTTTCATTTTATGTACACAGATACCGGATGCCATATGCTGACCAATACGTTCTTCCAAATAGTCCGGATTCTCATACGGGTAAGGACATGCCAGTTCCATTTCATTGACACTTCTGTGTCCAAAACATTTAAGATATTCTTCTTTTGTAATTTTCCCTTCTGCCACATCTTCCAGTGCAAGTAACGGCTTCATGCTTTCCAGCACCCCGTTTTTTGAACTGTTGGAACATAATATATTGGCCATTTCCTCCCCTGCAATCTCCACCAGCTGCTGTCTGGTTTTTAAAAGAGATTGTAAAGAAAGCGACGTCATTACGGCAGTCAGTACCCCGGTCAGATAAGCATTACAATGGGTTTCCCAATATTGCTTTAATTCTTCATTGGAGGACTGCCTGCGGATTCCCTCAATCAGCCTGTCCCCGATTTCACCCATTCTGTTTACAAATTCTTTCTTTGGAAGACGAGAAACTGCCGTATCAGACCTCCTCTTTTTCGCAAACAGAACCACGGAAATTTTCTTTAAAAAAGCAGACCGGTCAAAAGGAAATACCGGAATTTCAATATCCTCCGGTATTGCTCCGGCAATGTCGGAAATGATGGCATAAGCTTTCTTTTTTGAAAAACCAAATGACACAAGTAAAGAACAAAGAACACTCAGATTACAGTATGCCTGCCCGCAAATATTGTCTATAAAATCCGGAACTCCCAAAGATGTGCATATTCTCTCCAAAATACTGTAAGTTGCAGGCGATACCGGACACATAAATATTTCGCCCACATTGGTTTTGGAAAACAAATATTCTCCTGCAAGAGACCCGTTAATCTGATAAGTGTCCCGATGAAAACGCTGCAGGGTTGTAATGGGACGTGCCTGCAAAAGGTATAGTTTCCCGCCGGAAACCGCCCACTCAATATCCATAGGACACCTGTACATATTTCGGATTTGTACTGCATATCTATATAATTTTTTTGCATACGGTTTCAGTTCTGTTTCACCATGATAAGCATAGTGCATAGCATCATAGAAAAATTCCAGTCCGTTTTCCGCACCTGAAACCAGTCCCTCTCCGCAGCCTCTTACATAGTTACCTGTCATTCGGGAACTGCTTCCTGTAATAATATCAGAAGTAAACAGTACCCCTGCCATTTCCGGCTTTACATACCTCTGAATAACAACGGCAATTCTGCCCTCTTTACTGTTGCCGTTTTTCACATACTCCCTGACACGCTCTGAGTTAACAGAGGAAGCAACCTTTTTCACAGCATCAAGAAGCTGTCTCCGGGGCACATCCAGCTCTGTTTCATATGCCCCTGCAAAAGAATACTCTTCTCCGTCCTCTCCCACAGCCGAGGAGCGGACTGCATAGGTCCATTCCGGTGACAATTTTTTTATAAAACAAATCAGTTCTTTCTCTGCTTCCTCTTTTAAAATAGAACCAATCCACCCATCTGCCGAAATCACATATCCTTCCGGCACCGGAAATCCCGCCATACACATCTTCATAAGGGAAGCTGCCTTGCCTCCAATTTGTTCCGGATTAATCCCCACAGACGACTTTTTTTGATTCAAAGAAATGATGTATTCCATAAAGCGTATATCCTTTCCTAATCCGGGATAATGGGCAGAAATCCGGATTCGACAGTATCGTCAATACTTCTGAAGACACAGCACCGAAGGCACTGTCATCACCTTCTGATTTTAAGCTTTCCGGGCAGACATTCGAAAATCACCTTTTTAAAATCTCCCAGATATTCACCGTCAGTATGCAGCTCAACAGGATTTGCTGCTTTTATTTCAATCCTGCCGGCATTCATTACATCAAAAGGCTTTAATTTTTCATGCTTTGCCGCAACCAGAAACGGAAGCAGGAAAAAGCCCTGCAGGCGGGTCACGCCGGAAGCCGCACATACAGACAATTCTTTATCAAAGGCAGATGCTCCGGGAGCCATTGGTACTCCCCCGCCCTCCGCTTTAAAATTCATTGCCGCAAGGAATATCAGTTTATCATATCTGCGGTATTTCTTTCCGTTATCATATGTAACCTTTGCTTTTTCATCTTTCATGGTAAACAGTGACTGGACTGTCAGAACCAGATAAATCAGTTTTCCCAGATGAAGTGCATTCAACACCTTCTTGGCTCCGGAAGCATCTGTTTTTTTACAAACCAGTGCATCCATACCTATACCGGCACTGATTGCATATAATCTGGTCATCCCCTCTTCGGGACAGGTAACCTGTCCCAAATCCATATACTCTTCCGTTTTACAGCGCAAAATATTCCTCAGCCCTTCCACCGGATCCCCCGGCAGTCCCAGACCCCTTGCAAAATCATTGCCGGAGCCGGTAGGAATTACGGAAAAACTGGTATGCTCAAAATCAGTGATGCCGTTTACCACCTCATTCACCGTTCCGTCTCCCCCGACGACCACAATGCGCTTGTCCTTATCCTCCAGCCGGGAAATCCTGGCGGCAATCTCCGTTGCATGATTTTTATACATGGTATTATAAACCTTAAAGTCCACCTTCCCGGCTTTCAGCAGATTGTTTAACCGGCTCCAGATTCTGGTTGCACTTCCGCTTCTGGACTGCTTGTTTACAATAAAATAATACATAACTACCCCCTGTTTCATATATGCCAATAAGCACAAAACCACAAACCATTTCCAACACACGGATTCAGTATCTATGCCTGTCTGAATTCGGAAAATGCTCATTGCATATCTGCTTAATCACGTTAATGTGTAAAAACCTGAAGTTTTACATATTTATAATATATAAAAAAACAATAACTTTCAATCTGATAATTGATTTTCAGACAAAAAAACATTATAGTATGTATTGTTTCGGGACAGAATACCCGAACATGGAGGAATACGATGCATGAAATATTAATCAAAATTCTTGTAACCTTTTTTGCCGGTATGGGTGCCGGACTGGGCACCGGTTTTGCAGGCATGAGTGCCGCTGCTGTCATTACCCCCATGCTGGTCACCTTCCTGGGGATTGAACCCTACGTTGCCGTAGGCATTGCCCTGTCATCCGACATTCTGGCAAGTGCCGTTTCAGCTTATACCTACGGAAAAAACAAAAATCTTGACATAAAGAACGGCAGCATTATGATGGTCTGCGTACTGATTTTTACCGTTGTGGGCAGTTATATCTCCAAGCTGGTTCCTTCAGGTACAATGGGGAATTTCTCGGTGTTTATGACCTTCCTGTTGGGAATTAAGTTTATTGTAAAGCCTGTTATGACAACCAAGCAGTCCATGGAGGCTGTTGACCCTAAAACGAGAGTTATTAAGTCCATACTATGCGGAATGCTTATCGGATTTATCTGTGGATTTATCGGTGCCGGCGGCGGTATGATGATGCTTTTAGTACTGACAAGCGCATTGGGATATGAACTGAAAACAGCCGTAGGTACCAGCGTGTTTATTATGACCTTTACGGCTTTGACAGGAGCTGCCTCTCATTTTGCCCTGGGGGATAAACCGAATCTTCTGGTTATGACACTGTGCATTATTTTTACCTTAATCTGGGCAAGAATTGCCGCTCTGTTTGCCAACAAAGCAGAACCAAAAACCCTGAACAGGGCAACCGGTATTGTTCTTGTAATTCTGGGTATTGTAATTATGGTATTTAATCTGCTGTAAATACTCATAAGGTCAAAAGCCTGACATAGCAAAAATATAAATAGAAATGGAGTTCTGACATGATTATTGATTTTCATACCCACACCTTTCCGGATGCTATTGCCGAGCGTGCAGTGTCCAAGCTTGCCTCACAGGCAGACATTAAGAATTTTGCTCTCGGCACCTACAACAATCTCCGGGAAACCTCCGTAGAAGCAGGTATTGACTGCTCTGTGGTGCTTCCGGTGGCAACCAATCCAAAGCAATGCGAAACTATTAACCGTGTGGCCGCAGAAACCAACGAATTATTCTGGGATGAGGGTGTTATGTCCTTTGGAGGAATCCACCCTGATAACGAAAATTATAAAGAGATATTAAACAATCTGAAGGCAAACGGAATCAAAGGAATCAAACTCCATCCTGTATATCAGGCAACCTTTATTGACGACATCAAAAACATGCATATCATCGACTATGCATCTGAACTTGGAATGATTACCATTATACATGCCGGCTTCGACATTGGATTTCCGGGAAGTGAAGAAGCAACGGTGCCTCACATCAAAAACATGATGGATACCGTAAAACCGGAAAAGCTTGTACTGGCTCATCTGGGAGGCTGGTACAACTGGGATGAAGTAGAAGAAATTATTGCCGGAACCAATGTATGGCTTGATACTGCATATACCCTGCGCCCATGCGTGGGAATGGACGGCAGGCTTCGCAAGAATTCCGAAGGCTTTTATATCAGCAACGACCAGTTTCTGCGCATTGTCAGAAAGCATGGTGCAGACAAGGTTCTTTTCGGCACAGACAGTCCTTGGGGTTCCAGGAAAGAGGAAGTTAAAGCAATCCGCGAAAGCGGCCTGACCAGGGAAGAACAGGATATGATACTTGGCGGAAACGCAACCAGGCTGCTGGGATTATAATTTCTGCAGTATAACAGCGGCTGTTTCCGGACCGGACACGGAGTTGTACGTCCTATCTGCCAGCGTTGCCATAAAAAATAAAATCTACTGCAATTTCATCTCCCAGCCAGCCTTTTTTAGCAGTATTATGATATGCGGCACCGGCCAATTTAATCGGATTAAGCGTCATCTGAATATTGTTATTATTTACACGGATTAGCTCGTCCGACCTGTCTTGAAATCTTTCAATGTCAGTAGGCTGTGGTGCCACATATACATCACAAGTGGCCCCTGCAATATTCTGATTAACCTTTATGAGAACCGGAGTTGTGAATGTTTTCATATCCTCGGTATCCGGGTCAACATAAGAGACCTTGTATCTGTAGCTTGTGCGATACCTTCCGTCATGATCGTAGCCGCTTCGTATTTCAATGTCTGTCACATAGCCTGTACATTTGCGTCCGTTTTTCATCAAATACTGTTTCCACTTTTTAAAGTTAAAAGCTGATTTTGAAAATGCGGAGCCAAACACAAGTATAATCACACAAAAAAATACCGGACCCAGCAGTATAATAAACCACTTTGCAGTGAACATCTCCGGCACCGGAGCCCCAAAATTTTCATAAATTCCGGGAGGGAACTGAGCAAGCATTGAGATGGTGCTAATTAATATCAATGCCACAATAATAAGGCATATCTTAAACACCCCCGACTGCTCATCCTTATATATTTTCTTCATCGTTCCACCTTTTATCCTTTTGCAAAGCTATATCGGTTTTGTAATCATCCTGAATCAATACATAGTTTACATTAAACTTTTGAGCCAATTCCAAAACCTGTGCATTATCTTCCAATACACTTTCCAATGTACAATCCCCGTCATCCAGACGATTTTCAATAACACATGCATATTTTTTAATATCGTCAAAATGATTTCTTATATATTGTTCACTCATTACAAGACAGTAATAGACAATCTCATCCAGGTATTCCTTTGTAAAGTCTTTCTTCCAGTCAAAAGGGATATAGCAGCCCTCTACAATAAGATTTTGATTATTTTCTATTGCAGTCTTTATCATTTCACAAACAATAGGCCAGATATCTTTTGTAATTTCCGCATCATCACTAATTGGAGTGTAGTTCGCATTTCCACTACGAATTAATCCCATTTTCAAATGGTCTATTGAAAAATAGGGATATTTATATATTTCAAGCAATCGTTGTGCCAGTGCAGTCTTTCCCGTGTGAGATGCTCCTGTAATTAGTATAATCATTTTTCAACCTTCTCCGTTTTAATCATCACGAAAAGATTTTTTCAGTTGTCGAAATCTACTTCATAATTAAACGTATAATATAAATTATCCAAGCAACCATACGCCTTTCCCCCCGGATTCAATATATTTTCATATTCGAATCTCATCTTTTGTTTCCTAAATTTTTTCTTATGATTTTTTGCTTGTATTTTTTATATTAGTATATTCTCTTTTTTAAATCATAACATAGCACCTTTGGTTTTTCCATAAAAAATGAAAAAAAGTTACTGTCGTTACTGTCAAGTAATCGTTGGCAACTTTTTTCCACACAGATTTATTTGATATCACAAGTCAGTTCAGGTACAGGTCTCGTGACTGCTGCGTTTTCTACTCCTCGCACGCACTTTTCGCTTCAGCTCCTGCGCAAACTCGCATCTTCGAGGCTCAAACATGAACCCGCTGTCGCTGTTAGCGTGCTCGTCCTTACGAAAGTCTCGCGATTGTCACTTCGAATCTGTACCTGTTCCTGCCTTTGTGACTGCTTAATATCCTGCCATCTTTTGTTTTTTCTCGTCAATTAAACAATAAGCTAAATCTGTATGATTTGGAAGAGGTTTCAGTCTCTTCCCTTTTTTTTTGCCAATGATAATTATACTTTAAGAATTCAAATATACAGCCAGAGGGATTGAAGTAGCCCTATTTCAAAACAATTTAAAAACATGCCGCAAAGCTGCATAAATACAGAGGTTTGCGACATTCACCTTAATTATTAAGGTATATAGGTTTTTGCGAAATCAAATGACGAAAAACTTCTAAAATACCAAGTTTCACCATTATCGTATCGCGAAATGTGCTATAATTATTCTGAAAAAATATCTTTTGATGAAAATCCAACATAAAAAAAGAAATATACTACCAAAATGGGTATTTAAAAGAAATATGACAATTAATATCTACTTCGCGTAGATACCGCAGTTTTGCTCACATTTCAAATTTTTTACCGCAGTTTTACTCATAATTTGTTATCATAGATGGTAAAGGAAATTTCTAATTAACTGAGTTGATTCTTATTTGTGAAAGAGAGTAAGAAAATTTAGGTCTATCTGAGGGATTGCGTTGAAAAAGATTCCATTTTTCGAATGTGAGCCGGGAATATTAGGTCTATCTGAA
>JBJEJI010000004.1:0-25120 GCA_051877895.1 Lachnospiraceae bacterium | reverse complement strand
TGGCACGAAGTGCAGTTTTTTAACGAGCAAAAAGCGTAGCGTTTGCGAGTTTGACGTGATTTAATGATTAATGAAAAATTATCATGGAGGAATGGTTGTGAATCCGCTTGGCATGTTTGAAAATTGCAGAATATGTCCCCGTAGCTGTGGGGTAAACCGACTGGCGGGCGAAAAAGGAGTCTGCGGCTGTGACGCAAAGCTGTATGCTGCAAGAGCTGCTCTTCACATGTGGGAAGAACCATGCATTTCAGGTGAAACCGGTTCGGGAGCCATTTTTTTCTCCGGTTGTAATCTGGGCTGTGTTTATTGTCAGAACCGTGATATTTCCAATTTGGATATAGCAAAAGAAATTTCCGCAGAAAGACTTGCGGAAATTTTTTTCGAGCTGAAAGGAAAAGGGGCAGCCAATATAAATCTGGTTACTCCAACACATTACATTCCATATATTACTACAGCAGTAGAACTAGCAAAAAATCAAGGTTTTGACCTGCCGATTGTATATAATACCGGTGGCTATGAAAAAGCAGAGTCTTTGAAAATTCTGGATGGTCTGGTGGATATTTATCTTCCTGATTTTAAGTATTTTTACAAAGATTCGGCGGTCAGATATTCAAAAGCAGCAGATTATTCTGCTATAGCAAAGGCTGCCCTTGCTGAGATGTACAGACAGACGGGTACTATAGTTTTTGATGAAAATGGAATGATGAAGAAGGGTACCATAGTCAGACATCTGTGTCTGCCGGGCAGGGAGGATGAAAGTAAACAGATTATAAAATATCTGTTTGAGACCTATGGTAACAATATTTATATGAGCATTATGAGCCAGTATACTCCTTTAGAAAGCTTTGTGAAAGAAGGCAGGTATCCGGAATTATATCAGAAGATTAGCCGGTTAAAATATGATGAAATTATTGATTGTGCACTTGAAATAGGAGTGGAAAATGCTTTCATTCAGGAGGAAGATGTGGCAGATGAAAGTTTCATTCCTCTTTTTGATTATGAAGGTTTGTAAAACAGTTACAGGAATGAGAAGTATTCTTAACAATATTGTAACTAATTATTAATTTATTTGATGCTTTTTTTCTTGAATGTGGTGATATAATTCATATTATCAGAATCAATGAAAAAGAGGCGTCAGAAATGAAAAAATTTAAAGATGATAATGGGATAGAAAAAAATAAAATAATATTTCTGATAATTATAACGATTTTGGCAGGCGTATTCTGTGCATGCGGAAATTCAGATGCTTTGAACATGCTGTCCATAGACGGAATTCATAATCATGTGGGAATACAGAGCGGAAAATCTGATAATTCCGATTCCGTGGATTTGGAAGCTGATTCAACGCTGGGATTAACGGAAACACCGGACCCGGAACCGACAGAAACGCCCAGCCCGGAACCAACAGAAACGCCAACTCCGGAACCGACAGAAACACCAACTCCGGAACCGACGGAAACACCAACTCCTGTTCCGACAATAACCCCTACAAAAAAACCGGAGCCTGTAGTGACAGTTAAACCAACAGAAGCGCCAAAGCCAACTGTGAGTCCGGAACCGACAAAGGCACTTAGCTTTTATGAAGATGCTCTTGCCGGGGACTGCTTTATCGGTGATTCCAGAACAGAAGAATTGTTTTACCTGACGGGAGTATCTACTGCTGATTTTCTTTATAAGACAGGATTGAACGTTAAGGCTGCACTGGATGAAAATCTGATAATGGAACCTTTGTCCCGGAATAAATACAGAAATATCTATATTGAATTTGGTGTAAATGAACTTGGGTGGTATAACCTGGATTATTTTGAGGACTGCTATGTTGAACTTATTAACAGGGTCAGGGAATTGCAGCCGGATGCTACCATATATGTACAGAGTATCATTCCGGTATCCCAGCACTTATCGGATAATAGCTCAATAGAAACTCTTGCTAATGTTGAAAAATTCAATAAAAGAGTAATAAATGCTGCTAACAGGACAGGAGCTGTGTATCTGGATGTTACCATAGGTATATGCGGTGAAAGCAGAGTTCTTCCTCCGGATGCAAGCTATGACGGAGTGCATCCTAACAGAAAATATGTATTAAAATGGCTGGACTATGTAATTGAAAACAGATAGATAACAGTGAGGGAAAAATGAAAAGATTATTGCTTATTTTATTTGCATGTATGATATTTATGTCAGGATGCAATAGTAATGAAAAAACAGAAAATAATAATAAAGATAATAAAGGAAATGCCACAGTAACTGATATTACAGGTGTTGCAGAAACAGATGTGGATAAAGATAGCGAAAAGATTCGTGATTTTGAGGTGTCTGATCTGGCGAATGCTTTGAAAGAAGGTATTGCTTTTGAAGATGAACTGATAGAAGGGCGAGATATTGTTTTTGAAAAAAGATATGGCTTTGAAGAAGGAGATTACGTCAGCCAGAGCTCTTTTTTCAGTACAATGGCAACAACTGAAGAAATCGTTGTGGTTAAATGTAATAGCAATGCTGATGCTATAAAAATTGAAGAGACCTTTAAAACCAAACTGGAGGAGCAGAAAGAGGTTTTTGCCGATTACGCACCGGATGAGGTAAAAAGACTTGAAAACGCAGTTGTTACTGTTCTTGACTGTTATGCAGTTTTATGTGTTTCGTCAGAACCGGAAAAGGCAGAGGAAATTATAGCCGGATTTTAAATTAAATATCCTGTACATTTTACTGTTTTTGACAAAGTGCTTGAAAAAAAGTTAAAAAAATCTAAAATTTTGGCAATTTACCAGATTGAAAACCTTAACTGAAAGGAGTATCCTAGTTAAGGTTTTCTTTTTTGCTTTATGACTTTATTTATAGGTTGTTGGCAAATATATGAAAAAGTAAATACAGGGTAGGAGGAGCAAATGAGAAACGATAGCGAAAGACTGAAACCGAAGTTACTTTCAGTTTTGAAGCATTACAACAGACAACAGTTTGTAAAAGATATTATTTCAGGAGTTATTGTTGCAATTATTGCATTACCACTTTCAATTGCTTTGGCAATTGCGTCCGGTGTATCACCGGAAAAGGGTATTCATACAGCAATTATAGCAGGTTTCCTGATTTCCCTTCTTGGAGGAAGCAGGGTTCAGATCGGAGGACCGACTGCAGCATTTGTAGTTATTATTGTTGGCATAGTAGGAGAGTATGGCCTTGATGGATTGATTCTTGCCACAATAATGGCGGGAATAATATTAGTTATAATGGGATTGCTCAGGCTGGGAACTTTGATTAAGTTTATTCCGAGCACAATTACCGTGGGTTTTACAGCCGGAATTGCGGTTACTCTTTTTACACAGCAGTTAAAGGATTTCTGTGGACTGGAGATTGAGAATGTGCCTTCAGATTTTATAGATAAGGTTATAAGCTACGGAAAACATATTGATACAATTAATTTTCAGGCTCTGGGTATAGGATGCCTTGCACTTGTTATTATGATTGCATGGACTTTTGTAACAGATAAAATTCCCGGTTCACTGGTGGCAATTATTGTTACTACAGTTATTGTACAGGTTGCCGGCCTTGACGTTAATACCATTGGTAGTGTTTATGGAGAACTTTCTTCTAAATTTCCAATACCTTCAATGCCTAAAGTCACCTTCGCCATGGTAAGAGAACTTATTTCTCCTGCATTTACGATTGCAATTCTTGCAGCTATAGAATCTCTGCTTTCCTGCGTGGTATCAGATGGTATGATTGGTAGCAGACACCGCTCAAATATGGAGCTTGTGGCACAGGGTGTTGGTAATATTGCATCCGGTCTTTTTGGCGGAATTCCTGCTACAGGTGCAATTGCAAGAACAGCAGCAAATGTTAAAAACGGAGGACGTACTCCGGTAGCAGGTATGGTACATGCAATTGTACTTGCGCTTATTATGTTACTTCTTATGCCTTATGCTGCACTTATTCCAATGACAACTCTGGCAGCGGTTCTTATTATTGTTGCGTACAACATGAGCGGATGGCGTGAATTTGTTAAAATGTTCAAAGCACCAAAGAGTGATATCTTCGTATTGGTAACAACTTTTATTCTTACAGTATGCTTTGATCTTGTAGTTGCAATTGAAATTGGTATGGTAATGGCTGCACTGTTGTTCCTTAACCGTATGGCTAATGTTACTGATGTACGTAAATGGATTGACTATGATGATAACTTTGATGAAAATGCCGATCCGGATTCCATTTCCTTGAGAAAGCTGCCTGAGAAAACAGTTGTTTATGAAGTAACCGGACCTATGTTCTTTGGTGCTGTAGATAAATTCATGGATATGGTTGCTGAATCCAGAAAATCCAATTATGTTATGGTTATCCGTATGAGAGCAGTACCGGCTCTCGATGTTTCCGCATATAAGACTATGGAAAATGTTTACTATCAGTGTGAGAAAAATAATATTAATCTGATTTTGTCCCACGTTAATGAACAGCCTATGTCTGTTTTCAAAAAAGAAGGCTTATATGATAAAATTGGCGGAGATAATTTCCAGCCTCATATCAATGATGCACTGGCACGTGCGGAAGAAGTGGTAAAAGAACGTCTTTTGGCGAAAAATAACCAGTAAATGGAAAATATGATTACATTTATATCGGAAAAGTAAAAAAACCAGAAAAATATAAATAAATTGTTACAAAATTGTTAAGATGTGTTATAATGAATTCAATAAAGAATTCATCCTTTCTTTTATCTCCTACAAGTAATGATTTAATATAACAAAAACCGGCAGGTTCTGCCGGTTTTTGCTTTGTCAGACTCGCAAGCGCTTCGCTTTTATATATTACTTTCTGCAACCTTTATCATTACGGCACATTCCATACGCTTTTTGAACAATTCACAACCATATTGATAAGTTCCTGTTATAGAGCCTGTTGCATGATATGCATTAGCAGCACAGCCACCACTACAGTAAAGCTTTGCCCAACAGTCTTTACAGTCAGGACGTGCATAAGCGTTGCAAAGTTTAAACTCATCTCTTACAGAAGTGTTTGTCACTCCGTCCCATACATTACCTAAAAGATATTTTTCATCACCTACAAACTGGTGGCAAGGGTAAAGGTCGCCCCATGGAGTAACCGCCATATATTCGGTTCCCGAACCGCATCCGCTGATACGTTTGTAAATACAAGGACCACCTGTAAGATCAATCATATAGTGATAGAAGGTAAAGCCTTTTCCTTCTTTTCTTCTCTTTATCATTTCCTTGGCGAGAATTTCATACTGCTCAAACAACTTTGGTAAATCTTCCTGTGTTAAAGCGTATGGATCATCAGGAGCGCAAACAACGGGCTCCATAGAAAGTTCTGTAAAGCCCAAATCAGCCATATGGAAAATATCGTTAGTGAAATCTACATTGTTATGGGTAAAAGTTCCACGGATATAGTAGCCCTTGCCACCGCGTGCTTCCACAAATTTCCGGAATTTTGGTACGATTACATCATAGCTGCCTTTACCGTTTATGGTTTTTCTAAGATTATCATGGATATCCTTGCGTCCGTCAAGACTGAGAACCACATTATGACATTCTTTATTGGCAAATTCAATTACGTCATCATCAATTAAAAGTCCATTGGTTGTAAGTGTAAAACGGAAATTCTTTCCGGCTTCTTCTTCAATGGAACGGGCGTATGCAACAAGTTCTTTTACTACATCAAAATTCATGAGTGGCTCACCACCAAAGAAGTCTACTTCCAGATTGCGTCTGGTTCCTGAATTTGCCACAAGGAAATCAAGAGCCTGCTTGCCTACTTCAAAACTCATAAGAGCTCGTTCTCCGTGATATTTTCCCTGACTTGCAAAACAATAGTCACAATTCAGGTTGCAGGTGTGTGCAACATGGAGACAGAGTGCTTTTACTACAGTGTTCCTTTTCTTGAAATCAAAGGCAATATCACCGTAGTTGTCTTCGGTAAATAATTTGCCCGCTTCTTTTAAAGCTTCAATATCATCCAAAAGTTTGATTAATTCTTCCTGTGTTACATCTTCATGATCTTTGTATTTCTCAAGCATTGCAGTTATAATTTCTTCTTTTGAAGACGTTTCATACATTGCAATACAGTCATAGGCTACTTCGTCTACGCTGTGAACAGAACCACTGTAAACATCGATTACAATATTGTATCCGTTTAATTTATACTGATGTATCATAAATATCCTCCAAATACAGTGCAAATTTATTCGTATGGTAATTTTTCGATAGAATAGTGTTTGAAAGTGAAATTCCGGTTTAAAAATGTATTCCGGTTTGGAAATGTATCCCGAAAAAAAGCCGCCTCCGGAACCGGAAACGGCAATTTCTACACATGAGTTAACGGTTTGATTATTTTTCGCTTTTAACCTGTTCACATTCCTGATTGGCAACACCACAGGAAGTTTTGCAGGCAGACTGGCAGGATGTCTGGCACTCGCCACAACCGCCGGAAACTTTGCTGGATTCTAAATCACGTGTGTTGATTGTCTGAATTCGTTCCATTTATAGGCACCTCCAAATCGTGCAGACAGATATCTGCACAACAATTTTATTCATTATAGCATATTGGAAACATAAAATCAAGGCAGGGAGTAAAAAAACAATTGTGGTTTATAAACAATCAAACTACATCATGTTGTGGTTTGCTTGTTTTAAAAGACGTTCGGAAAGCCGTTTTTTCGCAGCTATATGCAAAAATGTAAAGAATTGCGTCAAAAAAGCTCCAATTTTAATAAAATTAAAAAATATGTAAGATAAAGTTTGCAATTTATAAAATTTGGAGTAGAATGGACATACAAGGAAATGAACGATATAGCATTCACCTTACAAACGCATTTGGGGTGAACAGATAAAGGAGATTGTATTATGGCTCAGACGATGAAAGAAATAATTGGCGATTCTTTTCAAGACATAACAGAATCACGTTTACGTGAATTTCTGCCTAGAATAGTCAGAAATTCCAAGGGGGATGAATTTCTGAAAACCGATGCCGAGTTAAGCAGCATGATACGTCAGTGTCTTGACGAGTCTGCGGATGGAGGCATGATTGGAATTCTTCTTCCTGAAAATAAAGTACTTAGACCTTATGCGGTCATAAATCGTGGAGGTATTTTGGGCACAGAAGCACTTGATACCGGTTCTGCCTTTGGTATCGGCATGAGAGGTAAAAAAGCCCTTGCAAAGGTTCTCATGAGCATTCTTCCGTTAGTACAGCCTATCTATGCTCAGGTTCTCCAAGACAGCGAGGATGACAGAGTGCGTGAAAAAGAGGAAGAAAAGAAGGCAAAAGAAGCCAGAAAACGTGAGTTTGAGGCAAAACGCGAGCAGGAAGAAAAAGACAAATACAAAGCGGAATTACTTAAAAAAGGTGATGACGCTTACCGCTCTCTTCGTACTGGAAGAGTTTTCCGTCCGGAAATGCCGGATATGCTTAAACTGGTAATGATGAGTCAGGCCGCAGCCTACGGAGCGTTAGACGGCAAGAGCATTGGGACCTTTGAAGCAGAGTTCAATACAGATGACATGCAGATTGTTTTTTCACGTACTGCTGAAATTCTTGACAACGAAATTGCTAAGCGTTCGCAGATGGCTGCAGATGCTCTTGAATCCAAAGATTCACTTTGGGATTTCATTACAGGCTATCAGGAGTATTTGTCATCCAAAAAGCTTAATTTCAGAGACAAACTTATTAATCACGGAGATGCAGCTTTTGATGAGTTGTTTGAAATGGATGCCAATGATGATGTGCAGCTTTGGAAGATTCCGGAACTTTTGAAGCAGGTGTTCCTTGGCTATCTTGCATCTGACGAAGAGATGACTGAAAATGATATCGATGATTGTAAAGCTGATCCGGCTTTTGATAAAGCAGTTGAACTGGTTTCTAACATTACAACAATGAACATCAGACTTGGCACACTTAATCCTAATGCAGGTGCTTGTCGTTCTGAAATCATCAGACAGATTGAAGCAGCAAGAAAGCAGATTGCTTCCAAATAATCATATTGAAACTTTGATAATAACCGCCTTTTGTTTTAAGAGGCGGTTATTTTTTGGAAAATAATTCTTTCCTATTTACAAGACAGGAAATTCAAGTTACAATGTCTAAAGACTGCCGTTCTATGGCGGGGAAAATACAAAAAAGGAAGAATGGGAATATGAAAAACGTCAAAAGAGTGTTACAGGCAATGCTGCTTTTGGTCTGTATGGTATTCTGCACCGCATGTGGAAATCAAACAAAACAGACTAATCCACAGACCGGCATAACACCTTCACCGGCAGATACACAAGGAAATGGAGGTTCTTCAGAAACAGAAGAAGGACTTACCGGCAAAAAATATGATGATGGAGTATTTCTTATGACAAAATCGAATGTAAAGTTACTTGGAAGAACATGGCTTAATAATGATATACGCTGGTTGTCTTTTTCAGCATCCGGTGTGGAATTTAATTTTACCGGAAAGAAGTGTGAATTCTCACTTAGAGCGGACAGTAAGGTTAACGAGGAGAGTCATCAGGCAAGATATGCGATTTACGTTGATAATGAGCTTTTGGTAAAGGATGTGATGGACATTGGAATCAAAACAGTTTCTGTCATTGATTCCGATACTGTAGAGGAACATGAAATCAGACTGGTTAAGCTTTCTGAGACTTCCGATTCTTCAATGGGAATCCAGTATATAACATGTGATGAAGAGGCAACAGTTTCTCCTACATCTGATAAAGAACTTAAAATAGAATTTGTGGGAGACTCCATAACCTGTGGTTACGGAGTAGATGGTCAGGTAAATGTAGACACTTATTCCACACACAATGAGGATGCAACTAAGGCATATGCTTATCGCACAGCTCAGATGCTTAACGCAGATTACAGTCTGGTTTCCTTTAGCGGTTATGGAATTGTTTCCGGTTATACAGGTGGGGAGAAAAATGAAAAGCAGCTGGTTCCGCTTTATTATGACAAGCTTGGTAATCCGTATGGTACCGCAGGTGGAATAAAGCCTTCTGAGCTGGAATGGGATTTCTCATATAAACCGGATATTGTTGTAATTAATTTAGGAACAAATGACTTTTCTTATACAGGTTCTGATGCGGCAAAGCGTGAGGAATATGTTCAGGCTTATTACAGTTTTCTTGAAACTATAAGGGAAAAGAACCCTGATGCAATAATTATCTGTGCTCTTGGAATTATGGGTCAGGATTTATGTCCATGCGTACAGGAAGTTGTATATCGTTTTTCCGAAGATAAGGGTGATTCAAATATCTATTATGTTAAGCTTGATAATCAGGCTTATGAAAATGGTTATGCAGTTGATTATCATCCTACTGCAGCAAGCCATGAACACGCAGCAGAGCAAATGTCTGAAGCGATTACTCAGATTCTTGCCGGAACATATGTGCCGGCTGAATAAAGTATTTATTCATCATTATTTGTCGCCTGCACGGAAAAAGTCTGAAAGACATTTCCGTGCAGGCGGCTTTTGTTTTTAACAATTTCCGGAATTAATTTGGATTATAGACAATGCTAAATATAATCATCCTTCGGTATACAAATCTGATGCAAAAAATTGACATAAATGTAACGGAAATGTAATAAATGTCGTATTGCAGTTAAGACGCGTTAGTGATAGTATAACAGTGACAATGTTAGTTAAAAAATTTAAGAAAATTTTTTATGGAATATAAATTTTATACCGGGAGCGAAAAATGACTACAAGGACAAGGCGAAGAAAACGATTTATTAAAAATTTATATAAAAACAGATGGAAAATACTGGCTGGTACATGTGTTTTGGTTTTTGTTGTGGTGCTGGTATTGTTTTTTCGTACCGGCTTCAGAACAAATAAAAATGGTATATATTACAAAGAATTTGGAAAAAGAATTGCCGGTCAGTGGCTGGAACTTGATGATAAAAAATACTATGCGGGCAATGATTCTTATTTGCTAACCGGGTTAAATGAAATAGATGGGATTTACTATTTCTTTGATGAAAAAGGTGCCATGCAAACCGGATTTGTTGTAGATCAGAATGGAAATACAAGATATATGGACTCCAACGGACAGATGGTTTATGGCAGTGTTACGCTGGGAGAGGACTTGTATCTTTTCTCCGAAGAGGGAATTATGCAGACCGGATGGCATCAGGTTGATGGTGTGGATTTGTTCTTTGGAACGGACGGAAAAAGATGTGTGGGTGTTGCCACTGATGCGCAGGGGAATACATATTACTGCCTTGAAGAAGGAGGTTATCTGACAGGCTGGCATACCATAGATGGCGTGACATATGTATTTGATGAAAGCGGCATTGCTTCCACCGGATTTGTTAATGACGCAGTTGGAAACAAGTATTATGTTTCTCCTACCGGTGCAGTTGCAGTAGGACCATATAAAGTAGATGACACCTGGTATTTATTCGGAACGGATGGTGTTCTTTTCTCGGGATGGCTTGAGTATGATGGAAATAAATATTACTCAGATAAAGACGGTGTTTTGTATACAAACATAATTGCAGAAATCGGAGGAAAAAAATATCGGTTCGGTGAGGATGGAAAACTTGCTACGGGCTGGGTTTCTCTTCCGGATGGAACTGTAGGTTATGCAGATGCAAGCGGTACTTTATATTATAATACAACAGTAAAAGTCGGTGACAATCTCTATTATTTTGATGAAGACGGAGTAGTTGCAAGAGGTTGGTTTACCTTCGCAGATGGGGAAAAAGGGTATGCTAAGGATGACAATAAACTGGCAGTAGGTAAAACCACAGTAAATGGGAAGGAGTATTATTTCTCGGAAGCAGGCGTTATGTCTACCGGACTTATTAAAACAGATTCGGGACTACTTTATGGAAATGATGATGGTGTTCTGGCACAAAATACTTTTGTTACCGTTGGCGAAAAAAAGTACTGTATGGGCGATGACGGATATGCAATGACAGGCTGGATTACTCTTGAAAACGGGAAAACGGGTTATGCTACGGCAGAAGGAACAATCTGTCTTTCTATGACTGCTAAAATTGACGGAAAAATATATTATTTTAACAGCGATGGTCAGACGGCAGACGGCTGGGTAAGCTGGGGAGGTAAAAAAGGTTATGCGCAAAATGGCGGAATCCTTGTTACAGGAAGAAATAATATTGGTGGAAAGCTTTATTACTTTAGTGGCGACGGCGTAATGCAGACGGGCTGGATTGAACTTACTGACGGCAACAAAATGTATGCTTCTTCAGATGGTGTTCTCGCTACGGGAGAACAGACCATAGGTTATACGAAATGTAAGTTCGACAATGATGGTTATCTTGTGTCAAAGGATTACACATCAGACAAGCTGGTTGCACTTACATATGATGATGGTCCTTCGATTTATACACCTATTATTTTAAATGCCATGGAGGAAACCGGTTCTCGTTGCACATTTTTTGTTGTGGGTAACAGAGTTAGTTCCTACAGTGATACTGTGAAAAGAGCATATGACCTGGGGTGTGAATTCGGCTCTCATACCTATGAGCATGTTTACCTGACAGAACAGACAAGTTCTGGAATTAAAACTCAGATAGATAAAACGAATAGTGCAGTATCTGCAATTACGGGTTCAGACTGTACAGTGCTCAGACCACCGGGAGGTTATATTAACGAAACTGTAAGCCAGCAGATTGATATTCCTGTTATCTTATGGAATGTTGATACCAGAGATTGGGCTACCAGGGATACCAACAGTACAATTACCGGTGCAACAAGCGGAATTAAAGACGGCGATATCATTCTTATGCATGATTTATATGAGTCAACGGCTAATGCGGCTCTTCCAATTATTAAAAATCTTAATGAGCAGGGATTCAAGTGTGTAACAGTATCTGAGCTTGCTGATTCCAGAAGCGGAGCACAGGCCGGTAAGACTTATTATTCATTCAGATAGCTTAATTTTTAACAGAAAATGATAATTTTTCACAAACAAAATTGAGACGTTTTAAATTTCTATTGTGAAGAATGTTGCCTTTTTTTAGTATTTTATCAATGCACTTGTTCAATAGGTAGAAAATAATTTTTGACCTTGCAAAATTGTGGAAATTTAAGTATTATCATTTCGTGAGCAGATAAAAATGGCTCATTGAGAAAAGATATTTTATTTTTTGAAGAGAGCAATCAGGAGGATTGAATTATGGCTACTACTAAGAAGACAAGTGCTTCCAAGAAAGCAGATGAAGTTAAGGTTGAAGTTAAGGCAGCTCCAAAGGCAGAAGTTAAAGAGGCTCCAAAGGCAGAAGTTAAAACAGCTGCACCTGCTAAAAAGGCACCTGCAAAGAAAGCTCCTGCAAAGAAGGCAGAAGTTAAAAAAGCTGTTTATTTACAGTATGCAGGACTTGAGAAGTCTGTTGATGAACTCGTTAAAGAAGCAGTTGCTGCTGCAAAGGTTGAAGTTAAGGACGTTACTGTTTACGTTAAGCCTGAAGAAAAGGCTGCTTACTATGTAATCAATGGCGGCGAGGAAACAGGTAAGGTTGAATTCTAATTATCTGTAATACATATCAGGGGGCATCTGAATTTCAGATGCCTTTTTTTATTGTATAGATAATTTCGTTCCTATTACAATAAAAACGCTCCGCTAAGATGTGCACTCTTTATTCTTTATAAAAAAGATTTGGCATACTTAAAAAGACCTATTGATTTGTCGGTGGTTTTTCTATATTATAGAATAAATCATGTAGTAACAGATAATAAGTTAAATACAGCAAATGGAGAAGCTATGATAGATGTTGTAATACCGGTCTATAAACCGGAAAAATCGCTGTTTAACAAGGTTCTTGTGGGTCTTGCAAAGCAAAGCAGAAAGCCGGAAAACCTGATATTGATGCTTACAGTTACCGGTGATAGTCATGAATGGGAAAGACTGCGTGTAGATGTAAAAGGAATACTGGAAAGTAATGGTGCTCCGAATATTGAAGTAGAAGTTCATCCTATTGATAAAAACGATTATTATCACGGACGTACACGAAATCGAGGTGTGGCGTACAGTCGTGCTCCTTATGTGCTTTTAATGACACAGGATGCAATTCCGTCAGATACAGATTTGCTTGAAAAATTAATGGATATTCTGGAAATGAACCCGGATGTGTCCCAGGTTTATGCCAGACAGGCTGTTGATGAAAATGCACCGGATTATATCAGATATACACAGGAATTTAATTATCCTGAAATAATTCAGATAAAAACAAAAGATTCATATTCTTCATTAGGCATTAAAGCAATATTCTGTTCAAATGTTTGCTGTATGTATCGTAAGGATATTTTTGATTACCTGGGTGGGTTTGAAGACAGAGTCATCTTTAATGAAGACATGATATATGCAAGAAAGGCCCTTGATGCAGGATATACTATTGTGTATGAAGGCAATGCATATGTAACTCACTATCATAAATACTCCTGCAAACAGCAGTTTCAGAGAAATTTTGATCTGGCAACGTCTCAGAAAATGAACAGCGAAGCATTTGAAGGATTGTCATCCACTTCTGAAGGCAAGAAAATGGTGGGCATTATCTTTAAAAAACTCTGGAAAAACGGAAAATATGGAACTGCGCTGTATTATATCGTTTTATCTGCAAGTAAGTATATGGGTTATCTGCTTGGAAAGCAGTACAATCATATTCCGTACGGACTGAGAAAGAGGTTTTCTTCCAATCCTTCATTCTGGAGAGAGGGATGACCTGTTTTTTCACTTCTTTAGGCTGGTGAAAAGCAGCATTGACAATTGAAACATTATATGTTATCATGTGTGTAACAATTTCGTAATATTTGTTAATAAATCCGTAAACAATTAATAATTGTGAAAGGGAAAACTGGTAACTAATATGTTTGAAGGAAGAAAATTAAACCTTATGCTTGCTGCTTTAGCCGTGATGATGGTTTTGGGCATCTCGGGAATTGTTTTTGGCGCAACAGGTAGAGAGAGCGGAGAGGAAAATCAGGAAACAACTGCCACAATGCAGGAAAAAGAGCCGGTTTTGTATACCTCTACGGAAGAGCTTTCTTATGAGGTTACTCCTGTAGTTTTAGATGTTTCCGATGTAATCGGAAATGCAGATATAAATGAAGCTGACCTTGCTTACACACCTGAACAGGGTGGTGCTGTGGATGGAAGAGTAGTGGTTACTGCTGAGTCTCTGACAATTCGTGAAGCGGCTGATATGGAATCGGCTGCACTTGATGTGGCGTATGAAGGTGATGCTTTCATCTGGGTATCAGCCTATTCAACAGATAAATGGGTTGCTATAGATTACAATGGTACAGTGGCTTTTATGAATTCTAAATATGTTGTGGTTGATGGGATTGCGGACAGGTCTTCGGATGTGTTTACTGCCGGAATTGCAGGTATGACTGTTTCATCGGGAGATTCTTCAGATAATGAACTTTTGATTACACCACTCCCTACGAATACTCCTACCCCGACACCTACACCTAGTCCTGAACCAACGGCTACCCCCACACCTACACCTAGTCCTGAACCAACGGCTACACCTGTACCGGAGTATGTTCCATCCAACGGATCAGATGGGAATGATTTGGTGGCTTCTGTAAGTGATGAGGTTCTTCTGACCTGCCTGATTGCTACAGAGTCCGGAGAAGATTATGAAGAAATGCTTGCAGTGGGTAGTGTTGTAATAAACCGTTGTAATGGCAGAGGTCAGTCAATGTATGATGTAATTACTGCACCATATCAGTTTACTGTATATGGAGACGGAATTCTTGAAAATGCTATTCGTGCATATCTTGATGGTACCAGATCCTATACAAATGCTCATAATGCTGCACTTGAAATTTTAAATGGCGGACCGACAGTTTCTTATGCAAGTTTCCGCATGTACTATAGCGGCATTGAATATGATTTCCCGGGTGGAGAAAAGATTGGAACTACATGGTTCCATTAGTGAGAAACTATTTTTGAATGAATAATGGTTTTGATGAGATGATAAATGAAATTTTAAGCTGTCCCTTTGGGACAGCTTTTTTCGATTGCTTTTTAGTCATTTCCCGTACTGTTAAATATGAGTTTTTCCACTTCTGAGACTAAAATAATTCCTGTACTAAATATAAGAAGTGTTAATAATGCCGGTCTGCCCAGCAGAGTAAGTCCGAATATTCCGGCAAGTTTAGGATGCATTGCCACACCTAACTGTAGAATGGAGCACAAAATAAAGGAAAGCAGTACAAATGGATTTGCCTGTTTTTTTGAAAATATAGAACCACTGCTTCTTAAATCAAATGAATGTAACAGTTCACTCATACCCAGTACAATAAAACAACCGGTACTTCCATAGCATAGATAGGCTATAAGGGATAATCCGGCGATTAAGGCGCCTTCTAAAACAATTCTGATAATCATTGTTAAATCAAACATAGCTTCCCGCTGGTAACGGGCAGCATGATTGAACACATCATCAGAGGGTTTTTCCATGCCCAGGGCAATTGCAGGCAAAGAATCCGTTATAAGATTAATCCACAATAATTGAATGGCGGCAAGGGGAGCGTTAAGCCCAAATATAAGTGCAAACAGGACTGTCAGAATTTCACCTGTATTGCAGGAAAGGAGGAAGTGTATGGATTTTTTGATATTGTCATAAATACCCCTGCCGCCGGCAATGGCTTCAACAATTGTTGCATAATTATCATCTGTCAGAATCATATCTGAGGCCTCTCTGGCCACATCGGTACCTGTCATTCCCATTGCGGCACCGATGTCTGCTACTTTTAGAGCCGGGGCATCGTTGATGCCGTCTCCTGTCATAATTACCCGCATACCATTTGATTGAAAAGCTTTAACAAGCCTGACCTTGTGCACCGGAGATACCCTTGCAAAAATACAGGTGTTTTTTACAAGTTCTCTGAGTTTTTCGTCATTTACGGCATCCAGTTCTTCTCCGGTCATTGTGTTTAAGGAGGAAATACCGATTTTTTCTGCAATGGCTTTTGCGGTATCTGCATGGTCTCCGGTTATCATGACAGTTTTTATGCCTGCACGGGAAGCTTTTGCAATAGCAGACTTTACTTCAGGCCGGGGAGGATCAAGAAATGCAAGCAGACCTAAAAAGGTAAAACCTGAGGAGAGAGTCCGAAAAAGTTTTTCTTCATATTCCGTTCCGTGGAGATGTCTGCAGCCTGAAGTAAGTGAAAGGTAAGATTCTTTACTTAACTCCCGCTTTGCAACTGCAATTACTCTTAGTGCATCTCCGGAAAATTTTTGATGGCAGCGATTTAAAATGGATTTTCGTATATCATCTGCGGGCAGGGTATTTACATCTGAAAAGGAACTGTTGTTACCGGAATAAATTTTATCGCAGAGGGGGAGCACTCTGTCGAAAGCACCCTTTAAATATATAATTATTTTATTCTCCTGCTGAGAGATTGTTACCATAGCTTTTCTCTTTGAACTAAAAGGTATTTCATCTATCTTTTTATGGTTTGGAACTGACAGACCTTCCGCTGCTGCAAGTATAGCTTTTTCAGTAGCATCTCCGCTGCTTTTTGTGGCTGTACAGTTTATTTTGGCTGAGATAAGAAGGTCTATGCAGTCGGGGGAAAGTGCAGCTTTGCCGGAAGGAAAACTGTAACAACCATGTATGGTTGCATAGTTAACAAGTGTCATTTTGTTCATGGTAAGTGTGCCGGTTTTGTCACTGCAGATAACACCTGCTTTGCCAAGAGTTTCTACTGAAGCAAGATTTCTCATGATTGCACGCTGCTTCGCCAGTCTCATTACACCGATACTGAGCATAATTGTAACCACAGCAGGAAGACCCTCCGGAATAGAAGCAACTGCCAGACTGATGCTTGTAAGAAACATAGATAGCAGAGGTGTTTTTTGATAGAGACCGATTAAAAAAATTATCAAGCAAATGCCAATACATGAAAGTCCCAATACTCTGCTAATAGAATTCATGCGAATCATCAGAGGGGTTTCGGGAGCTTTGTCGTTGTTTAACATATGAGCTATTTTCCCAATCTCTGCATTTGCTCCTGTTGCAGTAACAATAGCTGTACCATGTCCTGAGCAGATAATGGTCGAAGAGTATACCATATTTTTTCGGTCTGCAAGTGGGGTCTCCGGTTTTAGTATCTGCAAGGGATTCTTTTCTACCGGCAGACTTTCTCCTGTGAATGCGGATTCGTTAACAATAAGATTAGATGAGGTGATTATTCTTGCATCAGCAGGAACAATCAGACCCTGACGGAGTTCTATAATATCGCCCGGAACAAGCATGTCTCCCGAAATTTGCTCAAATTCGCCATCAATCAGTACGGAAGCATAACGGGATTGCCGTTTCTTTAATGCTGATAGAGCTTTCCTGGCTCTTACCTCCTGAAAGGTGCCAAGGAGTGCATTGAGAATTAGAATGGCAAGGATAATAGCCGGTTCGGTAAAATCAGGTTTCCCTTCCAAATAAGAGGCAAACAGGGACAATCCGGCTGCAAGAAGAAGAATCAAAATCATAAAATTCTTAAACTGTGAAAGAAAACGTATGAATACGTTACCGGAAGAAGACTGGGGCAGTCTGTTATATCCGTAAGTTTCTAAACGGGTCCGGCGCTCACTTCGGGTTAGACCTTTTTGTAAATTGCTGCCCAGATAAGCGGCCGCACATTTGGCGTTACATGTATGAAAATCCTGCATTATATGTATCCTTTCCTTAACCTGAATTTACTCCGTGAGGTGCATAAAACTTCTAAGTGATTATATGAATTTCATATGTGGAAAATACCCAATTTCTTTTTTAATGTACTTGCCATTAAGAAAATACAGGAGTATAATGTATTTTGTCGATTATTTGTAAATGTCGATTTTGCGACTGCATTAGGCGCGAGAATCCACAAGCGGACTCTTTGTTATGAATTTTATTGGGTAGTTTACCAAAATATATGAAAGGGAGATATTTTCTCATGGCATTTATTGATTCTATTAAGGCCAGAGCTAAGGCCTGCAAAAAAACCATCGTTCTTCCTGAGGGAATGGACCGCAGAACCTGGGAGGCTGCTGCAACAGTAGTTAAGGAGGATATTGCTGACGTTATTGTTCTTGCAACAGATGAGTATGTTGCAGAATTTGCGCAGGGAGTAAACACAGAAGGAATTAAGATTATTAATCCTCTCACTGCTCCTGAACTTGATGCTTACACAGAAGCACTTGCTGAACTCCGTAAAGCAAAAGGAATGACACCGGAGGAAGCAAGAAAGCTTCTTACAACGGATTTCATGTATTATGCATGCATGATGGTAAAAATGAATGCGGCTGACGGTGTTGTTTCCGGTGCATGTCACTCTACAGCCAACACACTTCGTCCATCACTTCAGATTGTTAAAACAAAACCGGGCACAAAGCTTGTATCAGCTTTCTTCCTTATGGTTGTTCCGGATTGTGAATATGGCGAAGATGGTATTTTCGTATTTGGCGACTGTGGTCTTGAACAGAATCCTGATCCTGAAAAACTGGCAGCAATTGCTGTTTCTTCTGCGGAATCCTTCCGCTTGTTAACAGGAAAAGAACCTAAGGTTGCAATGCTTAGCCATTCCACAAAGGGCAGTGCAAAGCATGCTGACGTTGATAAGGTTGTAGAGGCTACCAGAATTGCAAAAGAGCTTCGCCCTGACCTTGCTATTGATGGTGAGCTTCAGGCAGATGCAGCAATGGTTCCTTCCGTTGCAGCAAGCAAGGCACCTGGTTCTGATGTAGCAGGACAGGCTAACGTGCTTATTTTCCCTGACCTTGATGCAGGTAATATCGGTTACAAGCTTGTTCAGAGACTTGCAAAAGCAGAAGCTTATGGTCCTGTAACACAGGGTATTGCAAAACCTGTAAATGACCTTAGCCGTGGCTGCTCCGCAGATGATATTGTAGGTGTTGTAGCAATTACTGCTGTTCAGGCGCAGTAAAATAGGGAAAGACAATTTAATAATGGAGGTAAAAATGAAAGTTTTGGTTATTAACTGCGGAAGCAGTTCATTAAAATATCAGCTCATTGATTCCGAAACAGGTGAAGCACTTGTGTCAGGCCTTTGTGAGAGAATTGGTATTGATGGAAGATTAAACTACAAGCCGGCAGGTGGAGAAAAGCTTGTTTTTGATGATCCGCTTCCTGATCATAAGGTGGCTGTTGGTAATGTGCTTGCAGCACTCACTAATCCTGAGTATGGAGTAATTGCATCTCTTGATGAAATTGGTGCAGTGGGTCACAGAGTGGTGCACGGAGGAGAAACATTTGCTTCTTCCGTTGTTATCACTGATGAAGTAATTAAGGCTATTGAAGATTGTAATGATTTGGCACCTCTTCATAACCCTGCAAATCTCATAGGAATCGATGCATGCCGTTCACTTATGCCATCTGTTCCTGAAGTTGCAGTGTTTGATACCGCATTTCATCAGACAATGCCTAAAGAAGCATATCTTTACGGACTTCCTCATGAATACTATGAAAAATATAAGGTTCGCCGTTATGGTTTCCATGGAACATCTCACAGCTATGTAAGCAAGAGAACAATTGATGTTGCAGGACTTGATCCGGACAACAGCAAGGTTATCGTATGTCATTTGGGTAATGGTGCGTCAATTTCAGCAGTATTGAATGGAAAATCAGTGGATACCTCTATGGGACTTACACCGCTTGAAGGTCTTGTAATGGGTACACGTTCCGGAGATATCGATCCTGCAATCATGGAATTTGTTGCTAAGAAAGAAAATCTTTCTCTTGAAGAAGTTATGACTGTTCTTAACAAGAAATCCGGTGTTTATGGTATGTCCGGAGTTTCCTCCGATTTCCGTGATCTTGATGCAGCTGCAAATGACGGTAATGAACTTGCAAAAGAAGCTGTTGATGTTTTCTGCTACAGAGTTGCAAAATATGTTGGTGCATATGCAGCAGCCATGAATGGTGTTGATGCTATTGCATTTACAGCAGGCGTAGGAGAAAATGATGGTAAGGTCAGAAGACTTGTGTGCGAGCATTTCGGTTACCTTGGTATTAACATTGATGAAGAAAAGAATAAAATCAGAGGTGAGGAAGTTGTTATTTCTACACCTGATTCCAAAGTTAAGGTTCTTGTGATTCCTACTAATGAGGAATATGCTATTGCATGTGAGACCACTGCCTTGGTAGAAGGAAAGTAATCCTTTTTGGCTTATGTAACAATATGCTGAAAAACAAAGAATAAAAACTTTGTTTGTTGGCAAAAATAGTTGTTGACAAATTTTTTTGGTTATAATATAATCGTATCATGCGTTTGCGAACAAGTAGGGTTTGCAAAAATAATTTAGGAGGTGTGAAGATGGGAGCTATTTGTCCAAAGAATAAACATTCTAAAGCAAGAAGAGACAGTCGCCGTGCTCAGTGGAAGATGACTGCACCTGCTCTTGTTAAATGTAGTAAATGTGGCGCACTCATGATGCCTCATAGAGTATGTAAAGCTTGTGGTTCATACAACAAGCGTGAAATCATCGCTACAGAAGATTAATTAAGTCTTTAAAAGGTTGTACAGCAAGCTGTACAACCTTTATTTTTATTGTATGGGAACCTTTGTTACCTTACAATAAAAAAAGCTCCGCGAGGAAGCACACTTGTGCGTATAAGGTAGAAGTCGCTTTCGCGACCGTACAAGACGCCGGAGTCCGCAAACGGACTTTTTGCTCTAAAAAATATAAATAGGGACTGTCCAAACAGCCGATATACTGTTATAATGGAGTAAATCTAAAAAGATGGAATGCATCTTTAAAATTGTATTGAAAGGAGATTCGTCATATGGAAAATTATGAAATTTGTCATTGCAAGCATGTTACCTATAGTGATGTAGAGAATGCGCTTCACGAAGGAACAAACATGAGTGATGTCCTTGAAGCCTTCAGAAAGGTTCAGGAAGAAACGGCTTGTTCAACAGGTTGCGGTGGTTGTTATAATGATATATTAGATACTATTTCAAATATTATGCACATGTAATCAAAGTAAAAAAGACAGACCGAAATTGATTCGGACTGTCTTTTTCTTTATTGTTCGGTTAATTGACTAAATACTTCCGGAAATTCCTTTTTCAAATTAATGATTTTTCCGTTTCTGTTCTGGAAGCAATGCTCGGAATATCCCTCGAAAACCACAGTTTGACCGGCATTGGTCATTGTGTATTTCAATTTTAATTTTACACCCTTGAATTCTTCGATTACAACGGAAATGGTAATGCTTTCCGGAAAAGTGGTTACATACCTGTAACGGCCTTCTACGGCAACCACGGGCGAGATGATTCCCATAGCCTCAAGCTTGTCAAAGCCGATTCCCAGCTGTTCTAAAAAATCAACTCTGGCTTCTTCCATCCATCTGATATAGTTGGAGTGGTGGACAATTCCCATTTTATCTGTTTCGTAGTATTGTACTTTGTGATGATATAGATTCATGTTTTTCCCTCTTTAATCTTTAATGTTATGAAATAATAAACCTTGGTTTTTACATTATTAGAACAATCCACGTATGTACATCCTCAGATTATCTTCTTTTTTCAGACTATCTATTGGTATGAAAGAAACCGGGTCACATAGTTCCCGTTTAAAATCCGGTTTAATTGCTTTACTGATTTGAGGAATGAATTGTCCGGTTGCCCAGGTATATGCTGTTGCTTTGGTAGCGGAAATTCTGTGTTCAGAATCCACACAGGATGCAACACTTTTGTGTACAGCAGTGTCCTCGGCAGGAAGATAATAGTAGTTTTTGAAATCATCATAAAAATGTCTCAGACGTTCCTTGATAACAGGAATTTGTATTTCGGCAGTATCGCCATGAGTTTTTACTATGATGTTTTCAATGCACGGCATAGTAGCAAGAATTTTTTCATGCTTCAAAGGATAGGAATGAAATGCCTGCAATGTAATGGTGAGTGTTCCGGACGAGCAGTCATTACCGGCATCATCATTAAACTTATGATTTATGTTGTAACTTTCAAAGTTTCCGGAAAACAAATCCGTATAAGAAAAGAGACTTAATACAGGCACCATGTCTGAAATATCTTCTTCGTTGTGAAGAAGAAGCATGTTCAGAAGTTTTTCGGCACTTTCTCCGTCAAATTTGGACTTTCCGATATATTCCTTATAAACATCAATCAGTTCTCCGCCGTTATAACAGTCTTCCCGGTTTAGACCAATAAGCTGTTCGTATGCCACTAATCGACGGCTTGCCATCTGAAAATAATCTTTTAAAGGAGAAAAAGAGCGGTATAAGTCTATATTTGGCATTTGTGACAGCCTTGCGGGTATGTCGTACTGTCTGCATTTTTTACACAGATACGGAACATCGAAACCTCTGCCGTTAAAATGAATGAGGCAGGCTTTGTCCGGCAACCATGCAAGAAAACGATCCAGAACTTCAAGTTCTTCAGAAGGTTTTTCTGCAAACCACTGAATAAAATTGAGGCGGTCACGTTTGATTTCCAGTGCTCCAATCAAATACAGGTAGCTGGTTTCTGCTTTCAGACCTGTTGTTTCAATATCAAACAGTATGGGTGTATAACCTTTTGTCAGACTTTCAACCGGGTATATTTCTCCTCTTGGAAACTCTTTTGTTATTGTTTTCATAAATTAATTCCGGTTGCTGTAACCATTGCTTTTATGCAAAGGATGAGCAACAAATTCCTTTTATACTTTTACTGTGTTGAACTTTATATGAACAAAAGTATACTATATAAAAAGCCAATAGGACAAGTCTTTTGCTCAAAAAAACTTTTTTTGCTAAAAGTTGTGTATGGTGTTCCATTTTTTCACAACATGTGGTATAATATCGGCAAACTAATTGTTTTTATGGGTAGTGGTGCGGATGATTTTGAATTTTGACCGCCCGGCTGCAATAAAAAGACAAACATGATATGCCTCAAGGGGCTTTGGAGGAGCAATGATTGCATTTTTAGAGGGTGTTCTTAAATATTCATCTCCGGGAGTGGCAGTGGTTTCGTGTAACGGCGTGGGCTATGAAGTAATGATTACTCTGACTGATACAGATAAGTTACCTCCTATTGGAAGTGAAATTACTTTATATACAATGCTCTCTGTTAGTGAGAATGCAGGAATCTCTCTTTATGGTTTCCTGTCAAAAGATGATCTTGACATGTTTAAAATGCTGATTACAGTTAATGGTATTGGACCAAAAGGAGCTCAAACCATTCTTTCTTCCATTGATACGGACAGTCTCCGCTTTGCAGTACTGAGTGAGGATGCAAAAACAATTGCTAAGGCTCAGGGCGTCGGTAAGAAAACGGCAGAAAGAATCATTCTTGATTTAAAGGATAGAATTACATTGGAGGATGCTTTTGAAAAGAAGCTTGAAAACACAAAGACAGAAGCAGCATCCTCTGACATGAACATGGGAACCGTAAAAGAAGATGCGGTCATGGCGCTTGTTGCACTTGGGTACAGCAGAACGGAGAGTATGCAGGCAGTACAGAAGGTGCAGATCAATGAGCTGTCTACGGTTGATTCCGTGCTCAGCGCCAGCTTAAAATATTTGTTGTAAAACGTATGGTTAATGGAGAAGATAATGGCGCGTAGAATTATTACGTCTGAGGCTATGGAAGAAGACAAGGTTGTAGAACGTTCTCTTCGTCCACACATGCTTACGGATTACATTGGGCAGGAAAAAGTTAAAGAAAACCTCAAGGTCTATATTGAAGCGGCAAAGTTAAGAAAAGAACCCTTGGATCATGTTCTTTTTTTCGGACCTCCGGGACTTGGAAAAACTACTTTGGCCGGCATCATTGCTAATGAAATGGGTGTTAACATTAAAACCACCGCCGGTCCGGCAATTGAAAAACCCGGAGATATGGCAGCAATACTAAATAATCTGTCTGAGGGAGACATCCTATTTATAGATGAAATACACAGATTAAACAGACAGGTGGAAGAATTGCTTTACCCTGCCATGGAGGATTTCGTCATTGACATCGTAATCGGTCGCGGACCGGCAAGTAAGTCGGTGAGACTTAATCTTCCTAAATTTACTTTGGTAGGAGCTACCACAAGAGCAGGTATGCTGACAGCACCGCTTCGTGACAGATTTGGAGTTGTAAGCCGTATGGAGTTTTACACCATAGAGGAACTTACTACCATTATTAAAAACAGTGCAAAGGTTTTAAATGTAAATATTGATAACAAGGGAGCAGTTGAAATCGCAAGACGAAGCAGAGGAACACCAAGACTTGCAAACAGACTGCTTCGCAGAGTCAGGGATTTCGCTCAGATAAAATATGCCGGTGACATTACAGAAGAAGTAGCCAGATTCGCACTGGATTTACTGGACGTAGATAAGCTGGGACTTGATAATATTGACAGGGCAATACTTAAAACCATGATTGAAAAGTTTGGGGGAGGACCTGTAGGTTTAGACGCAGTTGCGGTTACAATCGGAGAAGAATCGGAGACTGTTGAAGAAGTGTATGAACCTTATCTGGTTCAGAATGGTCTCATTGTCAGGACTCCAAGAGGAAGAATGGTAACACAAGAAGCATATACCCATTTGGGTTTAGAACATATTATTTCATAGAATAAGGCTGTGAAAAGATAGATGGAGGATAAATCGGTGAAAACAAAAACTGATGCGGAAGTAATTATTGCTGGAAAACGTTACAATTTGAGTGGGTATGAGAGTGAGGAGTACCTACAGAAAATCGCCTCCTACCTGAATGGTAAGTATGCAGAGCTGAAAAGTCTTGACGGCTACAGGGCAATGGACTCTGAAACAAAAATTGTTCTTATGCAGATTAATCTTGCGGATGATTATTTTAAGCTTAAAGAGCAGCTCAAAAACATTACCGAAGAACGTGACACTCAGGAAACAGAGATTTTTAATCTGAAGCACGACATTATTGAACTTCAGAAACAGCTTGCTGAGGTAAAAGAAGCCTACAAAAACAGATTGTCCGAAGCACAAAATAAACTTGTTGAAGAGAGAAATGAGTTGGTAGAGGAACAAAAAAAATGTGTCAGACTGGAAACAGAAAATGAAGCATTAAAGAACAGTCTTGCTGAAGAGCAGAAAAATGCACTTAAGTGTAAGGAAGAACTGGAAGCACTTAAGAGAAGAACCGGTAAGAGATAATGAAGCATAAAGTAGAAATTTTAGCGCCTGCAGGCTCCTT
>JBJEJI010000003.1:0-25320 GCA_051877895.1 Lachnospiraceae bacterium | reverse complement strand
ACGTTCTATGGAAGGTACTCTTGAAAAAATCACAAGAATTCTTGCAATTTTGTTTATTGTGATTTCAATTATTCTATGTATGAATTGGTAGATTACAGGCACTCCGGTTTCTGACCGGAGTGTTTTTCTATTTTCTTGTTATTTATTTTTTTTACTCTGTTTTTTAAAAGTCTATTACATAAAATTTTTTTATTCTTATATTATTTCCCGGTAAAATGTGGTAAAATCATAAATAAGTAATTTTGGGGAGGTGGCATATGGAAGAACGTATATATGATGATCGTAAACAGACGATTAAAAATATGTTTAATGATGCAAAAATTAAGCCTATGAGATTTAAAGAACTTGCGGGTTTTTTAAATGTGCCAAAAGATGAGAGAGATGAATTAAATAAAATACTTGATGAATTAATTCTTGAAGGTGTTATTGTTCGTGATAAATCCGGTATGTACGGCCTTTCAAAAGCAAGGGTTTTTGAAGGAAATTTTATGACTACCGGTAAAGGCTTTGGTTTTGTTGGTGTAGAAGGAATGGAAGATGATATATACATTCCTGAATCTGAAACAAACGGAGCCATGCAGGGAGACAGAGTTTCTGTAGTCATTACTTCTGATGATACTGTTAAAAATGGTAAAAAATTTAGAAGAGAAGGCAAAATAATTACAATAATTGAACGTTCCGTTAAAACCCTGGTGGGTTATGTAAAAAGAAATAAAAATTTCTGTTTTGTTATTCCCGACAATACAAAATTTGATTTTGATGTTTATGTTCCTCTTTCTGAAGCAAAGGGTGCAGTCACAGGTATGAAGGTGGTTTGTGAAATTATAGATTACGGTTCGGCGAAAAATAATCCTGAAGGAAAAATCATTGAAATTATTGGTAATGCAAACGATCCGGGAGTAGATATTTTATCTGTTGTTAAATCCATGGGAATTCCATATGTTTTTCCTGATGAAGTAATGAGTCAGGTGGAACATGATATACCTGATGAAATCAGTCCGGAAGACTATAAGGGAAGACATGATATAAGAGATTTAAAGACAGTAACAATTGATGGTGAAGATGCAAAGGATCTGGATGATGCAATTACTTTGTCTAAAGAAGATAATATATACCATTTGGGTGTTCACATTGCTGATGTAACAAATTATGTTATTGAGAATAGTCCACTTGATAAGGAAGCCAAAGATAGAGGAACCAGTGTTTATCTTACAGACAGAGTCATTCCAATGCTTCCTCATAAACTCAGTAATGGTATCTGTTCATTAAATCAGGAAACCGACAGACTTGCTCTCAGCTGTTTTATGGATATTGATGAGGAAGGCAGAATTATTTCCCATAAAATTGAAGAAACAGTAATTAATGTTGATAAACGCATGACATATACAGCAGTTAATGCTATAATAAACAGAACTGATGATAAATATATGGAAGAATATTCTGATTTTATTGATTTTTTTGATTTAATGTATGAATTAAGCAAAGTTCTCAGAGCAAGACGTATTGAGCGTGGTTCCATAGATTTTGACTTGCCTGAATGTAAGATTATACTAAATGATAAAGGTAAAGTTGTTGATATAAAGCCTTATGAACGCAATGAGGCAACTATGCTTATTGAAGATTTTATGCTTGCTGCCAATGAGACTGTTGCAGAAGAGTTTTTCTGGCTGGAGGCACCTTTTGTTTATCGTAATCATGAAGAACCGGACACAGAGAAGTTAGAGTCTTTACGTGTATTTATTAAAAATTTCGGATATAAACTTCATATAGGAAACGAGTTCCATGGAAAAGAAATTCAGAAATTACTTTCTGAGCTTTCAGGTACTCCCTGGGAGGCTTTGATTTCTCGTGTTACACTTAGAAGCATGAAACAGGCAAGATACTCTACTGAATGTCTCGGGCATTTTGGTTTAGCTAGCAGACATTATTGTCATTTTACTTCTCCAATAAGGAGATATCCTGATTTGCAGATACATCGCATTATTAAAGAGCATCTTCATGGAACTCTTGACAGTAAAAGAACTGCTCATTATAATGAGATTCTTCCCGATGTTGCAGCAAGCTGCTCCATGACGGAAAGAAGAGCAGATGAAGCAGAACGGGAAACCGATAAAATGAAAAAAGTCGAATATATGAAGCGTTATATGGGTGAGGTTTTTGAAGGAGTAATCAGCAGTATAACCAACTGGGGAATGTATGTTGAACTGCCAAACACTGTTGAAGGTCTGATTCGTTTCAGCGATATAGATGGCGATTGCTTTGCCATAGATAAAACAGGCTATACTGCAACCGGAAAACGTTCCGGAAAGACCTATATGCTTGGTCAGAAAATAAAAGTAGTTGTTTTTAATTGTGACAAGGTAATGAGGACTATTGACTTTGTGCCATATTTTGATAAAGAAAACCAGGAAGGATAGTTTATGGGAAAAGATTCTGTAAAACTTATTGCAAATAATAAAAAAGCTTCCTTTGATTATTTTATTGAAGACACCTATGAAGCAGGACTTGTACTTCATGGTACTGAAGTTAAGTCAATTCGAATGGGTCAGTGTTCAATAAAGGAATCTTTTATTTCAATTGATAAGGGTGAGGTTTACGTTAGAGGAATGCATGTGAGCCCTTATGAAAAAGGTAATATTTTTAACAGAGATCCACTTAGAGTAAGAAAGCTTTTGCTAAACAAATATGAAATTAGAAAGTTGATTGGAGCAGCCTCTGAACCGGGTTATACTCTGATTCCTTTGCAGGTTTACTTAAAAGGAAACTATGTTAAGATGAAAATTGGTGTATGTAAAGGTAAGAAGCTTTATGATAAGCGTCAGACAATTGCCAAGAAAGATCAACGCAGAGAAATTGAAAAAGAATTTAAGGTAAAAAATTTATATAGTTAAGGAGCAGGTATGAAAACGCATAAGAAAAAAATTCTTGTTATCGGACATAAAAATCCTGATACAGATTCCATATGTTCGTCCATTGCATATACTGCATTGAAAAATCAGATTTCTCCGGAACTTCATGTGGCTAAATGTGCCGGAGAAATTAATGCGGAAACAGAGTTTGTTCTTCGTTATTTCGGCGTTGACAAACCGGATTATATTGATGATGTAAGCACACAGGTTAAGGATATTGATATTCATGAAGTTCCTGCAATAGATTCCGAAATGAGTCTTAAGGATGCATGGTCTCTCATGAGAAAAGACAGACTATATACCCTTCCTATATGTAATGAAGAACAGAACCTTGAAGGCCTTATTACCAACAGCGATATTGCACATGTAATTATGGACCTTGATCATACTGATATTCTTGCTACATCTAAGACTCCATATGACAATATTTTAAGAACCTTAAATGCTACTCTTATTACTGGTAAAACGACTGGCAGATATGTTGAAGGTGGCAAGGTTTGTATCGCAGGAGACAATCCGGAAATAATGGAAGATTATATAAAGCCCGGAGATATTGTAATTCTTGGAAACCGTTATGACTGTCAGCTATGTGCTATTGAAATGGAGGCAAGCTGTATTGTAATCTGTGAAGGAACCAAAGTGGCTAAAACAATTCAAAAAATGGCTGATGCCAATAATTGTGTTGTTATGGTTAGTCCTTACGATACATTTACTGTGGCTCGTCTGATTAATCAGTCTATGCCTGTCAGGAGTTTTATGACAATGACCGGATTGTTTACATTTCAGACAGATGACTTCATTGATGAGATAAAAAATATAATGGCAAAAAAGAGGTTCAGAGATTTCCCTATTCTGGATCATAAAGGACACTATCAGGGAATGATAAGCCGTCGAAATCTTATGGATATGACAAGAAAGCGCATTATTCTTGTAGACCATAATGAAGCCGAACAGGCGGTGGATGGTATTAAAGATGCGGAGATTCTTGAAATTATTGATCATCACAGATTAGGTAATATTACAACCAGATCTCCCATGTTTTTCAGAAATCAGCCTGTTGGTTGTACTGCAACTATTATATATGGCTTATATAAAGAATATGGTGCTGTCATAGATAAAACCATTGCCGGACTTCTTGTTTCTGCAATTATAAGTGATACATTGATGTTTAAATCACCTACATGCACAGATATTGACAGAAAAGCAGCAGAAGACCTTTCAAATATTGCCGAAATTGATATTGATGAGTATGCTGAGCAGATGTTCAGTGCAGGCTCTAACCTACACAATAAATCTGCGGAAGAAATCTTTTATCAGGATTATAAGAAATTTACTGTTGGCGACAGTGTTCTGGGTGTTGGACAGATTAATTCTATAAGCAATAATGAATTGATAGAAATTGAAGAAAAAATAGTTTCGTATATTAATGAAGTACATATAAATAAAGGGGCAGATTTGTTGTTCTTTATGCTTACAGATGTACGGCATTGCAGTACAAAACTGTTATTCGCAGGAGATAAAGCAAAAGAACTTGTAAATGAGGCATTTGGTGTTGATGCCAGTGATGGTTCGGTTGTACTTGAAGGTATTGTATCCAGAAAGAAGCAGTTTATTCCTTCGCTGATGGTGGCATTACAGTACTAGTATTGTAATTTTTATATCTTTTTGGGGTGTGTTATGGGTGAATATGATAGATTGGTTAAGGCTGTAGAGGCTATAAGAAAAATTACAAATTTCTGCCCGAAAGTAGGGGTTATACTTGGTTCAGGGCTTGGTGCATTTGCTGATGACATAAGAGTAATTGGAAAAATTCCATATAAAAGAATTCCGGGTTTTCCTGTTTCTACAATTTCAGGACATGAAGGACAGTTTGTTTTCGGTTACGTGGAGAAAATTCCTGTGGTTTTAATGCAGGGAAGAGTACATTACTATGAGGGTTATTCTATGCAGGATGTAGTTATGCCTGCAAGAATAATGGGTATGCTTGGAGCATCTGTTGTGATCCTTACAAATGCTGCCGGAGGAATCAATAAAAACTTTTATGAAGGAGCTTTAATGTCTATATCTGATCATATAGCTTCATTTGTTCCTTCTCCGTTAATTGGTGAAAACATCGACGAATTGGGAGAAAGATTTCCTGATATGACTAATGTTTATGATGAGGATTTACGTAAACTGGTTGAGTCAACTGCGAGAGCTCTTCAGATTCCAATCAGAGAGGGTGTATACCTTCAGACAACGGGTCCTAATTATGAAACTCCTTCTGAAATCAAAATGTATTCCCTGCTTGGAGCTGATGCAGTGGGAATGAGTACGGCATGTGAAGCAATTGCACTTCGTCATATGGGGATAAGAGTTTGTGGAATCAGCTGTATTACTAATATGGCATCAGGACTGTCAAAAAAACATTTAAGCCATGATGAGGTAAAACAGACTGCTGACAGTATTTCAGAAAAATTCCGTTCATTAATCTGGCATACAATTATTGCTGTAAATGAACTATTTAGAATTGAAAAAGAAGAGAAAGCAGCCAAGAAAATTCCGGCAAAAGAGGATAAAGTAAAAAAAGAACAAAACTTTTCTGATGAACTTAATTTTGATGACTTGGAAATAATTCAGATTAAATAAATTTTTTTTGCTCCGCCTTTTGCGATGTTTAAAACGGCACTTCATGAGGTAGTTATGGTAGAATTACACTTACATTTGGATGGCTCTTTGTCAGAACAGACGATTCGCAAAATCGTTGATGAAGAGCAACTGGACATTCCTGAATTACATACAAAAACAGATTTACATTCCTTACTACATTATCAGAGTGATAACGGAAGTTTGGCGGATTATCTTAAATGCTTTGATTTACCTATTAAGGTTCTTCAGACACCGAATTCTATCAGATATGCAGTTATGAAGCTTAGTGAAGAACTTATACTTGATGGTATTTCTTTTGCGGAAATTCGTTTTGCTCCCCAGTTTCATACTACAAAGGGCTTTTCTCAGGAAGAAATACTCATTGGAGCACTTGAAGCACGGGATTATGCTTCACTTCTAGGTGTGGAAATTCATTTTATTTTGTGTGCTATGAGAGGTCAGAATAACACTGCCAATGAAGAAACATTGGAACTTGCAATAAAATATTTGGGAAAAGGCGTAGTTGCTTTGGATTTAGCCGGAGATGAAGCATCCTTTCCGACTTCGGAATATGCTGAGTTGTTTAAATATGCTAAAAAGAAAGGCCTGCCATTTACAATGCATGCCGGTGAAGCAGCCGGACCGGAAAGCATAGAGGAAACACTAAGACTAGGAGCATTGAGAATAGGACATGGTGTAGCTGCTGCAAAGGATAATGAACTTATGAATTATCTTGCGAAGCATAAAATACCTCTTGAGCTTTGTCCTACAAGTAATCTTCAGACAAAAGCAGTGGAAGATATTAATCATTTTCCGCTTGTTACTTTTTTGGAGAAAGGAATTCCGGTCACATTAAATACTGATAATAGAACAGTTTCTTCAACCTGTTTAAAAAATGAATTTAGATTAATTGAGAAACTACCGGGTTATAAAGGTGAATATAAAGAGTTGTTAAAAGTAAATGCCGGAAAGGCGAGATTTAAGAGTTTAATTTAAGAGCTTTCTATTAAAATAACCGTCATTTCTATAAAATGAAATGACGGTTATTATTTTCCACAAGTACCGGAGCCATTAAAATCCGAACTTCGTTTGGATGGGCTCTGCGTAGGCACTAAGGCATCCTCCCGGCAAGCCGGGTCCCTCCTTAGTACAAGTAGTGGACCTGATGGGAGTTGAACCCATGTCCGAAAGCCTATTCATTACAGTGTCTACCATCATAGTCTGTCAATTAGCATTCCCTCGCCATACAGCCGGCAAACAGGCATTACAGCTTGGTAGCTTCATAATACGCCCGTGTACGCAAAGCTTTGTACATGTCGTTTCCTACATGGTCGGTGCCCGGATCCCGGTGTGTAGGTGCGCCGGGTCAGACAGCTGCAACTTAGGCAGCGATAGCTAATTTATTATCAGCGTTTATATTTAAGAATTAGAGCTTTTTACATGTTCTCTGGCATGGATGGCTACTATAATTTCAAAACCTCCGTCGAAACCGGTACAAGCCCGGGTTTTAAGTATATAGATTATATTAAATAAAAATCTAAATGTCAATGTTAATCTTTTGGATGAAAACATAAGAAATTTATGTTATACTATGCAAAAGAGAACTTATTATGCGGGAGAATCATATGAGTTATAAAATAATTAAAAAAAACAATCTTTCCCAACAGAATGAAATTGCAATTAGTACAGAAAATATTCAGGAATCAGAAAACCAAGATAAAACAGAAATAATTGCACCGGAAGATACTATTTCTTCAGATGAAGAAGATATTATAATGTTAAGTAATAAAGATATTTCAATTATTTGTTCATGCTTTATATTTCTTATTTTTATTGTTGCCTTAATTTATGCATTGTCACATCCGTTTTCTATTACGGCAACAGTTATTATGTTTTTGTCTCTGTTAACATTTATTATTATTGCAATGACTGGAAAAGAATAAATAAATTCAGGTGAATACATGGAAGAATCAATAAGAATCAATAAATATTTAAGTGAAGCAGGCTTTTGCAGTCGCCGGGAAGCTGACAGACTTATAGAATCAGGGCTTGTAACAATAGATGGAGATATTGCTACGCTTGGAAGCAGAGTTATACCGGGGCAGAAAGTTTATTGTAACGGTAAAGCTGTGGTTAATAATAATAGCAAAGTTGTTATAGCATATAATAAGCCAATTGGAATTGAGTGTACTGCTGATAGATATAACAGGGACAATATTATTGATGCAATAAATTATCCGGTTAGACTTTTTACGGTAGGCAGACTTGATAAAAATTCATGTGGACTTATTCTTCTTACCAATGATGGGGAGCTTGCTAACCATATCAGTAAGGCTGGTCAGGGGCATGAAAAAGAATATCTTGTCAGAGTTGATAAAGCAATAACGGATGACTTTGTCAGACAGATGAGCAAAGGGGTTCCGGTACTTGATAAAATCACTGCACCTTGTCGTATATATAAAAAATCTGAGGATACTTTTCATATCGTATTGATTCAAGGTTTAAACAGACAGATACGAAGAATGTGTGAATATATGGGTTATCATGTAAAATTCCTTAAACGTGTCAGAATTATGAATATTCAGCTTAATGGACTGAAAACCGGAGAGTACAGAGAATTAACAGCTGATGAAATCAGACAGTTAGGCTCTAACATGTAACTTGTTATAAAACCCGGCATATATAAGCAATTTTATTAACCTAAGTAATACTTTTTATTGTTATATTTTTGAATTTGGAGGATTTATGGAAGCCAACGCTAGACAGGTTGAATTAACAAATTTACTGGATAAGGCTGCAAGAGCATATGAACAGGAAAACAGGGAAATCATGTCCAACTTTGAGTATGACAGGCTTTACGATGAGTTGAAACAACTTGAGGAGAAATCAGGAATTGTTCTTGCCAACAGTCCTACAGTACATGCAGGCTATGAGGTGTTAAGCCAACTTCCGAAATATAAACATGAGACTCCTTGTCTGAGCCTTGATAAAACCAAAGAACCCGCTGCACTTGCTGAATGGCTTAAAGGACAGGAGGGTATTCTCAGCTGGAAAATGGATGGTCTCACAGTAGTATTGACCTATCAGAACGGAGAACTGCTTCGTGCGGTTACCCGGGGCAATGGTGAAGAGGGAGAGGTTATTACCAATAATGCCAGAGTATTTAAAAATGTGCCTTTAAAAATTCCATACAAAGGAGAATTGGTTGTTCGCGGAGAGGCAGTTATTAAGTATTCAGATTTTGAAATTATTAATGCTTCTATTGAAAATCCGGATGAACAGTACAAAAACCCAAGGAATTTATGCTCCGGTTCAGTAAGGCAGTTAAATAATGAGATTACAGCCAAAAGAAATGTTCATTTTATAGCATTTTCTCTTTTCTCTGCTTCTGTGGATGGTGATTATATTAAAGACGAATTCCGATTTAAGGAAGAAGGCTATTGCTTTCTTGAAAAACAAGGTTTTACCGTTGTGGAGCGTAAAATGGTAAACAGCGGTAATATTGTTGAAACAATAAATTGGTTTGAAAAAAAAATTGCTGAAAATGATTTTCCTTCAGACGGACTCGTTTTAACCTTAAATGATATTGCTTATGGTAGAAGTCTGGGCAGAACATCCAAATTTCCAAGAGATTCAATTGCTTTTAAGTGGCAGGATGAAACTACCGAAACTACTTTGCGTGAAATTGAGTGGTCTGCATCAAGAACCGGTCTTATTAATCCTGTGGCAATTTTTGATTCTGTAGAGCTTGAAGGAACAACAGTCAGCAGAGCAAGTGTACACAATGTTTCAGTTATGGAAGAATTAAAGCTGGGAATTGGTGACAGAATAACTGTTTTTAAAGCAAACATGATTATTCCACAGATTGCTGATAATTTGACAGGATCCGGAAATGTGAATATTCCTGAAGAATGTCCTGTTTGTGGCGGAAAAACAGCTATTAAAAATGCTAATGGAATACGTTCTTTATATTGTACAAATCCGGAATGTAGTGCAAAAAAAATAAAGAGTTTTTCACATTTTGTTTCAAGGGATGCTATGAATATTGATGGTCTTTCCGAAGCTACACTTGAAAAGTTTATTTCAAAAGGGTTTATTCATGAATTTGCTGACCTTTTTACTTTAAGTCAGCATAAGGATGCAATTATTACAATGGAGGGCTTTGGAGAGAAGTCTTATAAAAATCTGCTTGAAAGCATAAATAAAGCCAGTTCAGTAAATATTTCAAATTTTATATATGCCCTTGGAATTCCAAATATCGGATTATCAAATGCCCGGTTAATATGTAAGCATTATGGACAGGATTTTAATGCGGTAAGGAATGCAGATAAGCTTAATCTTGGTAATATTTCTGGAATTGGTGATGTTATTGCAGATTCTTTTGTGGAATATATGAATAAGCCTGAAAATATACGTATTATTGATAATTGCTTAAAATATATTTATTTTACTGAAAATGAACAAACTGTCTCTTCACCGATTACAGATAAAATTTTTGTTATTACAGGTTCTGTTAATTCTTTTTCAAATAGAAATGAACTGAAGAGTTTTATTGAACAACGCGGAGGAAAGGTGGCATCTGCTGTATCCGGAAATACGGACTATCTTATTAACAATGATGTTAACAGTAGCTCGGGTAAAAATAAAAAAGCCAGAGAACTTGGTATTTCCATAATAAGTGAAGAAGAGTTTCTTAAGATGGTAAATCAATGAGTTTTCATTGACTATTCGCCTATTCTGTTATAAAATCTAGTGAATAGGTAGTTTATTCTGATTATATAAAAAACCAAAGATAACCCACTGCCTATTAAATTACCAGTTATTTGTAAAAAAGGAAGTTGATTATTAATGCCGATAAGAGTTCAAAATGATCTTCCCGCAAAGAAGATTCTTGAAAATGAAAATATATTTATGATGGATGAAGAAAGAGCTTTAAGTCAGGATATTCGTCCCTTAAAGATTGCTATTTTAAACCTGATGCCTTTAAAAGAAGATACTGAAGTACAGCTCATGAGATCTCTTTCCAATACTCCGTTACAGATTGATATTACTTTTCTTACAACTAAAACTTATGTAGGAAAGAATACAGCTAAAAGCCATCTGGATAATTTTTATCTTACATTTGAAGATGTAAAGGATAAAAAATTTGATGGTCTTATTGTTACAGGAGCTCCTGTTGAAATGATGGAGTTCGAGGAAGTTGCTTATTGGGAAGAACTTACTCAGATTCTTGACTGGAGTGTAACCAATGTTACCAGTACTATGCATCTTTGCTGGGGTGCTCAGGCAGCATTATATTATCATTATGGGATAAAAAAACATTTGCTTAATAAGAAAATGTTCGGATTATTTTATCATAATGTCAGAAACAGAAGAATTCCACTTGTAAGAGGGTTTGATGATGTTTTTCTTATGCCCCACAGCAGACATACTACTGTGGATCCAAAAGAAGTTTATGATAATCCTGAACTTACTGTACTGGCTGACTCTGAAGAGGCCGGAATTGCTCTTGTTATGGCAAAAGACGGCAGACAGATATTCATGATGGGACATCCTGAATATGACCGTATAACACTTGATACAGAGTATAAAAGAGATTTGGCAAAAGGATTGGACATTGATATGCCTGTAAATTATTATGTTGACGGCAATCCTGATATAAGACCAAACCTTATGTGGAGAGCCCATGGTAATACTTTGTATACAAATTGGTTGAATTATTATGTATATCAGATTACACCGTATGTGCTTTAACCTGAAATATTCCTGATATATTTTGTTGGTTTCGTTCATACAATACTGAGACCGAAAAGAAAAGAGGATAACAATGAACTACGAGTTTTCAATTGAAAAGAAATTAAGAGAGATTGCAAGCATCTTTCATGTTAATGGAACATTAGCTTCTTATGAAGTTATAACAACAGGAAATATTAACTCAACTTACTGGTTAAAATTTTCTCAGGGCAACGGAGTTACCAAGACCTACATAATGCAAAGGGTTAATACTTATGTATTTAAAAAGCCCCAGGAGATTATGAGTAATATTTCTCTTGTAACTAATCATATCCGTTCCAAATCCATACCAGGACAGCAGACTTTGATGTTTTATGTTACTGATGAGGGAAAGAACTATTATGATGATGGAGAAGGTAATTTTTGGAGAATGAGCAATCATATTGATTCTGTTTCCTTTGACAGCTGTGATGAACTTTCTATTATGGAAGCAGTTGGTGCAGCTTTTGGAGAGTTCCAGAATATGCTTTCAGATTTCGATGCATCAAAGCTTTATGAAACCATTCCGGATTTTCATAATACAAAAAAACGTATTGAAAAATTATATGAAAGCATTGAAAAAGATGAATATGGAAGAGTAGAACAGGTTTCAGATGAAATTGCTTTTGTTAAAGAGCATGATAAACTTGCATCCCAGCTTACACTTATGTTAGAAAAGGGTGAAGTACCTTTGAGAGTAACACATAATGATACTAAGATTAATAATGTACTTTTTGATAAGAAGACACATTATCCAATTGCCATTATTGATTTGGATACCGTTATGCCGGGACTTGCCATGCATGATTTTGGTGATGCTGTCAGATTTGCCTGCAATACGGCAGCTGAAGATGAAAAAAATCTTGATTTGGTTTCTCTTGATTTAACAAGATTTCAGGCATTTGCACAAGGATTTATTGGTAAAACAGCTAATTCCCTTACAGAACAGGAACTTGAAACAATGGTTCTTGGTGCTATTACAATAACCATAGAACTTGGTGTAAGATTTCTGGATGATTATATTACCGGAGATAAATATTTTAAAACTCTTTATGACGGTCATAACCTTGTAAGAACAAGATGTCAGTTCGCTCTTGCAAAGGATATGCTGAAAAAGCGAGAAGCTATGGAATATTTGATAAGAGATATTGTTTCTCAGTGTTAAGCATGTGTTTTATGCTTTAGAACGGAGGATTTTATGTGTGGAATTGTTGGTTATGTTGGAAGTGAACAGGCAGCACCTATTTTGCTGGAAGGACTTTCCAAACTTGAATACAGAGGCTATGATTCTGCCGGGATTGCTGTTGCCAATGGTAATAATGATGATGTAAACATTGAAGTGTTTAAATCCAAAGGTCGTCTCAAAGTTCTTGAACAGATGACTGATTACGGCAAAACGGTAAACGGAACAATCGGTATAGGTCATACGAGATGGGCAACCCATGGTGAACCTTCTACGGTTAATGCTCATCCTCATTTTACAAAGAACAAGTCAGTTGTTGTTGTTCATAATGGAATTATCGAAAATTATAAATATTTAAGGGATAAACTTTCTTCAAAGGGTTACGAATTTCAGTCTGAAACAGATACTGAAGTTGTGGTAAATGCACTTGATTATTATTATACAGGAGATCCTCTTGATACAGTAATACGGGTTATGCATCGTATTGAAGGCTCATATGCTTTTGGTATAATGTTTAAAAACCATCCCGGTGAAATATATGCAGTCAGAAAAGACAGTCCTTTAATTATAGGAAAGGCCGATGACGGAAATTATATCGCCAGTGATGTACCTGCAATTTTAAAGCATACACGTAATGTATATTTCATTGATAATATGACTGTGGCAAAACTTACACAGGATAATATTGAATTTTATAATGTTGACAGAGAAAAGGTTGATGTTAAGCTCAATTACGTAGATTGGGATTATGAAGCTGCTGAAAAAGGCGGTTATGAGCATTTTATGCTTAAAGAAATTTATGAACAGCCTAAGGCAATTGCTGATACACTCAACCCGCATATTATTGATGGAAAAATTGAATTGCCGGAACTTAATTTAACGGATGAAGATATTAAAAATATTTCCCGTATCTACATTGTTGCCTGTGGTTCGGCTTATCATGCCGGCATGGTTGGTAAATATGTAATTGAAGACATGACCGGAATTCCCGTAGAGGCTGAAATTGCTTCTGAATTCCGTTACAGAAAGCCAATACTTGACAAGAACGGCCTTGTTGTTGTAATCAGTCAGTCAGGTGAAACAGCCGATACAAAAGAGGCTGTAAAACTTTCTAAAGAGGCCGGAAATAAAGTTTTAGCCATTGTAAATGTTGTTGGAAGTTCAATTGCCAGAGAAGCAGGAAATGTTTTTTATACAGCAGCAGGACCTGAAATTAGTGTTGCCACAACCAAAGCTTACAGTGCCCAGCTTATAGCACTGTATTTAATTGCAATAAAGTTTGCAAGAATCAGAGATAAAATAGATGATGATGGTGTAACATCATATATAAAAGAACTTAAAAAGCTTTCCGATAAAGCAAAAGTAATTCTTGCTGATAAGGAGAGAATGCAGTGGCTTGCTAACAAATTTTATACTGCTAAAGATGTATTTTTCATTGGACGTGGTATTGATTATACCGTATCACTTGAAGGTTCTTTGAAACTGAAAGAAATTTCATATATTCATTCTGAGGCTTATGCGGCAGGAGAATTAAAACATGGGCCTATTGCTTTGATTGAAAATAATACTCTTGTTGTTTCAATAGCTACACAGCCGGACTTATATGAAAAAACTGTTTCGAATATTGTTGAAGTTAAATCAAGAGGAGCATATGTATGCGGTGTATCCACCTATGGTCAGTACAGTATGGAATCAATTTCTGATTACGCAGTATATATTCCGAAAACCAATCCATACTTTATGGCATCTCTTACGGTAATTCCATTGCAGCTTTTTGGGTACTATGTATCTGTTGCGAAGGGTCTTGATGTTGATAAACCACGAAACCTTGCAAAGAGTGTTACAGTTGAATAAAAAGATCTTCTTTACATTATTTGTTTGCAAGATTTTGGGAAAGGGAGAATTTTTAGGTTAAATAATATGAATAAAACTACTCTTGTAATTATGGCAGCCGGTATGGGAAGTCGTTTCGGCAAAGGAATTAAGCAGTTGGAACATGTTGGACCTGCTGGCGAGATCTTAATGGATTATTCCATTTATGATGCAATAAAAGCCGGTTTCAATAAAGTAATTATAGTTATTCGCAGAGACATTGAAGAAGAATTTCGTAAACTTATTGGAGACAGAATTTCTTCACACATTGAAATCAAGTATGTTTATCAGGACTTCGATAATCTTCCGGAAGGTTTTACCTGCCCTGAAGACAGGAAAAAACCATGGGGAACAGGTCATGCTATTCTTGCATGTGACGGAGAAATAGATTCTCCTTTTGCTATTATTAATGCAGACGATTTCTATGGCTATGAAGCATTCTCAAAAGTTCACGATTATCTTGCAAATGTTTCGGAAGATTCTGAAGCTGACTATTGCATGGCCGGATATATTCTTGGAAATACGCTTAGTGATAATGGAACTGTTACACGTGGAATATGCCGTTATGATATAGAGTATAATCTTTTATGTGTTGATGAAAGTTTTAAACTTCATGCAGAAAACGGATGTGTTCTTGGAGAAGATAAAAACGGACATGAAATTTCAGCTTCTCCGGATAGCCTTGTTTCCATGAATATGTGGGGTTGTAAACCTGTTTTTATGAAACAGCTTAAAGATAAATTTGTTGCGTTTCTTTCAAATGATAGTGACGATCCATTAAAAAAAGAATTTTTACTTCCTGTAGTAATAGATGAGCTTATCAAAAATAAAGAAGCAAATGTGAAAATCCTTCCGGTTAATGAACATTGGTTTGGATTGACTTATATTGATGATAAGCCTATGGTAGTAAAAGAACTTAAGGCTATGATAGATGCCGGAAAATATCCGGATAATTTATGGAATTAGTGGAGGTATTCATGATTTTACCGGTTCTCGATCACGATTTTATTCCTGCGGTTGTATATAATCGTAATTTCCTTGCAAAAGCCAACATACCATTTTCGGTTGCGGTTGAAAGGGAAGACGGGCTTGTATACCGTAAGGATACATTTCTGACTGATAACTTTGAAGATAACTGTTTTTATATCGAAAGACTGATTAAAACACTTCTTTGGTCTGCCGGAGGATTTAAAGTTCATCTTTCCGGTGATATAGATGTATACAATTATATTAAAGATATTTATACAGAAAACGGACTTCGAGCATTTGATGTAGACTTCTGGCAGACAACTTATGAAAGTTGTTTTGAAGTTATTTATCATGAGATGCAGGATATGCCTGCTGCAAAAAATAATCCTGTTTCAATTGGAAGACATCTTGATGGATGCCGTATTGGATTTGATGCCGGTGGAAGTGACATGAAAGTTGCCTGTGTAGTTAACGGAGAAACAACCTGGGCAGAAGAAATTGTCTGGCTTCCGAAAGTAAATTCAGATGTTGAATATCATTACAATTCCATTAAAAATGCAATGTTAAAGGCTGCTTCACACATGGAGAGAGTAGATGCAGTTGGAATTTCTACAGCAGGAGTTCTCGTAAAGAACAGAGCTATGGTAAGTTCATTGTTTATGGCAGTTGATAAAGCTAAAGACGGAGACAGGGCCAAGAACATTTACATCGATGTTTGTAAAGAACTGGGATATAAAATGATTGTTGCCAATGATGGTGATGTTGCTGCACTTGCCTGCTCAATGTCATTGGATGTAAACGGTGTTCTTGGTATTGCAATGGGAACCTCCGAAGCAGGAGGGTATATTGATCAAAATGGTCATCTCAGTGGTTATATGACAGAACTTGCTTTTGCACCGGTTGATTATAATAAAAATGCCTCCAGAGATCCATGGTCCGGAGATTTTGGAGTTGGAGCCGAGTATTTCAGCCAGGATGCAGTAATCAGACTGGCACCAAAAGCAGGAATTGTTCTAGAAGATTCACTTACTCCTGCAGAAAAGCTTAAAGCAGTACAAATGCTTTTAGAACAGAATCATGAGGGCGCAAAGCTAATTTTTGAAACTATTGGAACCTATTTTGGTTATGCAGTTGCTAATTATGCTGAAATTTATGACATTAGTTATGTACAGATTTCCGGTCGTGTTACCAGTGGAAAAGGCGGCGAACTGATTCTGGAAAAAGCAAAAGAAGTTTTATCAGTTGAATTTCCGGAGCTTGATAAAAAAATTAATCTTTTCCTTCCTGGAGAAATGGACAGACGTGTGGGTCAGGCTGTTGCAGCAGCCGGTCTTGCAGATTAGGAGGATATATGCTGTTAAAAAATGTATCTTTAAAGGGTAATAAATGCGACATTTTAATAGAAAATGGTGTAATTAAGTCATTAAATACAAATAACAGTGTAAAAGTAGATATAGACTGTGAAAATTACAAAGTTATTCCGGGACTTATTGATATCCATACTCATGGCTGTGTTGGCTGCGATACTATGGATGCTGAATTTGAAATGCTTTGTGATGCATGGGCTAAAAATGGAACTACTTCAGTTTTTCCTACAACAATGACTATGGATTATGATTCTATAAAAAGAGTAAATGACGCTAATATCAATGTTCCGGGTGCTCAGATTCTTGGTTTTCACATGGAAGGGCCATACATTAATGTAGAAAAGAAGGGTGCACAGAACGAAAAGTTTGTTAAGCCTGCTGACCTTACTGAGTTTGCTTTATTGAATAACATGAAACTTATTACAATAGCTCCTGAATGCTATGATAATATGGAGTTTATTAAAAAATGCAATGCAGTAGTGTGCATTGGTCACACCAGCTGTGATTATGATACTGCCGTTGAAGCAATAAAAAATGGTGCTTTGTGTCTTACACACACATTTAATGCAATGCCACCATTTGCTCACAGAGATCCGGGTCCAATAGGTGCTGCAGTAACTGAAAATATTTTTGTTCAGGTTATTACAGATGGTCTTCATGTACATAAAGCAGCAGTTATGGCATTGTATAAAATATTTGGAACAGACCGTATGGTAATTATTTCCGATTCATTAAAGGCATGTGGAGTTTCTGACGGAGAATATGAATTCGGTGGTCAGTTGATTGATGTTATTAACGGAGTTGCACGTGTTAAGAGCGGTGCTATTGCCGGCTCCACCAGTTATTTATGGCAGTGTGTAAAATCTGCTGTTAATATGGGAATTCCTTTTGATGATGCTGTATGCATGGCAACAGAAACCCCAGCAAGACTCATGGGTCTTGATAATAAGGGAGTTATTAAAGAAGGCGCAGATGCAGACCTTCTTGTAATTGATGAAAACATGAATATTAAGTACGTAATCATTAAAGGAAATGTATATTATGAAAACAAATAAAACAGTTTTACCATTAGTATTTGCTATACTTTCTCTTATCTGTTCCTTTGTCAGATACATTTTGGTTAAATTTGAATCTACTGATAATGTAACATTTAGTCATAAGGTTTCATTGACCAGTTTTTTTGATGGAAATCCTAATATTATTGCCATTCTCGCATGTTTATCCATGATTCTTTGTATTTTTCTTATACCAAAGTCAATGGTTAAGCCTCATAAAAGCGGAGATGGACTGGGGGCAATGTTTATGCCTCTAGGCTTACTTGCAATTTTTGAAGCAATGTGTACTATTGAAAATGTAAAAGATATGTCAATTGGTGTTTTTTTTGCCATTGCTTTGTTTTTAATCAGTGCTCTTGGAACCTTCAAAAAGACAATATATCTTGTTGAACCTTTATGTATTTTTATGATTTTAGTTGCATTTTTCCTTATACTTGCAGGATTTATGCCGTATTGTTATAATGTATTTCCTTTTGCCATGAATGAGCAGAGTGAAATTATTGTATCAAGATATTATTATCTTTCATACTTTATTCGCGATATTCTGTTGCTAATTTCTTACGGCTTATTAGCAAACAATATAAAAAATAATTATAAAAAAATAGAAACTGCAGCTGAGGTTAAAAAAGCCCCTGCCAAACGGAGGAAAAATGATTAAGACAGGAAAATCAACAATTACTTATTCCAGATGGATTAATAATGAATTAAAGTCTTTTGAAGATAATGTTTTGACTTTTACACTTGAATCTGTTGATTCTACATATTCTTTTGCAGTTACTGAAGAAGGATTCCTTCTTCATAATTACTATGGCAAAAAGCTTGGTGATGATGATCTGACCTACAATTTAAGATTAAATGAGAATCCTTTTACGTTAAAGTCTAATCTTCGTGATAAGGGAACCTTTATGGATTCCAAAAACTTTGAGTATTCGTGTCATGGTACCGGTGATTATCGTGAAAGCTGCTTTATGGTAATGGATAAGGATGGAATGTCCACATGCGAGCTTAAATATGAGTCCTATGAAATTATTAAGGGTAAACCGGTACTTTCACAGAAAGATTTTTCCTGTATTCCTGCTACCTGGTGTTCAGAAGACGAAGCTGAAACTCTTATCATTACAATGAGAGATAAACATCTTAATATTCGTGCGGATTTATTGTACTCTGTTTTTAATAAGCTTGATGTAATAACCAGAAGTGTTCATTTTTATAATGAAGGCACAGATAGCGTTGAACTCAGAAGAGTTCTCAGCACTTGTGTTGATTTTGATTCAAATGAATATGATATGATTACCTTAAATGGCAGTTGGGCAAGAGAACGTGTTTTAGAGCGTGCACCTCTTCATCATGGCAAGCAGAGCGTAGATTCTGTTAAGGGTGAATCCAGTCATCAGAGCAATCCGTTTGTTGCACTTGTAAGTCATAATGCTAATGAAGATATGGGTGAAGCCTTTGGTTTTAATCTTGTTTATAGTGGTAACTTCTTTGCTCAGGCTGAAGTTACACAGCACAAGAGAACCCGGTTTGTAATGGGCATTAATCCTTTTGATTTCGCATGGCAGCTTTTACCTGGATATGATTTTCAGACTCCGGAAGCAGTTATGGTTTATTCTTCACAGGGTATCGGTCACATGAGCCGTACTTTTCATGACCTTTACAGAAATAATCTCATTAGAGGAGAATGGAAGGACAAAACAAGACCTATCCTTATTAACAACTGGGAAGCTACTTATTTTAATTTTGATACAGAGAAGTTAATTAATATTGCAAAACAGGCTTCTGAACTTGGAATTGAAATGCTTGTAATGGATGATGGCTGGTTTGGTCACAGAGATTCAGATAACAGCTCTCTTGGTGACTGGTTCGTATATGAGAGCAAGCTTAAGGGTGGTCTTAAGTACCTTGTAGATGAAGTAAACAGACTTGGCATGAAGTTTGGTATCTGGTTTGAACCCGAGATGATAAGTCCTGATTCAGAACTTTACAAGAAGCATCCGGAATGGGCAATTCAGGTACAGGGAAGAGAATTAACCATGAGTCGTGAACAGTATGTTCTTGATTACTCAAATCCTGAGGTCAGAGACTGCATATATGGCATGATGTGCAAGATTCTTAATTCTGCAAATATTGAATACATTAAATGGGATATGAACAGACAGCTCACAGAAGTTGGTTCAACTACACTTCCTGCAAAACAGCAGAGAGAATTATGGCACAGATATGTTCTTGGTGTATATGATGTTATGAATAGACTGACTACAGACTATCCTTATATACTGCTTGAAAACTGTTCCGGTGGTGGAGCAAGGTTTGATGCTGGTATGCTGTATTTTTCACCACAGATTTGGACTTCAGATGATACTGATGCAATTGAAAGATTAAAAATTCAGCATGGCACCTCCATTTGTTATCCTGCATCCAGTATGGGTGCTCATGTTTCTGACTGTCCAAACCATACTGTAGGCAGAACAACTCCGTTCTCCACAAGAGGTGATGTGGCTTTAGTTGGTACTTTTGGATACGAGCTTGATGTTACCAGAATTCCTGAGCAGGACAAAAAATCCATTCCCGGTCAGATAGAAAAGTTCAAAAAGTACAATCCACTTGTTAGAACAGGAGATCAGTACAGAATTGGTAACATTTTTGAAGACAATATGTGGGATGCATGGATGTTTGTGGCTAAAGATAAGTCTGAAGCCCTTATGACAATTGTTCAGGTACTCGGCAGACCAAATTATCCGTCAAGAATTTTTAAACTTAAAGGTCTTGCAGAAGATAAAGTTTATCTTGTAGAAGAACTAGGACTTAGATTAAGCGGTAGAACTCTTATGAATGCCGGATTATCTATTGAAATGTATGGAGATTTCTCTTCTAAGACATTCCATTTGTCAGAAGTTAAATAATCTTCCATAAAGGAGTAATTTAATGGACGCTGTAAAGCCATATAAAAGTAAGTTTGATTACAGTTATACCTTGGGAGCTTTTCCTACATATGAGCTTATTAAATACAAGCCGGAATGGGTGCGGGAGGTTTATGTTCATTCATCTTACACTGATACAGAAAACCTTAAACAGCTATGTTTTGAGAAAGCAATAAAAGTTTTTCAAAATGATAAAGTAATAGCAAAATTAAGTGACAAAGAAAATACATATGTAATCGGCATTTATGAAAAACATTGTCTGTCACTCGATGGAGCGGCTTCCCATCTTATGCTGGTAAATCCAAGTAATATGGGAAATGTTGGTACTATTATCAGAACGGCTATTGGCTTTGGAATACATGATCTGGCAATTATATCTCCCGGAGTTGATATTCACAATCCTAAGGTTGTAAGAGGCAGTATGGGTGCGTTGTTTCACATGAATATCCAATATTTTGACAGCTTTGTTGATTATTCAAATATATATTGCAAAAATAACAGAGAATGTTTTTCATTTATGCTTACAGCAAAAGAACAGCTTTCTGTTAATAGTTGTCCAAAGCCTGAATGTTTTACTTTAATTTTTGGAAATGAAGCAACCGGTCTCCCTGAGGAATACGCTGATATTTCAAACCCTATAATTATTCCGCAGACTGATGAAGTTGACAGTTTGAATCTTACTATTGCGGCCGGAATAGGAATGTATATGTTTACATCCTTATAATTAGTATTAATTTTATCTTTAATAATGAAAAAAGATTTGTCAAGTAAAACACTTGACAAATCTTTTTTTTATGTTATACTAGCCTACGGTAAATGATTTATAATCCATTGGAGATGGTGAAATAATGAGCAAATCTGATACAAATGTCTGGTTAAAAGAGGTGGTGGAGCTTGCCATGCTTTATGATTTTTATGGTGAACTGCTAAACGATACAGCCAAGACTGTATTTGAAGGTTATGTGCTTAATGATATGACCCTTGCAGAAATATCTGAAGAAACAGGTATAAGCAGACAGGGAATTTACGACAATATGAAACGTACAGTAAGTAAGCTTCGTTCCTTTGAAAGCAAACTTCATCTGGTTTCAAAGTTCCAATGTGTTAAAAAAGATGTAGAAATTATTAATGAAAAGGCATTGGCTGTTAAAAATGGTGATGCATCCGGTGCCGATGAAATAATCAGAATATCAAGAGAGCTGATTGACAGCTATTAGAACTAATAGCAATTGGGAGGTAATGAATGGCTTTTGAAAGCTTATCTGATAAACTTCAGAATGTTTTTAAAAATCTGCGAGGTAAGGGCAGACTTACTGAAGCTGACGTAAAAGCAGCAATGCGAGAAGTCAAAATGGCTTTATTAGAAGCAGATGTAAACTTCAAAGTTGTAAAACAGTTTATTTCTTCCGTTAATGAACGTGCCATTGGTCAGGATGTGCTTGAAGGACTTAATCCCGGACAGATGGTTATTAAAATAGTTAATGAAGAGCTTGTTAAGCTCATGGGCGATGAAACAACCGAAATCACATTTAATACTACCGGAAAAACTGTAGTTATGATGTGTGGTCTTCAGGGTGCCGGTAAAACAACTACTGCAGCAAAGCTTGCAGGTAAGTTTAAATCCCAGGGGAAAAGACCTCTTTTGGTAGCCTGTGACATATACAGACCGGCTGCAATTGAGCAGCTGCTTGTAAATGCTAAAAAACAGGATGTTCCTGCTTTTGAAATGGGAATCGTTCATAAACCTGTAGATATTGTAAAAGCTGCATTTAAGCATGCGGATGAAAATAATTATAATACAATTATTATTGATACAGCAGGTCGTCTTCATATTGATACTGACATGATGGAAGAACTTCGTGTCATTAAGGAAGAATGTCAGGTTGATCACACAATCTTAACCGTTGATGCAATGACCGGTCAGGATGTTCTTAATGTGGCAACAACTTTTGATAATGAGATTGGAATCACAGGTGTCATTCTTACAAAACTTGACGGTGATACCAGAGGTGGTGCTGCACTTTCAATTAAAGCAGTAACCGGAAAGCCAATCCTTTATGTTGGTATGGGAGAAAAACTTTCCGATCTTGAACAGTTTTATCCCGATAGAATGGCTAGTCGTATTCTCGGAATGGGTGATGTGCTTTCATTAATTGAGAAGGTTCAGGCTGATGTTGATGAAGCCAAGGCTAAGGAAATGGAGGCCCGCCTGAGAAAAGCTGAATTTAATTTTGATGATTTTTATGAACAGATTCAGCAGATGAAAAAGATGGGTGGAATTTCAAGTATTCTTTCAATGATGCCTAACATGCCAAATATGGGAGATGTTGAAGTGGATGATGATGCGTTTAAACAGACAGAAGCAATCATTTGCTCCATGACAAAGAAAGAAAGAGCTAAACCTGAAATTATTAATCCTTCAAGAAAAAGAAGAATTGCTGCAGGAGCCGGTGTTGATATCGCTGAAGTAAATCGTCTGATGAAACAGTTTGAACAGATGAAGAAAATGATGAAGCAGATGTCAGGAATGATGAACGGCAAGAAAAAACGTTTCGGTGGAATGAAACTTCCGTTTGGATTGTAGAAATTTTGGTTTCTGAATATTTATTATTAATTTGTTATAGGGACAGATACTTATCTGTTTTCATATAAGCTGAATAAAACAAGGAGGTGAAAATACATGGCAGTAAAAATCAGATTAAAAAGAATGGGTCAGAAGAAGGCTCCATTTTACAGAATCGTAGTCGCAGACTCAAGAAGCCCTCGTGATGGTCGTTTTATCGCTGAGGTTGGAACCTATGATCCAACAACTGAACCTGTTTCAGTAAAGGTTAATGAGGAAGAAGCAAAGAAATGGTTAGCTACAGGTGCTCAGCCAACTGACACAGTAGCAAGATTATTCAAGCAGGCAGGAATTGAGAAATAATCGGAGGTAGTAGAGTGAAAGAATTAGTTGAATTTATAGCTAAGTCACTTGTTTCTCATCCGGATCAGGTTGTTGTAACAGAAACACAAAATGATCGTAATATCTTGATTGAATTAAGAGTTGCGCCTGAAGATATGGGAAAAATCATCGGAAAACAGGGTCGTATTGCTAAGGCTATCAGAGTAGTTGTTAAAGCGGCAGCAACGATGGATGACAAAAAAGTTACTGTTGATATTGTACAGTAAATTTAGGGACTGTCAGTCAGTCCCTTTTTTTCTCTGTATAAATTCTGACAGATACTCCCTATTCTTTAGTCATAAATTCGGTCTGTCTGTTTTAGGATTTATCTCATTTAAAATGGTTTATTATATTGAATATTTTATATTGGAGAGATTACATGGATTTCTTTAGAATAGGTGTATACAGTAACACTCATGGCATTAGAGGTGAAATTAAAGTATTTCCTACAACAGACAATATTTCCAGATTTGATTATCTTAAGGAAATAGTCATGGATTGTGGTAAAGAAGGCTATAAAAACTTTGAAGTCAGCGGATGCCGTTATTTTAAAAATATGGTAATCATGAAAATTAAAGGCATTGATAATATTAATGATATTGAGAAATATAAAGGTGCGGACATTTATGTAACCAGAGAAAATGCACAGCCTCTTGAAGAAGGTGAATTTTACATTGCAGATATTCTTGATGCTGATGTCTACTCTGATGCCGGTGAAAAAATAGGTGTGTTAACTGATTGTATGCAGACAGGTGCAAATGATGTTTTTGTAGTTAAAATGAATGATGGAAAAGAGGCATTGTTTCCTGTTATTCCTGATTGTGTCCTTGAAGTAGATACAGAGTTAAAAAAAGTCACAGTACACATTATGCCCGGACTTCTTGATTAAGAAATATACTTATATAGTTTAGGATAAAAGCATATTATAAAACGAATTGCAGTTTTTTAACGAGCAAAAAGCGTAATGCTTGCGAGTTTGACTAATTTTTAACTTGGGGTTTGGAGGAAATAAGTTGAAGTTTACAGTAATGACCCTGTTTCCTGAAATGATTCTTGCCGGTCTACATACCAGTATTATAGGCAGAGCGCAGGATGCGGGAATAATTAAAATTGATGCAGTAAATATCAGGGATTATTCAACTGATAAACACAAGCATGTTGATGATTATCCTTATGGTGGTGGAGCAGGTATGGTTATGAGCGCTGAGCCTATATATTCCTGCTATTGTGATATTGTAAAAAAATCCGGTACAAAACCCAGAGTTATTTATTTGACACCTCAGGGACAACGCTTTAATCAGTCAATGGCTAAAGAATTGGCAACAGAAGAAGAGCTTGTTTTTCTTTGTGGACACTATGAGGGTGTGGATGAAAGAATTATTGAAGAAATAGTAACAGACACCGTATCAATTGGAGATTATGTTTTAAGTGGCGGAGAGTTGCCCGTAATGGTTATGATTGATGCTATCAGCAGGATGGTTCCCGGGGTCCTTACAAACAAGGATTCCGGACTTAATGAAAGCTTTGAAGATAATTTGCTGGAATATCCTCAATATACAAGACCGGAGGTTTGGAGAGATCGTAAAGTTCCTGATGTATTATTGTCCGGTCATCATGCTAAAATAGAAGAATGGCGCAGAGCAAAATCTATTGAAAGAACATTTAAATACAGACCTGATTTGTTTGATGGTGCGGTTCTG
>JBJEJI010000002.1:0-25353 GCA_051877895.1 Lachnospiraceae bacterium | reverse complement strand
CTTTTTTACAAATCAAAAAATCTTCAAAAACCTCTTGACTGTTTATAGTTTGTCACCTCACATATATGCATAAGGCACTTTTCTGTAAGAATTGCCTCATATTAAAACAATTGTATTAGTTTATATATACTCCTGTCAAGGCAATCCGCTTATACTACAACCGAAAATATCTTATCAATCTTTCCGGCGAGATAATATCCCATATTGGCTCCACTTATTATCTGAAGCTTATCAATGGATTCTTCACTGTAAAATGCACTGTGGGGAGTAAGAATAACATTATTCCTGCCAAGAAGTCTGCTTTCTTTCAAATCAGGATCCTCGGCTTCTAAGACATCCAATCCTGCCCCACGTATAAGTCCTTCATCCAGTGCATCCGCCAGGGCTTCTTCATCTACGCTTCCGCCTCTCGCCACATTAATGAATATTGGTTTTTTCTTCATTTTGCCAAACACTTCATAATTAAAGAAATGATAATTTTCTGAAGTTAAATTCATGTGATTAGAAACAATGTCAGCACATTCAAAGGCTTTATCCGGTGAAACTATCTCAACTCCCGTCTCTGCTTCAACACTACGCGGAACAAAAGGGTCAACCACAACAACTTTCATCCCATAAGCTTTTGCTATTGCCGCCACACGTTTTCCGATTTTTCCAAACCCAAAAACAGCCAATGTCTGAGTATTTAAATTTCTGCCGCCGGAAATAGTGTAGTATTTCCATTCATGTTCTTTTTCTATTTTAGAAGTATAATATTTTATATTCCTATTCAGGGCTCCTATAAGTGAAAATGTGTGCTCTGCCACCTCTTCAGTACAATATTCCTGTATGTGACAAACTGTTATTCCATAATTTGCGGCTGCTTTAGTGTCTATGTTTGCATAGCCCACACCGCTGACCGAAATACACTTAAGTGCCGGTACCTTAGACATGATTTCCTCGCCGATTTCCAGGAAACCCGTAATCAGACCCTCTGCCGGTACCCCATCAGAGTCTGTACTCTCACCACGAAGGAGCTTTATAAGTTCTTCATCATTTACATAAGCTTTTATGTGTACAGATACTTTTTCGCCGTATGCTTTTTCTATGTTTTTCACAGTTAAATCATAGCTGCTTTCAAGTGCAGCGGAATAATCGCATATCAGAACTTTTTTCACTGGTAGCCTCCTCTATGATTTCCTTAATTGCAATAAGTACAACTGCCATTTCCTGTTCGGTTCCAATGGTGATTCTTAAATATTTATCCAGCTTTTTGTCTGCAAAATGCCTCGTAAGGATTCCCTCTTCTTTTAATTTGATGCAAAGTTCAGAGGAACTAATGGCATTATGATAGCAAAAAATAAAATTGGCTTTTGAAGGAATTACAAAGAATCCCATTTTTTCAAGTTCTGCTTTAAAATTTTCCCGGTTATTAATTATTCTCTTTACGCATTTATCCAGATAATCAACGTCCTTTACCGCAGCGATTCCGGCTGCCATGGTAACGGAATTCATATTAAACGGATTAAAGGAGAATTTAATCTTATTCATGTCTTCAATTATATCTTTTGAAGCAACGGCAAATCCGATATGGGTTCCCGCCATATTTCTGGATTTTGAGAAGGTTCTGACAACCACCAGATTCGGGTATTTCACCGCCAGAGGGAGGCAGGTTTCACCGGAATAATCAGCATATGCCTCATCTATAATAACCATTCTTTCAGGATTAGCCCTAACCAGCCGCTCAATATCTGCAACAGGTACGGCAAGACCCGTAGGGTTATTGGGATTGGCAAAGATTATGTCTCCCTTTAAATCCATATAACGGTCTATATTAACGGAAAAATCGTCCTCTACAGGAATTTCTTCCATACTTAGACCGTAGGTTTTCGCATATGTTCTGTAAAATCCATAGGTAATATCAGGAAAATAGATTTTCATTCCCCGTCTGAAAAAGCTCATAAGAACAAAACTTAATACCTCATCCGCACCATTTCCCACAAAGACTTCGTCCTCGGTCACTCCATATACTTCTGCCACAGCCTGTCTGAAGTGGTGGCAATGAGGGTCAGCATAGTAGCTCATGTTCCATATTTCTTTTTTAGAAACTGCCTCAAACACCTTAGGTGAAGGCGGCATAGATGTTTCATTTGCATTTAATTTGATATATGGTTTATCCTTTGGCTGTTCTCCCGGAACATAAGGCTCCATATCTTTATATTCATCCACCAGAAAAATGCTCATTTTCTTTTTTCCTCGTATCCACTAACCCCTGAGAAGCGGGAATGTCATACAGTGCGGTCCGCCTCCCGCCTTTAATATTTCGGTAATATTTAGTTCTATTACTTCCATGCCCTTTGCCGCAAGTTCTTCATTTACCCGTTCATTGCGTTTTAAGGACATAACCCTTTTATTTCCAAGTGCCTGAAGATTACATCCGTGAAGGAAAATTGCCTCCTCCGGCACGTCAATTATTTCAATTTCACGTTTATTCAGGAGTTCTCTGAACTCTTTCGGCAGTCCTTCTTTGTATGATACCGCCAAATGCTCATCTACCAGATTGAAGCACATATCCAAATGCAGATATCTTGGGTCAAGGGGTACTCCTGTTACCTCATATCCCAGTGGTTCCAAAATATTCTTTAGTTCATTCAGGCCTGCCTCATTGGTTCTGTCTGCCATTCCAATCACAATCCATTTTTCATTCATGAACATGAAATCGCCGCCTTCAAACAAACCTTCTTTTACTTCACCAATCATAGGAACATTAAGCTCTTCCATGCGTTTTTTATAATCCACATGTTCCCTGTATCTCATGTCAAGTTTAAATCGTCCCATGATATAACCTTCTTTTACACATCCGCCAAAATCTCTGGAAAAAACAGAATTAGGACGTTGTTCATCAGGTTCAAGGAATTCTACTTCGACTCCGGCTTTTTTATATGCTTCTACAAAATCATTATGTTCCCTTTCCATGGTTTCTACATCCATGATTGTATCTTTCCATAGCCTGGCAATCTCATTAATGGGTGCAGGTTTTAAAAACTGCGGACGTGATACCAATACTTTTTTCAATGTACCGGTGCCATCTTTAACGAACATATTTCCTCCTGACAAAGATTAATGCTTTTTCCTGCCCGGGCAAAGCAGGGCATCGAAGCTCTGATTTTTCCCATAAACTAAAAAAAAAAGAGACTTCCGGGATAAATTCCGGAAGCCTCATTGCCTCAATAAGTTTATATCATAAAATTCTTAGTATTACTATGGATAAGTGACAATTTTATAATTTAGTTTTTGTATTTTTTACAAAAACATGGTATTATATAAGAAAAATGTAGAAATGAGGTCTTTTATGCTCGATGTTGCTTCTTTAATGAATTCCGATATATTCCACAATTTTGAACTGGTATCAGGACGCGATGGTATATATCGCAGCATTTCCAATGTTGTTATACTCGATTACGAAGGTATTGAAGGTGATTTCAGCGGATTCCATGAAGGTGATTTTGTAATTACCAATCTTATGTTTGCTAAAAATGATCCATCAAAAATTTATCCTGCTTTTGAAACACTGATTCAAAACGGTATTTCCGTATTTGCAATAAAAACAGTTTTTTATACAAGCCTTCCTGAGGAAGTTATTGCCCTTACAGAAAAATATCAGATTCCTCTTTTTTTCTTCCATGATGTTTACGTTGAAGATGTTTTATTAAGCATAACCGACCAGCTTCGTTCTCATGCGAACTTCAGCTACTATGAAAATCTGATACATACCTTAATTACAACACCTTCACACAGTGAAACCATTAATGAACTGCTTCACTCTTTTTTATCCTGCCGCTTTGAAAAACCGATTCCGCTTTTTGTAAGCGTACTTTATTTTGAATATAACGAAACACCTGATGAATTTATGCTTCAGAAAAACGTTAATAAGCTGACAATGAAGCTGCAGCACATGAACATTTCCAACAAACCTGAAATCATTAAATATAAAAAGGGGATTCTAATCTTTTCTTTTTTTACTGCTGAAGAATGCTCCGGCAGCAGAACGGCTTTCTGGCAAAATATTCTTGTTGAACTGGCTCTTACCAATTACAGGGCAGGTATCAGTGACCTGCCCATGGAAGCAGGCAAACTTGATATAGCAATCAAGCGTGCAATATATGCCTACCGCAATGCAACGGATAATAATGTGAAGTTATCTCTCTATTCTGATTTAAATGTTGACCATCTTCTTAATGTGTTTTGTGAAAATGATTATGTCAGAGAGTACCTTGCAGAACTATCAACAAGATTCCAGGGTTCAAAAAATGAAACCTACAAAAATACCATTGTTGCACTTGTTCACAACCATTTTGATATTGAACAGGCAGCTTCCGAGCTTTTTCAACATCCGAATACCATCCGTTACCGTGTTAGTCGTCTGAAAGAAACTTTTCATACAGATAACGAATGGGAATTTCAATTGCTTTGCGCTTTGATTGTGTCAATATGAGGTCTATTCATATCCGCCAACTATACAGCATTTGTCCACGCAAACCGGAACGCCGTCAGCATATCCCACAAATGTGTAAATATATGTCTCACCGGATACGGCATCATATCCGCTTCCCAGGTCAACTGTAACACTATTGCCTTCAGCCGGCAGCGTAATATTTACATCGCTAAGCAGACTGCTAAAGGTTCCGTCACTGTTCTTTCTGTTAATTGTAAGCTTAACATCGTTAATTGCCAAATACTTCAACGTAATATCTGCCTGAGAAACATGTCCGGATGTGAGTACCTTTACAGGAACATCAGCGTCAATTGCATATTCCTGAACATCAACACAATTGAATACAACCGGGATTACCTGGTCCGCAGGAATTTCTGCAGAGGTGGAAACTGTGTCCCGCATGGTTACAGTAAACGTAACTTTTCCATCTGCAATTTCCAACGGCAACGGAGAATAAACATTTAAAGAAAATGCATCTGCTGACAGTGAGGAAATATTTATATATCCTTTATTGCTGTAATATCTTTCCCCATCAATTTCAGCATAGGAGCCGTCCGGCAATCCACCGGCAACCGTTAACCTGATATCATACAAGCTATTTTCAAAATCGATGTCCTTATAAGTTGTATTGATGTAAGGAGTGCTTTCATTGATAGTAATATTTATCGGGAATGGTCCCGCATTTGCAACACTCCCTTCAACACCTGCTGTTGCAGTCAGCTTTGTAGTATCTTCTCCAATATTTACTTCTTTCTTTACAGGATTAATGACCTTGTCCAAACCATTATCTGCATCATTGTATACAAGAGCTATTTTTCCACTTTCAGCTGAATTTCCGGTGTCAACATAATCAACCAAAAATACAAGTCTTTCACAAATATAGTTTTCAACACCATCATATATCTTATATGAATTTGATGTTCCAAGCTCAGTAAAGCTTTCTTCAAGAAGAATTGATTTTACAGGATCACCTGATTCCGGTACCACATATACATAATACTTTGGATGATTTTCATCTGTGAGATCAAGCATAAGGATTCTCGTACCTGCAGCAAAGGCAGCTGTCGAACCTGACAAATCATAATAGCAAAGAGATACTTCAACATCCGTATATATTTTAGGAGTATACCGGGTTTCAACATCAATAGTATAACTACTGTTCTGTGTAATGGATATAAATTCAGGATCTTCATCTGAAGTAATACCCTCATAGTGTTTTCCTTCTTCAATACGTATGGATTGTTCTGCTTTATAATAAACCAATTCTTTTTCCACCGAATCTGACAAAAGCTCAGAATTAACCTCACCACGAACACTATATCCGGCATTCCTGTCATCATCAGAATCTACAGAAAAAATACACAATTCAGGCAAATCAACAAAATAGATTGAATCACCATGCTTCATGTATATGGTAACTGTTGCTTCTCCTGCTGCATCAGCCCTTACTATGCCCGGATTTGTTACCTGTTCTCCATTTATTGTTATGGTATCAGAATTTAAACCTGATATTGCATATATACTGTTTTCACGCAAATTAGAAAAAGAACAGTCTATAGCAAAATATTTTGCAGAGTCATCAGAATCACCAACCACAGTACAGTCTATCACAAGATTATATCCAACAGGAACAAAATATGCATATAGCTCTACAGTTGTAGAATCTTTTACATTATAAGTATAGTTTGAGTTCTTCGAAACCAGATTACCGGCTTCATCGTACCAGCCATCAAAAGTATATCCGGTTTTACTAAATGCAGACACCTTAATAAATGTACTTTCAGAAGAAGCATACAATTCTTCCCCTACTACCAATGAATCATAATAGTAATCTGTTTTTTCTTCATTATTTCCTAACAATACATTTATTTCAGTAGTCCCACCATGGGAACTGGTTTCATAAATTCCTAAATCAGTGTTATAAGTTTTGGAAACAACTCTCTGCCTGTATTTCCATTCGGCAATGAAAGTTACACCTTCACTTTCCGGTATATCACTTACAACCAGCTCAGTGCTGCCATCCTCTAAAAAGCGATATATACTGAAGGAGGGTAAAGAAGTCTCTTCATTGGCTTCATATTGTATTTTATGAACTGCATCAAAGGAATAGATTTTATTTTCAGCAGTACTATGATATTTCCAGGCCACAAACTTCCATCCATCATCTGCTTCAGGGGCATGAGAGGTATACTCTGTAAACTCAGGTCCCATAGGAATCTCATAACCGGTATTTTCTCCATCATACTGATAAACATAATTGCTGCGGGAGTCATAAACAACGGTTTCTGCCACATAGATTAAGTCTACTCTTTTCGAAGAGGTAATATTAATTTTATAATAATATTCTCCTGATTCCTCATCATACTCCCATTGATCCTTGGGAACAAAAACGTCGTTTATATATGCACCAATAAACTTTCTGGTTCCTTCTTTTATGTGAACAGTTATATCTTTTCCGTATAATGCCCATCCGGAGGTGTTGACTCCACTGTCAAATAAAAATGAACCATCATCATTTGTAATATACGCATATCCGCCTTCACTATTTGCAGTATTATTGATTTTTATATAATAATATTCCTTAAAAGAAATGTTATCCAGCAGGTTACCATAGGTAAGATTTTTTGTGCCACTGGCAGTTGTTGAATTATAAGAAACAAAACCAAAAATAGCTTTTTCCTGTCCTTCAGGAACAATATAATCGTAATTGTAGGTGGCGCCTTCTTCTAATTCTCCGTAATCATACCAGGCATCATTAGATGAAGAAATTATCCATACAGACCACTCTTCTGTGTGATCTTCATCCCTACGCCAACTAAACAAATCTTCGCTCAGTTCCCATCCGCCGTTAGAATTAAACTTAGAAGTATATACCTTTATTTCCTGACTACATCCCTGGTCCGGAATGTCTAAGGGCATTTCCGTTTGTGAGGTAAGCCAGTCAACAATCTGCATAAGCTGATCTCTTGAATTCTTACTGACTTTTGCAGGTGCATAATCCTGGTTTGGTCCAATTATGAGAGCCATGGTATCTACGCCGTCACGACCTCTGTGAGACAGACTCCATTTATACATTTTACCTGCCTCTGTATTTACCACCTGATATAAAGAACTTTCCTCATTTGCATTTAACTCAACATATTGTTCACCATCTCTTATATAAGGGGCTGCCACATATACAATAGTTGCCCCTAAGCCATAAGGATCACCCTTTGATATATTACCTATTTCAACTTTATAATCTGAAGCTGTGGTACACCATCCTATGCCTTTTGTGGGAGAAGCAGCATTTGCTGCATTTAAATACTGATAACTTGCAGACCCGGTAACATCATCAAAGCCTGCATTAACAAGTAAATTATTCCCGTCACTGTCAGAGAAACTAAGATTGTCGATCAAATTTCCGGCAGATGAGGCTTTGGCATGTGAAGAAGAAAATGGAGTCAGTACAAACAAAATATCCTTTTTTATTTCCGAACGATAAGTACCTGCGTATTCACCCCAGTCAGCTTTATCTGTGCTCATTAAACAGATTTCAAACTTGACCGTATGTTCTTCATCTTTATCAAACGAAAATGCTGAGCCTGTTGAAGAATCCTCAAAAGCATTAGCATCTTTTAATTCAGTAGTGTAAACGGTATAGGTTACCATTTCACCGGCCTGAGGTGACGTTACGCCATTATTTTTCATCCAGGCAATTATCTGCTGGAAATGATCTGTGCCGGTAGTGCTGGATTTTATATAATCAATTTTTGTATCATCTGTAATTACAAGGGCCAATGTGTCCACACCCGATCTGCCACGGTGATGTATTGTCCAACTGTAGTTCTTGCCTGCACTTAAAGACAAACTTTGATATATACTACTTGGCTCATTTGCAACTACTTCTGCAAATTGATAGCCATCTGAGGCACCGTTTCCCACAATTTCTATTTTGGAAGACTTTGTCATGTGAGCTGATGCACCATTCAAAATCCATCCAAACTCAATTTTTTTGTCTGTGGATGTAGTTTCCCATCCGGGCACATTGTCATTATCGGTATTTATCCAATTTACACTTGGATTTGCGGTAATTAAGTCAGGCTCTTCAAAACTGCCGTTTATTATAGTTGACTGACCTTCTGTCAGACCCTCTTCCTCAGCTTTAACAGAGAAGGGAAAATTAATAGTAAGAGAAATAATCAACAAAACAGAAATAATACTATTTAAAATTCTCTTAGTTTTCATTTCTATTAAGGGAAATCCATGGCGGAAACCACTAAAATTTCCCACTCCTCCTTTTTGTCTTATTTTCAATGACATGAATTATTCTGCTGTACCTGCAGGCATAACAATTTCACCACTTGGTGCTTCTGTTATACCGCAAGAATAGTTCTTATTTATATCTTTTTTAAAGAATACTATTTTTACTGTAGTATCGGAATCAATATTTTCAATTGCAACAGAATTCTTGTCGGCGTTAAGTTTGCCAAAAACATAATCATTGGTTTCATCAATTACTATTTGTTCCTTGTCCCACTCTATAGTGACATTTTGTTTCGCATATGGCATGTAGATATAAAGCTCCGCATAGTACTTACCTGAGTTGTCCTTTATCTCGTATCTGAGATTTTCAACAGGTTTAACCAAAATAAATTTTGCTTTCATCTCTTTTGTATACGGACTTGTGCTGTTTACGGTAACAATAATTTCTTTTTTATCTTCTGTGTCTGAGAAACTGTAGGACAAAGTTATGTTTTCAACATTTTTGTTTCCGCCTGTAAGAGTTCCCGAAGTTTTGCTGACTACACCGGCATCTGCTGAAATGGTATATTGTATGTCAGACTCATTTGTTCTTAATGCGTCTTCATAATTTCGAAGTTCCAAGGCAACACTGTTAGTTGCCATTTCATATTCGGGAATTTCATCCGATTTCAAATAATTACTTGTAAAATAAAAGTTTTCAGAATCTATTTCGTTCTGTTTTCCCTGCTTTGTTATGTATCTGGCAATTGCAGGCACAACACAAAGGAAAAGGGTCAAAGCAAAAATAGTGGTGACAACTGCAATTATTTTTTTCCTGTTTTTCATAGTTTATCCTTTCGGTTGTCATTGGCAGAAACCCACTGCCTTTAGGCGGCAGGCAGTTGACTTAAACTTATTATTTAATCAATCTGTTCCCATTCTATGGCCAGATAAATGGCATCAGTCATTCCTGAAAAACGGGCATCTTTTTGTTCTTCCGGCCATTCTACTTTTAATTTGTACTCATGTGTTCCCTTTTCGTCAGCCTTAAAAATAAAGGAAGCTTTTTCATAGGAATATTCCTGCTCTCCGCTTATTCCGTCACAAGAACAAGTAAAAACGTCATTTTCTTCTCCATCAATAACAGTGAACTTCAATGGAAGATTTCCCGTAGTCTTTAGAATGATTTTATATTTCATTGCCACTTCAGGCAACTCATCATCTGAATAGTTTTGAACCGTAAATGATTTTTCAGTGCTATTTCCGGGTATTGTTATTTCCGTAATATCTATTTTTACAGAATTTAAAGCAGGTGAAAAGTAGGCAACCGACGCATTATCATTGCCTTCAGTTTTTGACACAAACTTTGCGGTTGTTATTCCGATAAAAGAAAGGAAAAGCAGCCCAATGCATATAATTATTGCTACGTTCAACATCCGTTGAGGAATTTGTCCTTTTATTGAATGCATAAAGTGCCCTCCTTACTGTGTTTTTTTGTTAAAATATTCTAGTACCCCTTTATAACTACGATATTATACTCTTTTTTTGTCGAATTTGCAAGTAAAATGACGAAAGTCATATCATGCCCCGTTTACATTTATATACAACCATTGAACATAAAGAAAAGGCGGCGATAACAACTCTGCCATCGCCGCCTTCGGTTTGGTATTAATCAGATATTATTTTGCAGAATGTTTTTTCTTTCTGCTGTAAATTGTAGTTTCCACTACACCTGTTCCTGATACAAACAGCAAAGCTACCCAAAGACAAATCATGCTATTGTCTCCGGTCTCCGGACTTGACGGTGTATCGGTGTCCTTGTTAGTATCATCAGGATTGGTCGGATCGGAAGGAGTTGCCGGATCAGACGGATTGGTCGGATCAGACGGTTCAGTAGGATCATCTGAATTTACGATTACCGGTATTTCAACAGCTTCATTCTTGTATCCGCAAACATCACATTCTTCATGCTTACTGCCTTTTTCAGTTGTGGTTGCTTCCTTATCTACTACCCATTTGAAAGTATGTGGCGACAATTCACCTTTATCACCACAGGAACATAAATACCAATGATTATCAGCATCATATTTCCATATATCTTCGTAGCTGTGAACATGACCTGCAGGAATGGATGTCTGGCTTATGTGCCCACAGGTTAAACAAGTGTGCTGTTTAAGTCCGTCTTCTTCTTCAGTGGCAGGTATTACCAGTTCCCAATCACCAAAAACGTGATTTTCAATTTCCGATTTAGCACTGCATCCCTCAATGGAACAATCATGCCAGTGCATAGAACTTGCATCGGTCCACTCAGTGCTGAACTGATGCTCATGATCATAACCGGTAGCCGTAATACCAGTACCTTTTTCCATCAGGTAACCACATACAGCGCAGACCAGATCTCCTGTATATCCATCAGTCGTTGCAGTCGGTGTAAGTTTGTGCACTCTTACACCCACATGTTCTTTAACCATGATTTTGTCATCACAAATCTTGCAGGTGTTCCAATGACCGTTTTCGTCACAATGCAGACCGGTATCATCTGTCTGATGCGGAAGTACGAAGGTTACGCCGCATTTTTCACAGGTAAAGCCATGGGTTGTATCATCAATTCTCTCCCAATCATCAATGGCACCATGGAGATGTGTACAGGTCATTTTTTCTCCGCAACCAGTGCAGGTACTCGAACTGGTATAAATTCTTCCAATAAACGGATCTGTGATGATCTTCAGCGTCCATTCGCCAAAGGTATGCTCCTGCTCCAATCCACAGTCGGTACACACATGAATGGCAGAATTTTCTGCATCGGCTGTCAGATTGTGAGAATGATAAATATGATTGCCGCAGATTTCACAGGTATATTCGTGCTGGGTTTTGTCTGCTGTCGAGGTCCAGACGATTGTTTGACAAGGAACGCCTTGCCAATCGCCCCATTCGGTATGGCTGCAACGCTCTGTATAACCGCAGTCTTTACATTTGCGGATTGCGTAGTAAGGCTCACGGGTGGTCAGATAACTCCAGTCACTATACTGATGGTCGTTCGATACGGTTTCATCGCAGATGATGCAGGTTTTCCAGTGGCCGTCTTCGTCTTTCTGGTATCCGTCCGGATAAACGTGGGTATGGGTACCGCCGTGTGCAGAGTTCCAGTGATTTTTCCAAGCTTCGCCGCTGAACACGCAAGGCGCATCCTCGCAAGTGCAGCCCGCAGCTTTTTTCAGTTCTTCGCAGCAATCCAGGCAAAGACCGCATTCATCGCAGATTTCGCTTTCGTTTTCATAGAAACATTCTTCGCAGTTTTCGCAAATTACGCAATGCTCGACGCAATGGTTGTTTCCGGCTTCGCACTGTGCGAACTCCTCATAGCAGTTTTCACAGCCGGTTTCGGGGCAGTGTAGCTCTTCGTTGATAGCGCACTCGATGCACATTCCGCAGTTTTCGCACCATTCCAAATCTTCGCATATCATGCACTCGCCGCATCCGCCGCAAAGGTAGTCATCCACACAGCTGCTGCAGTGATGGCAGTCTGCGGAGTCATCAAACAGGCATACCTCTTCACATTCCATGCATATATCATCGGGGTCGTGACATTCCAGACACATTTCGCAGGCACTGCACCAATTGGAGGAACAGTCCTCACAGGCCCCACATTCCGGGCAAAGCGCTTCATCGTGAATACAGGCTTCTTCGCAGTTCAAACAATGGTTTCCGTCCTCCACGGCGCAGATCCAGTGTTTTTCACAGTTTTCACACCAGTCAAGACATTCACTGCAGAGGCCGCAGTCCGGGCACTGGGGATAATCCGTGAAGCAATTCCCGCAGATGCAGTGTTTTTCGTCTTCAATTCCGCAAAAAATGCACATATCGCAGTTCGTACATTCGTCCACGCAGTCCCAGCAGATCTTACATTCCGGGCAGAACAAGCTTTCATCAATATCACTTCCGTCACCGGGAGAGTAGCATCGACCGCAATTCTCGCAGGCAAACTCCAGACCTATCATTAAATGACATTCCAAGCATGCGTGTTCTCTGCCTTCGCTGCATTCGCCGCCGCCGCATTCGTAGCACAGGCCGCAGCCTCCGCACATTTCATCCTCATTATCTAAAAAGCATAGACCGCATCCTTCACAGGCAAGGTTATCACCTTCTGAGATGTGGCACTCAAGACAGAGATGATCTCTGCCCTCGCTGCACATTCCGCCACATTCGTAGCACTGGCCGCAGTAATCGCAGATTTCTTCCGGGTCATCAATTACGCACTTTCCGCATTCAGGGCATGCTTCTCCGTATTCCAGGTGACAGCGCAGGCAATAACCACAGGCATCAATTCCCAGGTCACACTCGCCGCCGCAGTCGACACACATACCGCAATCGGAACAGATGAATTCCGAGCCTACGCCTTTACCGCATTCAATGCAGTGGTTCGCGAGGTAGCAGTCAGAACGGTCGCTGAACTCGCTGCAATGGTCGCCCTCGCCGCAGTCACAGATCCAGTCGTCGGCAATAAATCCGCCGCAGAATTCACATTCACTCTCTACTTCCCATGCTAATACGGTGGTAGGCAACATTCCCATCACCATAACCAGGCAAAGCAGCAAACTTAGCAGACTGCGTAGTTTCTTTTTTGCTTTCATAAACAAATCCTCCCTGTTTTTCCGACATTCTGTCGGATATTTTAATAATTAATTTTCCAAACCATTTTTCCGTCTTTCCTTCAGCGTATGACCTCCGGAGAAGTCAGTCAGGCTTTTTTCGTTTCATAAGTAAAGAGCTTATTATTTTTACACAAATCTGCCTTTCTTATAAACTATCCATCATGGCAGCCAGATAACTGTCTGTAACAGAACCAAACAAAAATGCATCGATTTGACCGTTTATCTTTGCATTTTTTACTTTATTTGCCAGTACTTTGTCTGCGTTATCATCCACCAGAATCACAATTTTACAATCCGGATTGTTTTTCTTTACTTCATCCCGAATGGCAAGCCGCTCCTCTAATATCCACGGTGTATAGCCGGTGACTTCCATTAACAGAGCGTAAGGTTCACATATTTTACATCGCTGCACCGTTTTGTCGGGCATTTCTGATATGATAACCTGATAATCATACAGTTCCTGTACAAGTATCCTTTGGAGTGCTTTTGCGTATAGTCCGCTCTGCATATCCAAAACAATTTTTCGCACTTATCACACCCGCCTTTCTTTATTGCGGAACAAACTCGCAAACGCTACACTTTTTGATCGTTTAAAAATGTATTTCGTCCGACATGCGGTACAAGGTTTTATCATATACCGTTTTAAAGAAAATCCCACCACCTAAAGACAGTAGGTCATCTTTGTTTTTTATATAATCTGCCACAATATAAATTATATTTTATATTCTAACGGCTTTTTCTTCAGAAGTCACTATCGTTTCCGATAGTAACATACGCCAAACAACTTTTTTTTACGAGATGCCGGGAACTGCTCAAATTAATGCAAAAAAATACCCGGTCTTAATAGACCGGGTGGTAAATATATATTGTTATTCCTTCAAAGAAGTTACAATCAGTTTATTTTCAATGGCCGCCGCCAGCAATTCATGCTTGTTTTTATATCCGCAGGTTTCCACCATCTTGTCCAGATTCCAACGGACACCTACATTGGTCAGTTTCAGTTCAGCGGCGATTTCGTCATAGGTCATACCGTACACATAGCTTCTAAGAATTTCAATCTGACGGGGAGTCAGCTTTGAGGAAAGAGCATCCTTCATCTCAACTTCAGGAGATGTATCAGGAAAACAGTGTCCACCATTAAGCGTTTCTTCAATTACCTTCATAATTTCCTCATCACCGTGGTCCTTGTACCACAGACTGTCGGCACAACCGCGTCTTGCCTGTGCAAGAACATCGGGATCTACCAACGAGGTAACAACAATAACCTTGGTATATGGGCAGGCTGCTTTGATACGTTTTCCGGCAGCAAGTCCGGAATGGTTATGCAATGTCTGCACATCCATCAGCACGAGGTCAATTTTTGTTTCCGTGCAGACTTTTTCTGCTTCAAAGGCATCCCGGTATATTCCGGCAATATGGATGCGTGGATCCTTCTCAAGTAAATTTGAAAAATGTGTCTGCACATAAAGATTGTCGTCCACAAGAATAGTTTCAATCATAGATTTTGCTCCTTTCTCGGCAAATTTAATATCAGGGCAAAGACCGGGCTGTGAGAAATGCTCATTTCACCACCGGCTGTTTCCACACTCTTTCGCAGGTTGGTCAAACCGCCTCCCTCAATGATTTTTTCTTTGGGAACTTCCCCGTTATTAGTAATGGTTATATGCCGAATATTCATATGTTCGGTGATCTCCACTATGACCTGATTGCCTTTTGCATGGTTGACACAGTTGGTCACACACTCTCTTACTGCCGCAACAATCAGGTTTTCGGATGTAGTGTCCTGAGGTATACTTCCCTTAAGGATCAGGCTTACTTTCATGGCAGCAGCTTTTTGTCGTGCCTCTTCAAAGGTATCGCAGGAAACCGGCCGGTCATCAGTCAGATAGCTTACAGCATCCTGCAGTATGGCCAGCTGTTTGTTCATATCGCTGTCCACTTCGTGGTTAATCATATCGGATATGGCAATCAGACTTGTACCAATATTATCATGTATACGCATTTTCAAATCCAGAATTTCCTGCTCACGGATACGGTCGGTCAGCCGGTCGTACATCCGGCACAGCTTTTCATTAACCCTTTCGAGTTCCTCATTGTCCGCACGCAAATTCTCATTAATTTCATGCAGTGCAGTCACATCCTGCGCCGTAAACTGACGTATTCCATCCGAAAGCTCAGCCCGGCGGAATCGCCATACCGATCCGTCCGAAAACCGGTACAACACCGGGGCATCCGAAATCTTTCTGACACTGCTTTTTTCTGAAGGTGATAAAAGCGCTTTTTCCAATTCCCCGGCTGTCTGTGGGTAACTGCCCATAAGTTCCGAAGAAAGTCTGCCCATCTGTCGGTTACAGAGAATAATCCTGTCTGTTGCATCGGCAAAGCACACGCCGGAAGAAAGGTTGTCCGTAGCTTCCTTAATAGCATATGGTGACAGGTAAAGCCTGCGGTATTTAATACAGTATAAGGTTTCAATCAGAATATGAATCAGAGCCACGATAAGTACAATGACTGCCGGAAGGACAGGAGCCTCACCGATACAGGAATAAATGCCGCAAATTATCTGCAGCACTGCCATCATGCCAAACCCGAGCAGAATATGCACAGAACGCCCGGTGCGCGAAATCTTATTCAGCATAATCAGGATAATTTCCCCTAACGCCGTAAAAGAGATAATGAGCAGCAGCAATGACCGCACCAAAGAAGAAAGTTCACACATCTGCATCATACCGGCTCACCTCCTTCCAGATAAAGCAGAAGCTCCGTTCCATCTGTTTCACTGTCAACAAATACATAAGGATACTTTTGCCGCAATTCTGAAAAATCACCGTCTCCGTCTGCAAAAATACTGATACGTAATTTTCCCCGGACAGAGGTGACACGTACATCAATGCTTCGCAGTGAATCCATGGTTGTCTCCACTGCATCTTCAAAAAAGTCGTAGGCAAGCGCAAGAGTTTCTCCCTGCTGATACTCTTTTCCGGTATCAACCAGATAACTGCCCCGAACACCCATTCGGGAAAGAGAACGATAAGATTCTCCCAGAGCACCGGTCAACTTGCTTACCGGCATGATTGGCGTACTGTCAATGCAAAGAATCATATCTTTTCTGCGTTTCATAAAACTTCCCAGTACGGCAATTCGGGACAGAATATTTCTTTTTTCATCCGGTTCAGTAGAATTCTGATACCGGGAAACCAGTATGCTGATTTTATCAATCTGTATTTGTGTACTTTGCTGGAGCAGGTCATACAGGCGGTTCTGTTCCTCCACAACCTTGTGTTCTTTTTCACGCTCATACTCAAGCTGAAGCAGCCCGTTGCGGTCTGCCAGTTCTTCCTGAATATCCTCCAGTTTTTCCCGCAGGCTCAGCAACTCCCGCATATCCTCGGTCCAGATGACATGCCCGCCACGAATTGGCATATTGTGAAGTCGTTTTCCGTCAGAAAGCATAACCGGCTCTTTTTCAGCAGCACGCATTTGCTCAATCTGTACACGTTGGGCATCCTTGGAAGCATACCGTATGGTATAATCATTGTCTGTAATCTGGGCAGGAATATCTGCCGCCTTGGAAAACAGCTCTTCATATCGCGTATTAGACTGAATGAGTCCACACTGAATGCAGCTTTCCAGCACAGCAGCAAATAACAGACAGAATACAACCGTCATATCGCCGGCTATAACTCTGAGCCACCATACATGCAAAACATAACACACGGCATAAATCAGTGCCATTATAATTGGAATAAAAGGCAGCACAAGCACCTTTCGGCTATGGGGCACGCGGCATTTGGTCATCATGATAACAAGGGCCATCATGGCGCAGAGAACCATCCATCCGACCTCAAAGAAATATACTATGCCGTATCGATAGTCGTTCATCCATACCACAGCATCCTTCGGGAACCGGAATACTAGTTGATGAAGGTCATTAGTCAGCACAAAAAGCAGAAGCATATCAGATGGAATGTACAGTAAATTTATCCATTTCGGCAAACGGAGATTGTCCGGTTTTCCCAGTGCAAAAGCCACGAACAGTAAAAGCACCGGAATAAACAGCATAGGCAGATAGTACAGATACCACAGATGTCGCAGCACCCAGGGACTCACATCCATGGAATGCTTAATTCCCCTGATTACAATCCAGAAAACAATTAACAGAGAAATGGCAATCAGGTAACGGCGAACCTGCGGTTGGATAATCCGGTTACTGACAGAAATGCTCCAGGCAGCAAATAGTCCGATATAAATTGAGCTACGTAGAATGATACAAAACAGATTAAGCTGCTCGTTTACATGATATCCAACCTGCCGAATCATGGCTGCAGCAATCACAGCAAGAAGCGCACCGAAGAATGCCCTATATTTTTTCAGATTCTTTATTTGCAACACGAACTACCTCACTTTTGTACAGTCGTCCAAGGGTTGTTTACCGGTTACCAGCTAACCAGCAAAGGAATATCCCTTTGCTATTTTTTATCAGTGTTCATGTAACCTGCATAAATACATATAATATTTATATCATATAATTATATGTTTTTCCACCCGCTTTTTCAGAAGCAAACCTGCCAAATCGTCTGTTTATAATTGATAAAATCAAACATTCAACATCATTTCCTGCATCTGAAGCACCGTCAGAAAAAACTTTTTGCAGGAACTTACAAATTGCTGTTTTCCCTTATACCTGTTAAAATCACTACAGCCTTCCTGCTCAATAAATCATCCTCCAAAATAATTATTCATAAGCTTTCCATAAATATCTGTTCAATTTCATCCTGATTAAGCATTTTATAACCACCGGACATAACTATCGTAGCATTTACAAGATCCGGAATCATATCCTTAGTTGCACCCAGTTCAGTAATGTTCATTACAAGACCAAGTTCCTTCATCCAGTTTTCCATTGCATTAAGACCTTCGGATGCAATTTGTTCATCTGTCTTTCCTGTTCCTTCCACATTCCACACATTCTTTGCAAAACGAACAAACTTTGAAAGCCCATAAGGCATAATATGCCTGTAATATGGTAATGATACTGCAGACAATGTCATGCCATGCGTTGCATCTGTACATGCTCCTACAGACTGACCAAGCATATGTACCATCCAGTCTGTTGACTTTGCCTTCGCAATCAATGTATTGAGTGCCCAGGTTGCAGTCCACATGATATTACTCCTTGCTTCATAATCCTGGGGATTCTCGTTCGCAATACGGCTTGAATGAATTACGGATTTCATCAGTCCTTCACTAATATAATCACTTGTATTATCATCTTCCCCTGAGAAGTATTGCTCACATATGTGGTTAAAAATATCATAAATACCGGAAACCATCTGATAATGAGGAATCGTCATTGTGTATTTCGGATTTAAAACAGAAAATTTAGGCATAATCTTCTCATCTGCAAAAACATGACCTATCTTCAGTTTCTCAGCATGATTGGTAATTACTGCTCCTGCATTCATCTCTGAACCTGTACCTACCATTGTCAGCACACATCCTACCGGAATGGTCTCACATGAAGGCTCTTCAAATTTCAAATAATACTTTTCCCAGGGATCTTCTTCACAATTTACTGATACGGATACTGCTTTGGCATAATCACATACAGAACCACCACCAACAGCCAGAAGAAGATCTGCTTTATGCTGTCTTGCTATCGCCACACCTTCATAAAGTTTTTCAAGGGTAGGATTTGGCATTACTCCTGCAATCTCTGCCACATTCTTTTTCTCTTCTCTGAGTATGGCCATTACTTCATCATAGATTCCATTTTTTTTGATAGAGCCGCTCCCGTATATAAGTACCACATTCTGTCCATATTTTTTCAGCTCTGTACTTAGATTTGAAAGAGAATCTTCTCCGAAATATAGCTTTGTCGGATTACAATAATTAAAATTTCCTAACATAATATGCTCCTTTCACTTTACACAAAATCATTTATTTGTTATTATGATTATATGCTAATACCTAAACCTAACTTTAGGTCAAGGATTTTTTTAAAATTTACAGGAGATTTTTTATGTATACAATCGGTGAAATTTCAAAAATGTTTGGTTTACCTGTTTCAACCCTGAGATACTACGATAAAGAAGGACTTTTTCCAAATATGACACGTTCTTCAGGTATTCGTAAATTCTCAGAATCTGAAATTGAATCACTTCGTGTAATTGAGTGTCTTAAAAAAACCGGTATGGAAATCAGGGATATCAAACAGTTTATGGACTGGTGCGCTGAGGGTCCTTCTACTTATCCTAACCGTAAAAAACTCTTTGAAAACAGAAAAAAAGCTCTTGAAGAACAACTCCAGGAACTCGAAAAAAACATGGCAATGATTAAATTTAAATGCTGGTATTATGAACAGGCTATTTATGATGGTAACGAAGAACGATTAAATAAAATAATTCCGGATGATCTTCCTACAGATATAAAGGCTATGTTTGAGTTGGCGCATTCTTAGCAGGCCGGCGGAACAACTCTTCCATGACCGACTGTGCAATACGGCGCATATCCAGCCCTGCAAGAAAGACCAAAATCTTCTGCAATTCGTCCTCCGGCACCTTGCCGCCCTGCCACACAATCCGGTTTGCAAACTCCATGTTGCTTATGCTGTCCAAATTGTGGGAATTACATTATGTATAATTTCTGCGAGCAACTCCACACTTTCTGTGCAGTCATTTTCTACCCAATATCTTAATATCATGGTAAACCCTGCCTGAAAACCTATCCAGTATAACATCATTTCTTTTTCAGACACAATTCCTGCCTTCAGAGATAAAGGCTTAATAATCTGATTCCATAATTCCTCAAATCCCTGCTTAATCGGAAATTCCACTCTGGTCTTTAGTGCAACCCGATAAAACTCCCTGTGTTCTCGTATAAACATAAGGAAAGGTAAAAAGGATTCTACTGAAAGGGGTTTTACGCTGCCGGGAACCGGATATTCCTCCATGAGTTCTTTTCTCAAATTATTTTCCATCTGTTCAATCATATCATAAATATCTGTATAATGGGCATAGAAAGTAGAACGGTTAACACCTGCCCTGTTACAAATTATTTTCACTGTTATTTTTTCAAAAGGAAAATTAGTCATCTGTTCCAGCATGGCCTGTTCCATACGCATGGCAGATTCTTTATACTGCCTGTTGTTTTTTTATTCATGAAACGCCTCCAAAGTTCCGACACTTATTGGAATATTGTTGATTGTATTTGTTATTTTAATCCATTATGATAAGAATATCAAGTAAATCATTATGGAGGCTTTTTATGAAAGCAGCAATTTATCTGGGAAAAGAAAATGTAGAAGTTAAAGAACTCCCCAACCCTGTTTGCGGTGATTACGATGTCATCATTAAAAACATCTATTCCAGTATATGCGGCACAGATGTGGCAGTATATACAAAAGGTCCGAATACCGGTCATAAGATTAACGTAGGCGGAGAATTTGGTCATGAGACAGTTTCCAGAGTTGTAAAGGTCGGCAAATATGTAACGGATTTTAAAGTTGGTGAGCGTGTATATCCATATCCAAGATATGCAAAAAATGATACAAAACGTGCCGGTACAATAGGTGGCTTTTCAGAATACATTCTTATTCCCGAAGCCAAACGCAATCATTCACTTTACGCTATACCGGAACAGATTTCGGACCGTCTTGCCTGCCTTATTGAGCCATTTACCGTTGGCTGTCGTGCGGCACGCAGGGGGCAGCCGGCAACAGGAGAAAGCGGAATTGTCTTTGGTTGTGGCACCATCGGTCTTGCCGCTGCTGTAGCACTGAAACATTTTGGGATGAATCGTGTCATGCTCTGTGACAAGTCTGAGTTTCGTTTAGAAATTGCAAAAAAACTTGGCTTTGCCGTTTACAATACTGAAAAAGAAAATTTTGAGGAAATAGCATCTGACTATTTTTCTACCGCCCCTTCTTTAACCGGAATGGTTCCGGATATTGACTGCTGGATTGATGCTGCCGGTGCTGAAAGTATTTTAAATTCCTTTATGGAAAATGGCAAAATCTGTAGCCGTTTTGTAACAGTTGCTGTCAACAACAAGCTACGTCAGCTTGACCTTCTTCACATGACTTATGCCCAGAAAAGCATCATAGGTTCCGGTGGTTATTTTCCTGAGGATGTGCATGACGTTATGGCAATCATGGCAAGTGGTACATGGGATTTGGAATCCATTATTACACATGAATTTTCGTTAGATCATATTTCTGAAGCAATTCAGAGTGCTTCTGATCCTGACAACTCTTTTAATGTGACCATAAAATTCTGAATGAAAAATATGATTCTAAAGGCAGTGGGTTATCTATGGTTTTTTATATGATTATAGCAAAAGCACCTGTCCCACATCGTTTTTAACGAAGTGTGACAGGTGCTTTCATTCTTTATAATTTACTCTCGATATACATTCTCAGAATGCTCTTGTTGCCACATGGAAAGTCAAACTCTTACGGTTTACTATTTTGTCAAGAATTTTTTCTTGAGAAGTAAAACAAGTAACAGGACATTTCCGAGTAAGGAAACGCTTCCGATACACAGTGCCACGATTGTAATCAATCTGGTGTTATCTGTGTTTTCCTTCTGGATATTATCCACACTTTTCAGCGTTTGAATGGCGGTGCTGTTATTCTCGTCCTGCTCCGCAATCTGCACTCTCAAAGTTTCCAACTCGGAACTTAAAGCATCAATGTCCTCCTTGTACTTGGCTTCAAGCTCGGCACTCAGAGCGTCGATATCCGCCTTATACAAAGCTTCCAGTTCAGCACGAAGAGCATCAATATCCTCTGCATGCTTGGCTTCCAGTTCGTCCAAGCGTTGTGACAGGCCGTCAATATCATCTTTGAGCAATTCGTCTGCCAGCTTGTAGGCAGCATCCAAATCAGCCTGCACCTGTTCGATGGTTGCCAGCAGCACTTCATCTGCTTCATTCATAGTCTGCTCCAAAGCTGCAAACTTTTCTGACAAGACGTCGATATCCGCTTTCAAAAGGACATCTGCGTTGAGATATGCATCCGTCAGGTTGAAGATAGCCTGCTCCAGTTCTTCATCATTAGCTTGACGCAATTTTTCAATGGCATCGGTCAGGTCCTCTCTGACCTTGTCAATGGCTTTCTGCAGTGCTTCGTCCGCTTCGTTCACAGTCTGCTCCAAAGAGTCAAGCTTCCCGGACAGGGAATCGATATCCGCTTTCAAGAGAGTATCAGCGCTGATATAGGCATTCGTCAGGTCAGTGATGGCTTGCTTCAGTGCTTTATCAGTGTCCTGGCTCAGTTTTTCAATGGCGGCGGACAGGTCCGCATTGACCTTGTCAATGGCTTTCTGCAGTGCTTCGTCCGCTTCTTCCATAGTGTCGCTTAGAGCTTCCTGCACGTCTTTCAGATCCTTCACCTCGGCGCTCAGCGCCTTATAAGCTGCTACAAGATCTGCAATGTCATCGGCGAGGTCGGCGTCCCCTTTCTCAAGTGCTGTTTCAAGGGCAGCGATCTTATCCCGCAGCTCCTGGAACAGCTTGCTGACCACGTTGCTGCTCATAACAAACAGACAATACGCCTCGTTGGATGGCATACCTCTCATATTGGTAGTTTCGTTAAACGGGATGACAGTAAACGTAGCGCTCTGCGCTGTATATCCGCTTACATCAATGGTAATCGAGCGTTCCGAATTGGAAGAAGAAGTGGAACAAGCCCCAATATAGCCTTCATGCAGGTCGTCATACGCATAGAAATGTGTTGCTGCCATACGTCCCGGATCTGTTTCCGGTACGGTAAAGGTCAGAGTGACCGTCTGGTCGTCCGAATTGTACGTTGCCTTCAGGTCGTCAACAGGCATAGGCAGATCCTTCTGATTCTTTACGGCATAACCCACAAAAGGAACTCCCGGGAACAGGTCGTCGGTCTTCCAGCCGATCAGCTTCCAGTCAAAGCCGTAGTCGGTCAGATCGGCACCAAGGTTCTGAACCGTACCCGATGTTTCGGTGCTGGTCATGGACGCCGTGGAGAAAGATTCGCCATCCAGGCGTTCATAGCCCGCGGTAGCGCCCGCATAGGCGCTGAAGCCGAAAGCACCTCCACCTGCCATAAGCGTCATGTTGACAAAGCAGCCCTCGGCAACCGATTTGGTCTTTTCCTCTTCCAGCGTGACGGAATAGGTCTGTGTCTGGGTTCCGCCTGCGTGTGAGAGCTTCATCCAGGTATCGGTGGAGCCCACTTCCGCTTTGCTCAGATCCCAGCCGGGGATACCGCTGTCTTTATAATCGGAGGCACTGCTTGCGTAAGCGAAGGGATTGCCCTCGTTATTCAGGAAGTACTTTTCTTTCAGCGCATCGGTGATCAAAGCCATTTTGTGTTCTTTTTTAACCTTGCTGTCTGTGCTTTCGTTAACCTTTTTGTTATACGCCGCGGCAAGCTCGTTGTACTGTTCCATGGAAACTGACGTGAGCACAGGGTACTGGGGTGCGGAAACTACAAGCGCATTTTCAACAAAATCATATTTTCCTGTTTCCTCATTATAGAATCCCAAATCGTAAGAGTAGTAATACATCAGCGTCTGGCGCAGGATTACCTGGTTCTGGTCGTTGGCTTCAAAGGTAGTGGTATACGTCTTATCGATACTGTTTACAAACTCCTCGTTCAGCTCGTAAGCCACGCCTGTATCCATACTCATCTTTACAGGTCCGGCTTCCGCTTCCATGGCAAAGCCCACGTCATAGGACACCTCAGTCGATGTACCTTGCGTTACGCGGTACCCCTCAGAATAGCTGTACTGGGTGGAGCTGTTGCCTGATTCCAGCTCGGAATAATAGGGAGCTGCCTGTAAAAACGCTACCACTGTGGGATCCGTGTAGGCGTAGGCCTTGCCGGAGTACTTTGCAACGACTGTATCGCTGCCGACATCCACGCCGCATAATACGACGCCGGCATTACCTTTGGATCCGTCTACAAAATCATCAGAAGAATTCTTACCATAATCGTACATAGGTGAACGCAGATTAACACCTATGAAGTTTGTGAGCTTATTTGTGCCGGTACTGCTATCATCTCCCCAGAGAACGACCTCTTTGAAGTTATAAGAGCCTTCTTCATTACTGTCAGTGTGGCTTTTATAGCCTATAATAACAGCGATTCCTTCTCTTCCGTTATCTTTTTCGACTTTTGGGAAATAGTTACCGACAGATGCAGAAAGAACAAAAACTTCATCTACATCCCAGTTTTTCTTATTGCTATCTGTTAAATTTGTTGTCAGAAAATAAAACGGATTACTATACCCAGTTTCATTACACCGTTCCTTTTCATTTCCTGCAACAGGCTCAAGCGCATTGCTGCTGTTCATATAATAGAACCAGCCGCTTAAGAATACATATTCTTTGGTGTGCATGCCGTCCAGCGCCACACATTCCACGGAAAGTTGCTGAAAAAGATACTCTTTCTCACGAAGGCTGTCGTCTCTTGCGATGTAGCTGGTATTAGCCCTTGGCAGTTCACGGATATCTCCCACGCTGTGCAGCTTACCCGCTCCGCTGCTTACATAGTACGCATAGGCAACAGGGTTGGCACTTTGACTGTCATCAACATTCATGACATCGTTTGTCTTGCTTTGGTTTAAAAATCCGGCGGTAATGATCTCATTATTACCGTCGCCGTCAATATCACCTACGGCAACGCCGGGACAGGCAAGGGTGGTTGTTATACCATTGCTCGGTCCTGTGGCGACAGATGCCTTGTCTATGGAAAGATTGCTGACCGATGAGGTCCCCTTCTTGCCATAGCCGACGGAAAGCTGTGGTATGCAGGTTGTGTTGCCCAACGAGCTAACATATCCACTTTCAATATCTCCCGTGTAGGAGAGGGCGACCAGGTCGTCAATACCGTCGCTGTTTACATCTCCGCTGGTCAGAGCCATGCAAAGCTGATTTTGTAACTGCCAGGAGCTTGCTATGCTTTTGTTTCTGTATGCATCGCTTAAGTAGGATCCACCATTTCCGGCATTATCAATGCGATTA
>JBJEJI010000001.1:0-6363 GCA_051877895.1 Lachnospiraceae bacterium | reverse complement strand
ATGGACTTTAACGATATTAGGTGAAAATGTATATAACATTCCGGAAACTCCCATTCCTGCTAAGGTTCCGGGCAGTGTGTACGGTACGCTTTTAGAAGAAGAGCTTATTCCTGACCCATATTACAGAGATAATGAGCTTAAAGCATTAAAGCTCATGGAAAATGATTTTGCCTACGAAACAAAATTTGAACTGACTGAGGAGCAGCTCTGTGAAGATGAATGTCTGCTCCGCTTTGACGGAATCGATACTCTTGGAGACATTTTCCTCAATGGGGAGCTTTTAGGTTCCGCCTGCAATATGCACCGTAGCTACGATTTTTCCCTGAAAGCTTTGGGCAAAGTTGGAATTAATGAACTTAAAATCCTGTTGCATTCTCCTACAAAATATATAAAAGAAGAAAATAAAAAATGTTATACCGGTGGTTCCCACGAGTGTATGGAAGGTTTTCCTCACATTCGAAAAGCTCATTGTATGTATGGATGGGACTGGGGTCCAAGACTTCCTGATGCAGGTATATGCAGAGAGGTGTCTGTAGTAACAATCCACAGAGCTGAATTAGAAAGTGTTTATGTGGTTCAGAATCACCGGCCGGGACTTGTTACATTAACCTTTAACCCTGATGTAAAAGTGTTTTCATCCGCTGAAAGTAAGGATTTATTTAAATTAAAAGTCAGTCTTTTTACACCTGATGGCAGAGAACTTGTCCAGAAAACAGATGGTTCTATCGTTGTAGAAAATCCGGAGCTGTGGTTTCCGAGAGGCTATGGCCGACAGCCGCTTTATAAGGTTCGTGCAGAGCTATACTTTGGAGAGGAGCTTCTGGATGTTTGGGAGCGCAGAATTGGTCTTCGTACTATGACTGTAAACAGGGACAAGAAAGCTTCAGGTGAAAATTTTGCACATGAAGTAAATGGTGTAGCTGTTTTTGCAATGGGTGCAGACTATGTTCCGGAGGATAATATTTTTGGAAGAATTACTGAGGAGAGAACAAGACGACTTCTATCTGATGCGGCCCTTGCGAACCATAATACTGTAAGAGTATGGGGTGGTGGCTATTATCCTGATGACTACTTCTATGACATATGCGATGAACTGGGTCTGCTTGTATGGCAGGATTTCATGTTTGCCTGTGCATCTTATGAACTGGATGAGGCTTTTGAAGAAAATATTTCTGAAGAAATCCATCAGGCAGTTGTAAGAATCAGACATCATGCCTGTCTTGCACTTTGGTGCGGAAATAATGAAATGGAAACTCAGACACTTGATGGTGCATGGAATCCTTCCATTAAACAGAAATATGATTACATAAAAATTTTTGAATATATAATTCCGAAAATTGTAAAGGCAGATGATCCTCAGAGCTTTTACTGGCCGTCCAGCCCTTCAGCCGGCGGAAATTTCGATAACCCTTGGAATGCCGGGGTGGGCGACACACATTACTGGGCTGTATGGCACGGTGAAAGGCCTTTTACGGATTTCAGAAAGCATATGTTTTCATATGTTTCCGAGTTCGGCTTTCAGGCATTTCCTTCTGAAAAGACCATTGACAGTTTTGCATTGCCATCTGATAAAAACATCTTTTCAAGAATTATGGAAATGCACCAGAGAAACTGTGCAGCCAATGGCAAGATTATGAAATATCTTGGGGATACATATCTCTATCCTACAGATTTTGGAAAGCTGATTTATATTTCGCAGCTTTTGTCAGCTGAAGGAATCCGTATGGGAGTTGAGCATTTCAGAAGACACAGAGGAGAGTGTATGGGAACGGTTGTATGGCAGTTAAATGACATATGGCCTGTTGCAAGCTGGGCATCCATTGACTACTTTGGAAGATGGAAGGCTCTTCATTATATAGAGAAACGCTGCTTTGAGCCCATACATATTTCCTGTGAGGATGTGGGTGAGTCAATGGTAAGACCTTACTGCATACAGGAACCGGGAGAAATTCATTTTTCTGCCAGGCTTCATGTGGCTAATGAAACCGGAGAGAACGTGTCCGGTTTTGTTGTGTATTCCTTTAAAAACACTGCAGGACAGCCGGTTGGTGAAACAGTATGCATTCCAGTTACTGTTCCGGCTTTTGACGGAATCTGGCTTGATAAACTGGAAATCAGTGAGGATATTATTTTTGATACTTATCTTGACTTTGAATTTGTGGTTGATGAAAAAACAGTTTCAAGAGGCACAGCCATATTTACACAGCCGAAGCATTTTGAATTTGCTGACCCTGAACTTTCAGTAGAAGAAAAAGACGGAAAAATCTATGTGACGGCAAAGGCATATGCTAAAAATGTTTCTATTGAAGGCATTGACGGAGATGTGCTTTTGTCTGATAACTACTTTGACATGAATCCGGGAACGGTAGAGCTTGAAATTCTCAGAGGAAAAGCAGAGAACTTTAAACTTATGTCAGTTTATGAGAAAATATAAAAACGGAGTGGGTATATGATACTTGGTGCTCTTGAAGCCGGAGGCACAAAAATGGTTTGTGCCATAGGTGATGAAAACGGAAATATAATAGAACAAATCAGAATTCCTACATTGGAGCCTGAAGAAACCATGAAAAAAATCGTGGAATATTTTGCCGGTAAGAACATTCAGGCACTGGGCGTAGCCGCCTTTGGACCTGTGGGAATTAATCCGGGAACAGAGAATTACGGAAAAATTCTGGAGACCACAAAAACCATGTGGCGCCATTTTGACCTTCTTGGAAGTCTGAAACCTTTGGAAGTGCCGGTAAATATTGATACTGATGTGGCAGGTTCCTGTCTGGGAGAAGTCTGGAAAGGTGCTGCACAGGGACTTGACAATGTGGTTTATGTAACAGTGGGTACAGGTATCGGTGCCGGAATCATGGTAAACGGAAAAATGATTCATGGCATGCTGCATCCGGAGGCCGGACACGTTTTAATTTCCAGAAAAGCTAATGACTGCTGTGAAAGTGTGTGTGCTTATCACAACAATTGTGTGGAAGGACTTGCCAGTGGCACCGCAATAAAAGCACATTGGGGCAAGCCCGCTGATGAACTTTTAGGTTCTGAACAGGTCTGGGAGCTTGAAGCGGATTATATTGCCCAGGCACTTGTGAATTATATAATGACTGTATCCCCTCAAAAGATTATTCTGGGCGGAGGTGTTATGCATGTGGGAAAGCTGTTCCCTCTTATCCGTAAAAAAACAAAGGAATACCTGAACGGCTATCTCATAACAAAAGAGCTTGATGATATGGACAGCTACATTGTTCCTGCAGGACTTGGTGATGACCAGGGTATAGTAGGCTGCCTTAAACTGGCGGCAGATGCACTCGCCGGAAATTAGTCTGCACATATTATGTTGGGTTACACCTGCCCGGTTGGCGGACACAATTAACAGTCACAAGAAAAAACTGACTTAATATTTAGGAAAGACAGGGAAAAACATGGAAATTTATGACTTTCACGCACATATATATCCCGAAAAAATAAGGGAGAAAGCTGTTAACAGTCTGGCTGACGGTTACACTATTGATGTGCATTGCCATGGCAGTGCAGATTCTCTTCTTGAAATCGGAAGACAGGCAGGAATAAATCATTTTGTTACCCTTTCGGTGGCAACGGGAGCAGCTCATGTTGTATCTGTCAATAACTTCATTTTGGAAGAGCAAAAGAATCATAAGGAATTTATCGCATTTGGTTCAGTACATCCCGACTATCCGGATATCTGTGGAGAACTGGAAAGAATAAAAAAGGGTGGAATCAAGGGAATTAAAATTCATCCTGATTCACAGCGTTTTAAGGTGGATGATGAAAGAATGTTTCCGTTTTATGACCTGCTTGGACAGTATGGAATTCCGCTTCTTGTTCACTGTGGCGATTACCGTTTTGATTTTGATAATCCTGAACGGGTGGCCAGAGTGCTTGATGAATTTCCGAAGCTGATAATGATTGCTGCACATTTTGGCGGCTGGCTCCTTTATGACAGGGCAGTGGATGTGCTGAAAAACAGAAATTGTTTTCTGGACTGCTCATCATCCATTATGTATGTGGGAAAAAGACGAGGTCTGGAGCTTATCAGGGAATATGGAGCAGAGCGTATAGTATTCGGCTCTGATTATCCGGTCTGGAATCCGGCGACTGAGCTTGATGCCTTGTATTCACTGGGACTTAAGGATCCTGAGCTGGAAATGATTCTCCATGGAAATGCTGAGCAGATTTTGCGGTTGAAGTAATAAACAGCTGAACTGTTGTAGGAAAATAAAATTAACATTCTATACAAATAAAATTAAAAAGGGGATTAACATAAAAATGACTTTAAATGAAATACTTTCAAAATGCGATCATACTTTATTGTCGGTTAATGCTACATGGGAGGAAATCAAAGCAATTTGCGATGATGGTATTAAATATCAAACTGCTTCTGTTTGTATTCCTGCTTCTTATGTAAAACAGGCAGCGGAATATGCGGCAGGCAGAGTGAAAATATGTACAGTAATCGGATTTCCGAACGGCTATGATACAACTGCCGCAAAAGCTTTTATGGCAGCGGATGCTGTAAAAAACGGAGCAGATGAAATTGACATGGTTATAAATCTGGGAATGTTGAAAAGTGGTGACTATTCAGGAGTCTTAGAAGATATCTGTGCAGTGAGAAAAGTTACAGAAGGCAAAGTTTTAAAGGTTATTATTGAAACCTGTCTTCTTACCCGCGAAGAGAAGATTAAAATGTGCGAAATTGTTTCTGAAAGCGGTGCAGATTACATTAAAACCTCTACCGGATTTTCTACCGGTGGAGCAACCTTTGAGGATGTAAGTCTGATGAAAGAACATGTTGCAGAAGGTGTGAAGGTAAAAGCGGCCGGTGGAATTAAGACCCTTGACGATGCGGAAAAATTTGTCAGCCTTGGTGCCGACAGACTGGGTACCAGCAGAATTGTTAAGCTGGCAAAGCAGGCTGAAAACAGATGATGATATAAAAATTCCCTGTCACAAAATGTTTGTGGCAGGGATTATTTGCAATTATCCAATTGTTTTAATGAAATATGCCAATGTAAAGACCAGTGGAGAGTTCCAGTAGATTGTAATTTCGTTTGTTGAATAGGAACCCCAGTTATCTACATAGCATTTCATTGGTGCAGAGCCTGGCTTTATGGCTTCTAAAGCTGCAGGGTCGCATGGATTTCTGTTAGGACCGCCGGAAACATATCCGGGAATCGGATCGTCAATACCATCAGCGTATGTAGGACGATTGTGTGGGTCGCGGAAAGCTTTTTCACCATAACCTGTTACATAGCTTGTATCCATGGCGTTTCTTCCAAGAATATAGTCAATCTGGCATATGGCAGCCTTGAGATAGTCTTCATTTCCGGTGAGCCTGTGAGCGAATGAAAGAATCATGGAATTTAACAGAACGCCCATGTTACTTCCCCAACCGAAGTGGAAGCTGTAAAAAGCAATGCCAAAAGCATTTTCTTTGGAAATTTTTGTTAGCTTATCAGCTTCATCCAGCCAGTTTTGTCTGAAATGGAAGGTAAGGTCATCATTAAAGATTCCTTCAGGAGCAGTAAGTACTGCAAGAGCAGCAAGACCACCTACATCACCCCAGCCAAGTGCTGTTGTGCTGATTTGTACATTCAGTGCACTGTTAATGAGTGCTATGCACTGTTCGTCACCTGTTAAGCGGTACAGCTCTGCATATGCCCACAAACGTTCGTCTGTATCGCAAGGATCTTCATAAGTACCTGTGGTGCATTCTTTAGGATTGGTGAAGTCATAAGCCGGATTTGCAACCAGCCATTTATATGCCTTCTGTGCTGCCCGGGACAGAATTTCAGCAAATGCTTCATCGAACTTTTTGTAGATTCTTGAAGCCAGGGCGCATATCGCAGCAAAGTCTGCGGTTGCAAGAGAAGAAACCGGAGTAACGAAAAATGGCAGAGGGTCATCCTCAGGCATAACAAATCCGGTGTGGTGCATGGAAGTACACTTATGGTAAACACCACCATCCTCTGTCTGCATTTTTAAAAACCACTCAAGTTCATAACGGCATTCATTTAAAATATCAGGAACTCCGTTTCCGCTTTCAGGAATGTTTAAGCTTTCTGTAAAAACCTCAGGAGAAATATCATAAGCATAAAGAAGATGCGCAACAGCTACAGAGCCTGCGGTTACATATTTTCCGTAATCACCTGCATCATGCCATCCGCCACAGCAGTCAAATGAAACGGAAGGATTTTTAAGAAGGGATGATTTAGCTGTGTGACAGGCTTTATGCCTGTAAACTCCTGCATATTTTTCTTCCAGTTCAATACCACAACGCTGAAAATAAAACATTTTCATGGAATCCAGGAATAAATCCGAAAAAACTTTGTCTTTAATATCAAA